>PCQY01000021.1 GCA_002770755.1 candidate division WWE3 bacterium CG23_combo_of_CG06-09_8_20_14_all_40_14
TTTGTATTTAGTCGCCCTTGTCCCACACCGCCCAACGCGGGCGACACAAAGGAACTCCCTTTTTGCTTGCCTAACTTTTGGATACTTGTTATCATTAAAGTTGAAAGATAACTATATTTAGATTATACTTTATATATTATAATAAAATCAAATGGCAAGCAATAAGATCGGTGTTAATATCAAAAAAATTAGAACGGAAAAGGGCTATTCATTGGAAAAGATAGCCCGACTTGCTGATTTGTCCTTGAATACTATTGTAAAAGTTGAGTCCGGCGTTAATCAAAATCCAACATTTGAGACATTACAAAAAATCGCCAAGGCATTAGATGTTTCAGTTGAGGATATAATTCAATAAATTATGGCTACAAATCACAAACTTATTCTTGGAAACTGTATGAGTATGGAAGAGCTTCCTAACGGAAGCGTCCATTTGATGGTTACTTCGCCGCCTTATTTCAACGCGCCTTTTGACTATAAAGGGCTTTTCAAGGACTACGGGCAATATCTTGGTGTGTTAAGAAAATTCGCCCAAGAAACACATCGCGTTTTGCAAGACGGCAGAATTGCTGTTCTGAACATAGACGACATGCTTATTGACGGCGAGAAGTTTCCTATTGTTGCCGACGCAACGAAAATTTTTCAAGAAGCAGGTTTTAGATATAGGGACAGAATTATTTGGAAAAAACCGGACGGCTATTTAAGAATTAGCCGGCGAAGCGGAGTAATTTTGCAAAATCCCTATCCTATGTATTTTTATCCCGATAATCTGCTTGAAAGCATTATTATTTTTCAAAAAGGTAAATTTGACTATCACTCAATTTCTAAAGAAGTGCGGGCAAAATCTAAAGTGGACACAAAAGAAATCCAAACAAATAAATGGTATATGACGCTTTGGGCAATGAATAATGTAATGCCTGGCTCGCCGTTAGAAAAAGACATCGCGGCTTTTCCCGAAGAATTGCCATATCGTGCGATTAAACTTTTTTCTTATAAAGACGAGGTAGTTTTAGATCCATTCGCTGGAAGCGGTACAACAATGAAAAAAGCTCGCGAATTAGGAAGAAATAGCGTTGGTTTTGAAATAAAAAAATCTCTCCTGCCAGTCATTAAGAAAAAATTAGGTTTTGGCGATGGGCAGGATGATGGGCAGGATAGTTTGTTAAGCGATAAAAATGACACATTTGAGCTTATTACAAGAAAACAAGAAAAATATGGACCTATCCGCTAAAATCACAGGGATTAAATACAAACCATTTCTTTGCGCGAAGCTAAAAACTTACGCTTTCAGAGATTTAGGAAATGCGCTTGCGAAGAACGCCGTCTTTATTTTGGATGTTGATAAAGAAAATAAGGTGGCAATGAGTTGGTGGGTTTCCGCAAAACGCACTCGTTCTTATCCCTACGCAAGAGTATATAACACACTTAATTTTTCCGGGAAGAAAATTACAATCATTCCAGTTGTAAAAGACGAAGGTAAACAAGGCGATAGAGATTTTCTTCAATGGGACACGGTGTCATTGATGAGCTTACTTGGTGTCTATCGCAGAACGAAGCACGCGCTACCGGCACAAAATCACAAGCCAGCGTTTTGATACAAAATATATAAAACAGAAAATCAACGAAATTCTTTCATATCAATCTGACGCATTACATTGGAACTTATCCCAAGTTGATAAAATCGGTAGCTATGGACAGAAAGCATTGGAAAATTACGAAAAAATTTCAAAGAAAACAAGGGTTGAAATGCACTCGCGAACAACCGTCGAGAGAAGGATTAAACAGTTACAAGGGGACAAAGAAGAATTCATGAATTTATCTCGCCAATTAGCAGAAATGGCACAGAGGCGAGAAGGCGTAACCATACAACCAAAGGAACATCTTTCCGGTGTAAAAGGAATCGTAACAATCCAAAATTATCTCGGCGGTTTCTATTACTTCACATCAGATGAAATAGAAGTGAGAGGTAAAGATGTTTATTTGATTGAAGGAAAACATAGCTGCGGCGCGCTACCTTCAATCGAGGACATCAAGGACGGACTTATCAAAATGATTTTATTTACAAATTTGGAAGATGTAAAAATTGACGGCAAAAATTACAACGCAAAACCTGTTTTGAAACTAACCATTGAAAATCATTTTAATCCGGCGCAGTTGCGCGCTACACAGAAAAAGGATTTGGAGTTCTTGAAAAAAGAGGCAAAAACTAACAATTTTGAGGTAAGGATTATATGAAAGAATTCCCTAAAATCTTATGCACAGAGATGAACCAAACTATAGGATTTGTGCTTTGATTATCAGCGAAATAATTCCCGAAGGAAATTTTTTTGGTTGCGAAATTAGAAAAATGACTTTTGCGGAGCAAAAGAAGAGAAAATTTTCCCCCATTCAAAGCGTTTTTTCAGAAATTCGTGATACTAAATATTACAAAACTTACGCTACCTCTTTGCCTTATATTGATCCTATCAGAATTAAATCAAAATATGTGGTCATCTGCGATATTAGCGAACGCGAGCCAAGAGCCGCATTAGGAGGTGCAATTAGAACAATTGATAGATTGTGTAGGTTTCTTTCAATAGTTTATGTAGAAGATGCAAAGAGAAAATTTAATAGAGAACATTTCGGTTTATTGCCGTATCTTTATCAGGTAAATAAAATTTATTCTCTCAATACAAGTGGCGATGAAGCAAACGCCGACTTGAAGTTAGAAAGTGGACATATTTATTTACCAAATAGACCGGAATTAAAAAAATGGCGAGATAAAAATACCCAAAAATTTCTGGAAGATATTTTTAATTTTCATGATGTTATATTAGAATGTGCTACTAAATATCTATATCGTTCATCAATCGGGCACTTCATTTTGGATAGTCCAGAGAAAATCGCGCTTGATCATTTTAAGTCCATTGAAATTATTGTAAACTCTTTGTCAAAGAAAAAAGAATTTAAGCAAAGATTGGAAGAAGCGACAAAGAAAATCAATCTTACAGATGAAGAAAAGAAAGAAATTTTGAAAATGTGGGATGATAGGTCCTCTTATAGCGATGTAGCTCATCCCTCGCCTTACGACCAAGCCGAAAGATATCCCAATCAATTTCCAATACCAAGCAATGTTCAGTACCCAAAAGGTGGATTTGATTCAATCGCAGCGAATGTTTGTCTAAAATATTTCGCTTACAAAAAAAGTTTATTTTCTATAGAATTAGATGATCCGTTCACTTACACAGATAGATCGGGGGATAAACAAAGCACAGACAATAGTTTAAGTGAGGTTAATGCACAATGGGAAAGTAATCGCCTTTGCTTTTATACTTCTGAAAAGAATAAAACGACATTAACACAAAAGATAAAAAAGGAGTTTTCCAAGGAATATAAAATTTCTGAAGCCGATATTTTAGAAGTTAAAATTGAGCCAGGCGGAAAAAAAGTTGTTTTGCAAACAAAGATAAGTTAAGTTAATACAAATCCTACCCGCCACCCTTTTTGTAATTTTCCGCCGAAAAAAAATCTGGGCGGGGTTGCCTCCCTGCGGGCGGCAATTAGTCGGGGTTTTCTCGGAAATGAGTTCCAACTTTTTCCAGCAAACACCACCATATTGAATTAGTCGCCTCCAACGAAATTTTGCCGTACATGGCAAAAGCGATTTTGTCTAATTTTAAGCAATAATATGCGAAAAACTATGGACAAGTTTTACAGACCTGTTCGGTAGAGATTTCATCAAATCCAAGCGGTAGCCTTCAAACAAAATAACATCGGCGTTCGGTTGATATCTCCGAGCGATTTTAATTTCTTTATTCTTCAAAAGTGTTGATTGTTTAGTGGTAGGTTTTATAAAAGCACTTGATAATTATAGTATACCCGATCTAAAATGATGATGTAAGCATAACAACGCTATTCCTTTATAATTTTTATCGCTTTTCCATTTATCAAAGCATCGGCGATTTTTTTATAAGCCGAATATAAAATCCTTTGATATGTGCTTTGCGAAGTGTGCATTTTATCCGCCGCCTTCTGTTGTTCCAAATCGTTAATGTGACGTAAACGATATGCTTCCATTTCCTCGGTGGTAAGTTCCACGATTTCAAGCTCCCTCATCGGCACACCTTGGGGTTTGAAATAAGTTATATTCGGATTGAAGTCTATTTTTCTACAAAGTCTAGGTCTTGGCATAAATTGATTCTTTCTATATTTTATGATAAATTTTTTACTGAAAGAAGGCCACCCGGCCCCTTTTTTGCAAAGAGGCCGGTTCCCGCGCCTTCTTTTATTTTTGCTGGTCTTTTAAGGCTGCTTTTTCTTCTTTGACTGCCGTCAATTCTTCTTCAAGCATCTTTTCTTCGTCTTCTAAAGCGGCTAACTCGTTTTTAGGAGAAATAAATCTCCTGAATCCGTAGCCATATCCGCCCCAGCAACCCCATCCGCGCCTCATACCGCCTACGCAAGGACCCATTCCTCGGCCAGTTCCTGCACCTTGTCCCATTGGACCAGTTCCATCTAATTTTGGCATAATTTTTTTCACCTCCTTTCTTAATTTTAATAGATATATCAACCCTTACTCACCATCCATTATGAATATACACCCATAACATTTCATTGTCAATATTTTAAAAATCTGATAAGATAGTATTAAAGTTTAGGCGGCGCGCCAACTTCGTTGGGCCAACTTCGTTGGCACAAATTCTGTCGGCGAAAAAAATTCTGGTTTCCCGAGCGTTTCGCCATATTGTATTGGGGAGTCGTCTAATGGTAGGACACCACCCTTTGGAGGTGGGTATTGGGGTTCAAATCCCTGCTCCCCAGCTCGTATTTTGCTGAAGCTGTAGAGACGATGAAAACTATAATTTTTAGTATTTTAGGGGTATTTTTTAGGGGTCTGACCCTTTTAGGGTCAGACCCCCAAGAAACTCCCAAGAAACCCCGATAAAACTCTCATAGCACAAGATTTATAAAATGTGTATAATGCAAATTATGCAAAGAACATTAATCAGCCAAGCCCCGCAAAAAATAGGGCAGGAAGTTTTGTTAAAGGGCTGGGTAAATGCCCGCCGCGACCATGGAAAAATAACTTTCATTGACCTGCGCGATAGAACAGGCATTGCCCAAACCGTTTTTGTTAACTCAGAAAAAGTTAAAGACATCCGTAGAGAATGGGTGTTAGAGGTGGTTGGTGCTGTAAAGAAACGCCCCGAGGATATGATTAACCCTGATATTCCTACCGGCAAAGTTGAAATTGAGGTTAAGACCCTAAATATATTAGCTGTTGCGGAGGATACACCTTTTGAGATTGACTCTTTGGGTATGGAGGTGAACGAGGAACTGCGTCTAAAATATCGTTATTTGGATTTGCGCCGTCCAAGATTAACGCGCAACTTGCGAATGCGTCATAAGATAATAAAATTTATTCGGGATTTTCTAGATAAAAATGATTTTGTGGAAATAGAAACACCTATTCTAACCAAAGCTACCCCTGAAGGCGCGCGCGACTTTATTGTTCCCTCAAGGTTGCGGCCGGGGAATTTTTACGCGCTTCCGCAGTCTCCGCAACAGTACAAACAACTTTTAATGGTGGCTGGGTTTGAAAAATACTACCAAATAGCGCGTTGTTTTAGGGACGAGGACCCGCGGGCGGACCGCGCTTATGGGGAATTTACCCAGCTTGATATTGAACTTTCTTTTCCAACCAGAGAAGAAATTTTGTTGTTAACAGAGGAATTGTATAAATCCATTATCAAAAAATTCTTTCCCGAGAAAAAACTTACCTTTGATAAGTTTCCACACCTTTCCTACGATGAGGTTATGAAAAAATACAAAACGGATAAGCCGGATTTAAGAAAAGATAAAAACAATCCGAACGAACTGGCTTTTTGTTTTGTAGTGGATTTTCCGTTGTTTGAATGGAAGGAAAGCGAAAATCGCTGGGATTCCATGCATCACCCTTTTACCGCTCCAAAAGAGGGGGCAGTTCCAAATTTGTTGGCGGGTAAAGATATAGAAAGTTTGAAAGCGCTCCAATACGATTTTGTTCTTAACGGCTACGAAATTGGAGGCGGCAGTATTAGAATTACCGACCCCGAAATACAAACAAAGATTTTTGAAATAATGGGGCATAAAAAGAGAGATATTGAGGCAAAGTTTGGGCATTTGCTAGAAGCTTTTAAATATGGCGTTCCTCCGCACGGCGGAATAGCGCCCGGCATTGATAGATTTTTGATGATAGTTTTTAATGAACCTAGCCTTCGTGAAGTAATTGCCTTTCCTACAAACTCAAGCGGAAGAACAGCTGTAATGGATGCCCCCTCTGATGTAGACAATCAGCAGTTAAAAGAATTAAAATTAAGTGTAACTAAAAAATAACTGATAAATTTCGCAGAATTGGCGGACGCGTTGGCTTTAGATTACGGTCATCGTGAGCGCTAACGAGCGAAGCGAGTTAGAAAATCCAGCCGAAGGCTGGTAAAATGTGTAAAGTAGTAAGGTATTGCTTGGGCGGGTGGCGGAATTGGCAGACGCGTTGGACTTAAAATCCAATCTCTTTAAACAGAGGTGAGAGTTCAAGTCTCTCCTCGCCCACCAAAAAGCGAGGGTAGTTCAGTGGCAGAATGTCTCCTTGCCAAGGAGAAGGTCGCGGGTTCAACTCCCGTCCCTCGCTCAAGGAGTTTTACTCCTTAACTAACAAGCCGAGGTAGCCAAGGCGGTCACGGCGCTTGTCTGAAAAACAAGTTATGTCGGTTCGATTCCGACCCTCGGCACCAGTAAGGAAAAGTCAAAAGGGTGGTTAGGTTAAGGGTATAGTACTATAGAAGATGTAGGCACCTTTAACAGCAAACTTATTGATTATTTGATATACTTTAACTCAGTAAGAC
>PCQY01000028.1 GCA_002770755.1 candidate division WWE3 bacterium CG23_combo_of_CG06-09_8_20_14_all_40_14
TAGAAATACCGCCTCCGAGAGAAAGTATTTGGTGGGTCTTTCCAAGGCCAAACCGGACATAGTCCTTGCGCATTTTGGTCAGATTGGTGTTTACGCAACTCCTTTAAGAGAAAAGCTTAATATTCCTCTGGTCACATATTTTTATGGAATAGATTTGGATTATAACAAACTCGCAGTTGAGCTTGGAGAGTCCGGTAGTAACAAATTGCATATCCCTCTTTTGTCCCGAAAGAATTATTGGCAGGATGGGTATAAAAGATTATGGGAAAAAGGCGACGCTTTCTTAACTTTTTCGGCAAAATCCCGCGCTTATTTAATAGCAGTTCTTGGCGCGCCTGAAGAAAAGGTATATAGCATTCCGGGTGGAATTAACCTTTCTCATTTTAAGTTTAAACAGAGGAACTTGCCGGAAAATGGGGAAATAAAATTTGTTACCGTCAATCGTCTAGTCGAGAAAAAAGGTGTTGAATACGCGATAAAAGCTATGCCGCAGATTTTGAAAAAGTATCCAAAAGCCACATACGACATTATGGGAAAGGGTCCTTTACTTGAAAGCTTGCAGGCTTTGGTTGACAAATTGGGGGTAGGGGACAGGGTAAAACTTTTAGGGTTTACTCCAGATGAGGTTCTTGTGAAGAAGCTTGACGAAGCCCACATGTTTTTGAATCCTTCGGTTGTTGCTAAAGATGGGGATATTGAGGGTTGGGTTAATGTAACCTTAATGGAATCTATAGCTTCTGGTCTTCCCTGCATAGCAACTTATGAGTCAGGTTCCGAAACAGTTATCCCTGGTTATACCGGTTATATTTGCGCCGAAAGGGACGAAAATGATTTAGCGGAAAATGTTCTAACGCTTTTATGCGACTCTAAAAAATATGAGCGGATGAGTAAAAATTGCAGGGAACTAGCGGAGAGAAATTTTGACGCCAAAAAACAGACTGGGAAGTTAGAGTTTTTGTTTGACGAGTTAGTGGATAAAGGCAGGAATTTAAAAAACAGGAACTCTAACCTCTAACTTTCATTTTTGACTTTGTATATTATGACCATCTGTGTTCTAATTCGTTCCACAACATTTCATAATAAGTCTGGGGGTCTTGAAACCCAAAACAAAACTTTATGCGAAGGTTTTGTTAAGAAGGGACATAAGGTTGTTGTAATATCAACCTCAACCCCGTCCCACCTTGAAGGCGGAGCGAAGGAAGAAGGGGTGCAGTATGTCTTTACAGATGCGCCGGCAGGTGTTTATAGCAAGAAATGGTGGGAAGACAGTGTTAATAAATTCAGTAAGCTTAATAAAGAATATAAATTTGATGTAGTAATAAGCCAAAGCAGTGCCGGCAAAGCGGTTTTTCCAAAAGTTTCAAACGGCAAAAAAATAGCTATTTGCCATGGCACCGCTTTGGGCGAATTAAAAACGCGCGTAAAGTCCATAAAAAGTTTAAGAAATATGGCGCGATTTATCTTTAAAGATATTTCTATGGTGGTCAGCGGATATTACGACGACTTACAGATTTTTAGAAATGCCGATAAAGTTGTTTGCGTAAGCGATATTTTATCAACAAACTTGATTAAAGAATACCCGTTTATTAAGAGCAAAGCGGTTGTTATAGATAATGGAGTGGACGAAGGAAAGTTCAAAACTCAAAACTCAAAACTCAAAATTGAAAATACAAAACACTCTTTCGCGCTTTTGTATGTTGGGAGAGTGGTGGAAGAAAAGGGTATCGGGGAATTGTTAAAAGCGCTTGCGATTGTTAAAAACGATATATGTGGTATTTTTTTGTATGTGGTTGGTGGGGGCAAGGATTTGGATAGATTTAAGATTTTAACAAATGAATTAAAAATTAAAGATGTCGTTAATTATGTGGGGGAAGTAGAGAATACAGAGGTTACGAGATATTACCAAAAAGCGGATGTTTTTGTTTATCCAAGCGTTCGACAGGAAGGGTTTCCTATGGTTTTAGCGGAGGCTATGTTTTCGCGTGTTCCTATTATCGCCTCTCGCATTGGCGGAATTCCAAGCGTTATTGAAGATGACAAAACGGGGATTTTAATAGCGCCGAGAAATGTCCAAAGTTTAGTTTTAGCCATAAAGAAATTTTATAGTAATCCTCCTTTTGGAAAAAACATAGCTCAAAACGCCTACATTAGGGCGGCTAAAAGTTACAGTCAAGAAGCAATGGTGGAAAAATACCTCAACCTTTGCTGAGAGGGTGTGATAAAATGGTTCAATATGATACCTTATAAAATCCTCCGCGTTGTGTATGACTGGCCCCCGCCATGGGACGGATTGGCGCCGGCCCCTTTTGAGCTTTCCAAAGCTCAAATTGCTTTGGGCAATAAGGTAATAGCTTTAACTGGAGGTCTTGGCGGTAGAAAGTTTATTAATAGAGAGTTTAAAAAAACCGACGACAATGGAAAGCTTATTGTTTATAATATCCCCCGCGCCATAAAAAAGATAGGACCTTTTCTTACCACTTCCCTGTTTGTTATTCCCTATTATTTGATATTAAAAATATTTAGAAAAATTAATATAATGCATGGACATGGGCATATTATGCTGTGGTTTAATTTATACAAACTCATCTTTGGAAGAGTAGACAAAACCCCCTATGTTGCGCATTTTCATATAACTGGAGCCGGCAGAGAAAAACTTCTTACCTCGCGGGGGTATAAATTGGATTTTTTTACAAAGTTTGTGGAGTACCCTTTGCATAAATTATCCGACCGTCTCGCCGTTAAGTCGGCGGATGCCTGCATATTTGTTAGCAAAGATTTAATAAAGGAGGCTTGTGAATTCTACAATGCCAATAAAGACAAATGCTTTTTAGTTGAAAGCGGAGTTAACACCTCCATTTTTAAGGATAATCCTAAAATAAAAAGGGAGAAAGAAATTTTGTTTGTTGGTATGGTGGATTCCCGCAAAAGCCCCGATGTAGTAATCAAAAGCCTAAAGTATCTAAAAGGTTTTAAAGCCACCTTTGTTGGCAGAGGAGCTGATTCCTACATAAACGAGCTTAAGGAGCTTGCCAAAAACGAAAAAGTAGGGAGTCGCGTTAATTTCAAAGGGTATGTACCATATACCGAACTTTTGCCTTATTACCAAAAATGCGCGGTTTTTGTTTTGCCTTCCCTTTATGAAGGTTTGCCTAAAGTAGTTTTAGAAGCGCTTTCGTGCAAAACGCCGGTTGTGGCTTCGGGATTTAAGGTTAAAAGCCCTGTGGATGGTCTTTATATTTCCGAGTCTTTTACGCCAAAAGAACTTGCTGATAAAATAAGAGCCGTTTTAAGGGATAAGCCGGCAGTTGATGCCTCTTTTATAGAGGAATATTATAGCTGGAATAGCAAAGCTATTGAAGTACAGCGGATATATGAAAAAATTACTGCCAGATAAATGCAAATTTTTGATACCTTTGTTTTTTATATTAGCCGTTTTTGGCCTCTATTTTTTTAATCAAGGTTACTACATAGGAAGGAATCCTTACCCCTCCGGCGATGAACCCGATTATCTTGTGGGCGCTATGAAAATAAAAGACTACGGAGGACTCTCAAAAATTATTTCGTATTTAACCTCTGGAAGTTTTTCTGAATCTAAAAAGCACCCCTTTTATATGCTCTTATTATCGTTTTTTGCGGATAAAAGTTTAGATTTTTTCGTTTATGCCAAATTTTTTAATTTCATTTTGGGGGGATTGCTTTTGGTGGCGTCGTATTTTATTATGAGGCGCATTTTTAATTCGTTTGCGGCAGTTTTTTATGTTTTGATACTTGCTCTAAGTGAATTATTTCTTGCGGAAACAGCGCTTGTTGTTCCGGATAATTTAATGACTTTGCTGATTTTGCTGGGCTGTTATTTTTATTATCTTGGCTTTAAAAGTAAAAGTATTTTGCAGGGTAAGTATTGGGTGCTGGGGTCTGTCTTTTGTGGGCTTGCGTATTTAACAAAGCCAAATGGCATATTTTTGCTTGCGTCCTTTATTTTTTCGGTTATTGTAATACTGGGAAAAAGGACATTTAAGAGCAAACAGTTTTATTTGTCCCTCCTCGCGTTTTTGGTGATAGCGTCTCCTTTGCTTATTAGGAATTATGTTTTATACAAAAATCCTTTTTACAACAATAATGTTTCGCTTTTGTGGATAGAAAACAGGCAGGAGCGAAGGGCTCCCGATTTTAATCAAGCCCCTCCAACAGTATTTTCCTATTTTGCCAAAAAAGGGGTAGGCAATGAGTTAAAATTATATGGTGAAAATTTTGTAAAAATGGCTTCAAACTTTTCAATGCTTATTCTTTTTGGTGAGTGGCAGTGGCGGTTTTCTCTTTCTCTGCTTCTTTTAACTGTCCTTTCTGTGATTTTGGATAAAGACAAAAAAAGAGCAAAATTTTTGGGTGTATTTTTTGGATTTTCGTATCTTTTTTTTGCTTATAACTATAAAGTTAGTCCGCATTACAGGCACATAATGCCCATAATGTTTATTCCGGTGGGGTTCACATCCATTATTTTTGGAAATATCCCTTTTATATCTTTGCGAAGTAAGAAATTCTTGTATAACATAGCTCTTATTATGCTGGCAGTAATAGGATTATTCCTTGGGTATAAAAAACTTTACAGCGAGAAGCGATTTAGCTGGAAAGTATTTGAAGGCCAAATTGATGTAAGCGAAGCGCATATCCAAACCAAAAATTGGCTGGTTTCTAATGTAAAAGATTTGGATACTTTTGTAATGGGGCTGGACGACAATTTTATGTTTTCGTGGTACACCGATATTAAGGGTAAAAGGGTTATCCAGCCGTACTTTGATTCTTTTGAAAAGTTTTCCTCGTTTCTTATTAACAATGAGGTGCATTATGTAGTTTTGGGGGGGCAAACGGTGAATTCTTTTCCCGAGATTTACCAAAATTATTTTGTAAAAAAGTCAAATTCCCCGGATTATTTGCGAAGAGTGGTTGAACCCGATAGATGGGTTGCGGTTTTTAGTTTTCCTTTTGGAAATGAAGAGCATTTTAAGGTTTTAATTTATGATGTGAGTTTGTTATGGAAATAAAACTTAAACACTTTTTGTTATTTTTTGGTTTTTTTGTTGCCGCAAAAGTTGTATTTTTCTATTTAACCCCTGCCGAATGGGGCGATTCTTACCGTTTTATCAGGGCGGGGGAATATCTATCGCGTTTTTCCTACCCTTTAGACGAAAAGCGCTTGCCTTTTTTCCCTTTGATTCTTAGTGTGGCGTTTTTTATTAGAGTGGATCCTGTTTGGTGGGGAAGATTCCTGGTGCTAATTTTGTCCATTTTATGTTTAATTTTAACTTTTAAGCTGGGCGTTGTTTTTTTTAAAAATCCAAAAGCAGGTTTTATGGGAATGCTGCTTACCGCATTTAGCCCGGTGTTTTTTTATTGGACTGGAAAAATTTATGCAGAGGCGCTTTTTGCAACATTAACTTTGTTGACCTTTCTTGTGTTTTTTGAGTATAAGGGTAAATATAAAAATTTTTTGCTGGGAATTTTTTGCGGGCTTTCTTTTATGACCAGATTTGAAGGGTTTTTACTCCTTTTGGCGGTTTTTCTTGGGTTTCTCGCAGGAAAAAAGCTAAAAGAGGCAATGCCTTTTTTAGGAAGTTTTATTCTTATTTCCGCGCCGTATTTTATTTTTAGATTTTTAAGTTCCGGCAATTTTTCTAGTTCCTATTTTTTGGAGCCTTCGCAATTTCCCTTCAACTTAGAAGCGGTTTTATATTTTCTTGCAAGTTTGGTTTTTCTGTTTGGCTTTATTCCGTTTATCGGTTTTTCTTCTATTAAAAAAATTGTTGATAAGAAAAAGGTTTTTTTTCATTTGCCAATTTTTGTATTTGTGGGTTTGGAAGTTATGCTGGCTTTTATTTGGCAGGCGGCGATTCCGCGCCTTTTTGTTCCAATAATTCCTTTTGTTGCTCTTGGGTTGGTACAGATAGTATCCACTGCCCCTAAAATAAGCTTTAAAGATGCGCTTTTATATGTAATAATGTGGGGTCTGTTTTTGTTTGGGCGATTTTATTTGCGTCTGCCTTTTTTGGTTATAGGCAAAGGAGTGGCTATTCCTTTGTTTTTAAGCGTTTTTTATGTGTTACTTTTGTTTTTTAGAAGAAAATCTTATTTATATTTACTTGTTTTCGCAGGCGTTTTCTCTTCGCTTTTTATCGCTTACTTTTTTAAGAGTGTATATAAAACCGTTTATCAAGCCTCTATGTTTGTCCAAGCTTTGGAAGAGGGGAAAATTGCTTATAGCGACGAGTCGGGTGTAACAGCATGGTACTTAAGGGGCGGAAAAGGAGTTTTTTATGATGGGGATTTTTCTAATGCGGGGGAATACAAGTGGTTGCTTGACAATAACATTTTCTACATAATAGATACCAACGAGCATAATGAGGGCAGCAAGTTAGAGGTTTTTAGAGATGAGAATTACAAAAACAAATTTGAGGTTGTTAGAAAATTCAAAGCGCGGGTAGGAACAGCGGAAACCAGTTCAACGGTTTATAAGGTAATTAAATAATGAAATTATCGGTGGTTATTCCTGTATATAATGAGATAAATACTTTGGAGGAAATATTAAAGAAGGTTAAGGATGTAAAAATTTCCAAGGAAATTATTTTAGTGGATGATGGTTCCACCGATGGCAGCAGGGAGCTTCTAAAAAGTTTGCAGAAGAGGGACACCAGCCTTACAGTGGTTTTTCAAAGAAAAAATCAGGGGAAAGGCGCCGCTTTGCGGGCGGGTTTTAAAAAGGCTTGCGGTGATTATGTAATAGTACAGGATGCCGATTTGGAATATGACCCCAAAGATTACCTTAAGTTAATTGAGGAGCTTAAGGGTTCAAGAATGGTGCTTTACGGCTCTCGTTTTATGGGTAGTTATAAGGATATGGCCTCTCTGCATTTTTTTGGCAACAGACTGCTTACGGCTTTAACAAACCTCCTTTTCGGGGTGGCTCTAACCGATATGGAGACTTGTTATAAATTAATTCCGCTGGAGTTGATTAAGAAAATAGAAATAAAGAGCGACCGTTTTAATTTTGAGCCAGAGATTACGGCAAAGATTTTAAGGAATGGGTATAAAATTAAGGAAGTGTCTATTTCGTACGCGGGAAGAGCCGCAAGCGAAGGAAAAAAGATTACATGGCGGGACGGCTTTTCGGCTTTGGCAACACTTATAAAGTGTCGCTTTTTTCCATAGCAAACCGTCCCAAAAATAACATAGTTACTCTATTTTCTCAATCACTCCCTCGCATTCAATTGGGGAGTACATTACTGGGGATCCCCCGCACTCCGGGCAGTTCCCAGAATTAGAGCCCCTGGGTTTTGTCCAGGTATGTCCGCGGCTACAGAAAATTTTAAATCCCTGTCCCCTGCTAAAGGGGAGGTCTCGGCACGGTCTTCCAACCGAGCTCGGTAGAAATGTCTCATTTTCACACAAAGGACATCTGCCTGTTGGTTTTGGGCACACCATCTTTTTTCCCTCCTTTGTTTTGGGTAGGATATTTGGTGATAGTAATTATAGCATACACGCTGTACAATTGGGCAATGGGTAGCTTCCTGCGGTTTTTTGCATTATTTGTTTTTGTTTTTTCTGTATATTTCTTTGGTTGGTTGTTTTTGTACCGAATCGGAGTTAACGAACTTTTAATTCAGAGCGCGGATTCCGTCCCCGCCACTTATTTGCCTGTAAGTATTTTAAAGGAAGGAAATTTTAATTTAAACGAATATTACGATTATTTTCGCAAAAAGTGGCCTGACGGCGATGACAAGAAAGCAAAACCCTATTATTTAGCATACTCCACAAAAGGAGATATCGTTTCTTACTTTCCAACAATGAATGCTGTTTTGGCTCTGCCTTTTTATACGCCTCTCTTGTTTAGGGATGTTGCGCCTAACTCCGAACTAATTCCTATTTTTGGGCGAATATCCGCATCCTTTTATGCCGCTTTGTCTGCCGTTTTTGTGTATCTGATATCGCTGACAATAACAAAGGACAAAAAGAAGTCTTTTCTGCTTTTCTTTTCTTATGCCTTTGGCACTATAACATGGGGACTTTCAAGCCAAACGCTTTGGCAGCATAGCCCCAGTCAAATGCTTCTCTCTTTGTCCTTATATTTATTAATAAAGGGATTAAATGATGTTCGTTTTATTAAATATGCTGGTTTTGCCTTGTCCCTTGCAATTCTTGTTAGACCCACGGGACTTATCCCCGCCTTATTTTTTACATTATTTGTGTTTCTAAAATATAGAAAAGAATTATTTAAATTTATTGGGCTGTCTTTATTTCCTCTTATTTTTCAATTTTGGTACAACAACGAGTATTTTGGAGGCATATTAAAACATTCTTACGAGAGTCAGCAATTTACGAATTGGACGGGAAAGTTTCCGGAAGGTTTTTTTGGGTTATGGTTTTCTCCCAGCAAGGGGCTATTGCTGTATTCTCCAATATTTATCTTTTCGTTACTGGGGGTTTATTTTATATGGTCCAATAGGACGAAATTAGAAAAGGAGGTCATTTTAATTTTTAAACTTTTATCCATTGTAATTTTATTGTTTACGATGATGATGGGGCGATGGGTACATTGGTATGGCGGGTGGGGGTTTGGGTATAGAATGGCTGTGGATATAACGCCATTTTTAATTTTGTTTTTAATCCCTGTATTGCAAAATCCTATTTGGAATAAGTTGAAATGGATATATTTCCCCTTGCTTTTATGGTCCATTATTATTGAAGCATCTGGTTTGGTTTTTGATTTTAGGCATTGGCATACATTGTATGACAACGGTCCTATAGATACAGGGTGGTTATGGTCAATTAAAAACAGCGAAATGGCTTATTATTTTAGGAGGTTGCTTTTGAAATTCAAATGAAATTAAGTTATTTAGTTGTTACTTTATTATTTACAATACAGCTAATATTTCTTTTTTCGGTTGTTAAGGATAGGGCAGAAAGTCCAAACGACTTAAGTTTTATGGCTGGCGTAGTTTCGTGGGAGAGATTTAATCGTCCAAATATAGATGGTACTCCGCAAATATCTACGAGGGATAAAGCTTTTTATAATGGAAAATTCTATTCCTCGAAACCACAATTTTTGCTTTTTGCTATGGGGAAATCTATAAATATTGTTTTTAACTTGGTAAAAAGGGAGCTTTTGCAAAATGACATACCTATATATAAGACTGCTACATACTTAACGTCCACAATTCCAATTGTATTAATATGTATTATCCTATTTATTCTTTTTAATACTAATTATAAGATTGGCATTTATAAATCGTTGCTTTTATCTACTATTTTTCCTATTGCAACTTTGTTTCTTGCTTATTCTCAGTATCTAAATACCCACACATTGACAGCACTCTTTACATTTTTAATACTTGTCCTGATTGTTAATCCGAAGCCTTTTCAGAGAAGAGGCATTTTGTTGTATAGCTTATTGCTTGGATTTTTTTTATCGGCGTTATTAGTTTGCGAGCCGTCCTTTTTTCTTTTGAGTTGTCTTTCGTTAATTTTTCCTTTATACAAATTGTTTAGAAAAAGTTACAGGCCTTATTTGTATATTTTTTTTGGATTTATACCTTTAGCATTACTTCACTTCTATTTCAATTATCTTTCTTTTGGTGTTTTGTATCCTCCTCAAATGAATATGGCAAGATACTTTGGATATCCGGGTTCGCATCTTTATAACATAACTAATCCTTTGGATATCAATGTTTATCGTCCGCATTTTATAATTCTTCTATTTAATAATCTTCTTGGCACTCATGGACTATTTTTGTATATGCCGGTTCTGCTTTTCTTTTTCTTGCATAAAAAAAAGACAGGTCTTGGATGGATTTTTACTTTGTCTGTTTTGATAATTTCTATCGTAGCTTATTCTGTAACTTCGCCGAATTTTGGCGGGTGGTCTTATGGAAACAGGCGTTTAATTCCGTTAATTCCTCTTTTATTTTACTACGCAGTTCTGGCTGTTTCTAAAACTAAAAGTAAACTGCTAAAGATACTGTTTATTGTGCTTATTTTTGTTTCTATATTTTTTTCATATCTTGGATTTAAAAATACTTGGTTTAATAAAAAAATTCATATCACTCGCGATTTTTCATATTTTCCTTTGTTGTATAATTTAAACAAAGATTATTTTAAGATTTTTTCTTATGACCCATAAAAATAAATTTTCAATCCGCCAGCTGGCGGACAATTTTCAATTTTCAAATTGGCCTGCTTTGCTGGTTATTAGTGCTATAACATTATTTTTATGCTTTTACAATGTTGGGGGGCTTGAAGTTGGCAGAGATGAGGGGGTGCATGCATTTGCGGCAAAGACGCTAGCTTTTGAGGGTCGTTATGCTCTAAAAAGTGGAATGGATTACTATAATTTTGACAGGCGTATTGCGGTAGGTCCAACAATAATTGCTCCCACCGCTCTTTTGTTTAAGCTTTTCGGGGTTTCGCTTTATACCATCAGGGCCGTTCCAGCGCTTTATTTTTTGCTCTTTATTTTGGCGTTTTACTTTTTAGTCAAACGAGAGTTTAGTAAAACTACAGCCTTTTTAACCTGCCTTCTTATTTTATCTTCTCAGTGGTCGTTTTGGAGAGATATTGCTTTGTTTAATCCTATTTACAGAACTCTTACAGGCGAATCTGCTGGCCTTTTCTTTTTAGCGCTATCCCTTTTGTTGTGGAAACGGGGCTGGGTTTCGGCATTTGTGTTAGGACTTGCCATATTAACAAAATATCAATTTGCGCTGGCAATAGTACCGTTTTTGTTAGTTCGATTTGCAAAATACGGGATACTCCCGAATCGGGAGAATCCCGGTTTGGAGAAATTGAAAGAGTTCTTATCTACCGGGTTTTTTTTGGCGTTTCCGTTATTTTGCTGGTTTTTAGTTCAGTACATGCTTTTGGTATCAGAATCCTTTTGGAGTCAATTATCCTCTTACAGAAATTTCTCAGATCAAACCTGTGACTTATCTTTTATTCGCATCAAACAAAACATTATAGACAAATGGGCGGAATTAACCCCCCCTGCCCTAAAGATATTTTTTACCCTGCCGGCAATTATTTATGGGTGGTTTCACACAGTCCGTGAAAAGGCATTCAGGAATGGTGTAAAAGTTTTTATGATTATTTTTTCAACAATTTGGATGGTGTGGTATTTATTTTCACGAGGGTACATTCGTTACGAAATACCGGGTTTATATTTCTCCTTGATTTTTTTGTCTTTGTTTTTTGTAAATTGTTTTAAAGGAGTATCCTTTAAAAAGGATACTCCTTTGCTAATTTTCATCACCTCTTTATTTACTCTTATTATTGGTTTTGGATTTTATATAAACTATCGCGAGGCTAAGGTTATAGAGCCTAAGAGTGCTTATAATATGGCAAAATATTTAAAAGCACAAGTTTCGCCCGGCAATATTTTAACGGGGGAGTTGGACTATGCAGTCGATTTATTTCTGGATGACAGGAGGCTCTCTTTGTTTCATGCTTTTTCGGGGGCTAGGCAAAAGGCATCTTTGGATGAGAATTTTGTTTATCCTACTAATAATAATTACTCTTACATAATTTCAAAAGATAACGATCCCACATTTGAAAGTCTTTTGAGATTGGACGATTGGCGGTTTGTAGAGAAGTTTGGAGACTTGAGTTTATATAGGTTTGTGGATTGTGGGTGTGGGAATTAAGGTGAAATTCAAAAGTCAAAAATCGGTCCGCCAGCTGGTGGGTAACAATTAAAAGTTGAGAAATGATTAAATTTTTGAATGAATATAAATATCTTATCCTAATTTTGATTTTTTCTTTTGTCCTTCGTGTTTGGGGTATTTCTTTTGGCTTTCCCTTTTTTCTTCATCCGGATGAGACCAAAATTGTGGAACCCGCCTTAACTATAGCATTTAATATCAAAAATGCCGACTTCAACCCGCACTTTTTTTATTATCCGCATTTTTTAATGTATCTGTTGGTAGCAGTTATTCAAATTGTAAAAGTTATTTTGCTTCCTTTTGGTTTCTTTAATACCCTGCCAAAGGAAGTTTTTTATTTTATGGCTCGTTTAATTACGGTTTTGTTTGGAACAGCGTCTGTTTATTTAACTTATTTAATAGGAAAAAAAGTTGCTCTCAAGGGAAGGGAAGAAAAAATTGGACTTTTATCCGCCCTTTTTTTGTCGGTGGTGTTTCTTCATATTCGTAATTCGCATTATTATACTGGTGATGTTCCCGCTACTTTTTTTATCCTTCTTTCCTTTTATTTATTCTTATTCGGGATACTCCCGAATCGGGATACTCCCGATTCGGGAGTATCCCGACTTAGCATTGTACTTTCGGCTTTCTTTTGTGGTGTGGGAATCTCCACTAAATATTATCCCGCGCTTTTATTGTTTCTATATGTTCCGATTATTTTGTACACATTTAGAAGAGACTTAAAAAAGGCGGTATTAAATTGTTTTATTGTTGGATTTACTGCTCTATTAGGGTTTTTAATGTTTACGCCTTACGCTCTTTTAGACAATCAAAAATTTATAAGGACAATGAAGGAGTCTAGTCTTAGAAGTTCGTCGGGATTTGTGGGGGCATCTAGCAAAAATCCTTTTTATTATATTTACAACAAAGACGCTTCCATCGACGAATCATTTTCAGGCAATTCTTTGGCGGAAGGACTAGGATGGGGATTTGTTGTGTTATCATTGTATAGCGCCGTTTTTGTATTGTTTGGCGCATTTAACAATAAAACAATACAGCCATACAACAATTTACTTATTTTTATATTTGGAATTGAATGTCTGTTTTACATTTTCTTTGCGAGGTATCCTGTAAAACTTGTTCGTTGGCTTGTTCCCATAACACCTTTTTTGTCTATCTCCGCCGCTTTTAGTTTCTTTGGTCTCTTCGGGGTCAGACCCCGGAGGGGTCTGACCCCTATTCTCCCTATTCTTCCCGCAATAAGTTGGTTAATTGGAGCTTTTGTACTTATTCCCAATGTATATAAATCGCTCCGTTTTGATTATGCGCTATCTAATGGTGACACCCGTATCCGCGCCTATAATTATTTGTTGGACAATATCCCAAAACAAACATCCATTATTTTTGAATCTATTTTAATTCACAAGATGGTGGAGGATGGAGATTATAAATTTTTTCAAATCACGCATGACAGATACAATACCAAAGGTGAAATAGAAAATGATTTTCCGCTGGATTTTAATAGAATGCTTATAGAGTCGCAAGCTCAATATATTATCATTAATGGTTGGTCCCGTCAAAAATACTTTAATCCAAGCTCCAACCTTTTCTTTCCTGAAGTTTCTAAGGCGTGGCAAGATTTTTATAAAGAGCTTGATGCGAGATTTTATAGAGTCGCTGTTTTTAGTCCTAATGAGGAACTCCTATCCGGCCCTGAAATTACTATCTATTCAACAGAAAAGTAGTGTCTTTTACAGATTGTATCAAAGCCCTTTAAGGGCTATGCTTAATTACAGCTTCAACACAGCTCAAATAGGGGTCTGACCCCTTTAGGGTCAGACCCCTAAATGCGCCCCTAAATGTGCTTTGCAAGCGGGAGGGGTGGTTTGCTACAATGGTTGTTAATGACCTTGAATAAAAGAATAGCTTCCGATAGCATAAAAACCACCACTGTTACCTTTCTAGTTCAAACGGTTTCCTTTGTTATATCAGCCATTATTGCCGCCTTTTACGGCGCAACTGGCAATACCGATGCCTACTTTTACGCCCTGTCACTAGTCCTTATCTTTACAACCGGCACGGCAGGCATACTAAAATCAGTTTTTATCCCAGTTTTTTTGCGGTTTAAAAAAACCCACCCTCACGAGGAAAAAGAAATTTTAGGCTCCTTTTATTTCGTTTTCGGAGCTTTTTTACTTTCTCTTTGGAGTCTTTTTGTTTTCATCTCTTTACTGCTTACGCTCGTTTTCAAACTGCGCCTCGGCGGTATAGAACCGTACCTATTAGGAAAACTTATGTTTCAAATGTCTATTTTGATACTTCTTACAGGATTTGTAGAATGTTATTCAACAGTCTATAACGCTTATCAGCATTTTGTAGTTCCTCTCGCAACCCCCCTTGTCCGCTCTTTAGTCTTTATCGGCTTTGTGTTTGCAACCGGAAAATTTTTAAATGTTCAAAGTTTAAGTATAGGCAATGTGTTGGGAGAATTTGTTCAACTTTTTTTGCTTATATACGCTTTGCATCACGCAAAGATCTCCCTTTCATTTAATTTCAAAGTTCACAGCGCAGTTAAAAGAATGATAAAAATTTCCCTCCCCCCGTTTTTGAGTAACGCTATGACCCGCATAAATAATTTGGTGGACAGCACTTTTGTGGCCCCCCTTCTGGTTGGCGGGGTTACAATACTAAATTATTCCAGCAAAATAGCAGGCATCCCGGAAATGCTTTTAACAGGGGCTTTTTTAACAGTAGTTTTATCCTATTGGTCTCTATCTAGGGCAGAGGGTGAAATGAGCAAGGTGGGCAGCAGTTTAAACAAAGTTATGCTAGTTCTAGGCTTTATTTTTATTCCCTTGCTTTTTCTTATGTATTTTATGCGCTTGCCATTGGTCCAGTTAATGTACGAAAGAAAAAATTTTACTTATGACTTAAGTGCTAACACTGCCCGCTTTTTGGGCTTTTATCTAATTGGGATAATGCCTCTTATTTTGGGAAGAGTTCTAACACGGGTGTTTTTAGTTATAGAGGATACATGGACGCCGTTTTGGGTAGGAAATTTTAGATTTGTTTTAAATATTTTAATGAACTTTCTGTTCGTGAAACTTTTAGGTTATATTGGAATACCTATATCCACAACAATTACTTCCTTTGCTATGTTTGTATATATGTACTTAGCTTTAAGAAAAAAGATTAATCTAGCGGGGGAATTTTCCCTTGCGTATGATTATGTAAAAATGTTGGGGGCAGGTTTAATAAGCGGACTTTTGGCCAAGGCATTATATGATTATATTGTGGGAGCAACATCATCAGGATTTTTGGAGCGGGCTGTATTTCTAGCTTTATCTTCCCTCGCGGGGCTTGGGGTTTATTTGGTTCTAAACTACTTATTTAAAAGCAAGTCTTTGAAACTGCTTGCGGAATTGCGAAAATGAAAATCTGCATTTTTTCCACCACATATTTTCCAAAGGCGGGCGGCGCTGAGAGGTTTATTCATGGGCTTGCGGAAAATTTAACAGCTAAGAGGCATAAAGTATATGTGCTTGTTCCCTACGATAAATCTTTAGATTTGGAATCCTCCCTTTCTTATAAAATTTTAAAGCTTCGTTTTCTAAGCCCTTTTCGCAGTAATTACATTCTTTTGGAAGTAATGTTATTTTTGAATGTGCTTTTTTATATTTTGCGATATCGTTTTGATGTTATTCAAGCGGTAATATTATATCCAAGCGGATTTGTGGCAGCCTTATTCACAAAACTATTTAAAATTCCTTCTGTGCTTCGTCCTACGGGGGAAGATATTCAAATTTATAAAAAGCTTAATTATGGATTGAGGTTAATTCCTTTTGTGGATAGCCGATTAAAAAAATCGCTTGTTAATTGCTCAAAAGTTATAGCAATCAGCCCTTCTATAGATAAGGATTTGTTATCGGTTCTTGGGTATGAAAACAGGGGAAAAATATGTCCTATCTCAAACGGCATAGACTTAAAAAAATTTGGCGAAAAGGCAGAGTTTAATATAAAAAAGGACTTAAATCTTAAAAAAAGCGATAAGGTTATTATTAGTATAGGCAGAAATCATCCCAAGAAAGATTATAAAACTTTAATTAAAGCGGTGTCTTTATGTCCGTTAAATTACCATCTTGTTATAGTAGGTGGGGGGGAGGAGCCTCTGAATGAAATAGTTGCAAAGAAGGATATGTTCCGAACACATTTTTTAGGTCAGCTTCCAAAAAATTACACAGGCAAACTACTGCCTTTTTCTTTTCCTCCCAAAATGGTGGTGGACTATTTAAAAACAAGCGATATTTACGCTTCCAGCTCTTTAATTGAAGGTTCCCCTAATGTTATTTTAGAGGCGATGGCGGCGGGTTTGCCCATTGTTGCGGTTAACGGTTATGGAACTAAAGATTATGTTAATGATAGCGAGAATGGCGCCTTAGTAAAATGCCAAAATCCAGAAAAATTATCCAAAGCTCTTATCAGGATATTGTCAAACAAAAACCTTTTATCAAAATATGCAAAGGCTAGCAAAAAAATGAGTTTGTTGTATAGTTTTAATATTGTGGCAAATGAGTATACCAAAGTGTATAATAGCCTAGTTAAGGAAACCACCTAATATGCTTTCTATTGTAATTCCGATTTTTAACGAAGAAAAAAATGTTACGGCTCTTTATACTGAGTTAACTTCGGTTCTTGGGGGTATAAAAATTCCTTATGAGATAATCTGTGTGGAGGATGGTTCTACAGACGCCACTTTTCAAGCCCTGTCTGTCCTTAATAAAAAAGATGCCAAACTAAAAGTTATTCGTTTTAGAAGAAACTTTGGTCAAACAGCGGCTTTGGCGGCAGGGTTTGATTATGCCAAAGGGGACATTGTTATTTCTATAGATGCCGATTTAGAAAACAGGCCCGAAAATATAAAAGAGCTTTTGAAAAAAATATCCGAGGGTTACGACATTGTTTGCGGGTGGCGCTATAAAAGATGGGGTGGGGGAGTGCAAGAGCTTATTTTAAGAAGGGTGCCTTCCGAGATAGCCAATTATTTGGTTAGAAAAATAACCAATCTGAATTTGCATGACACGGGTTGCACTTTGCGCGCGTATAAGAAATATGTGGTCAAAGATATAAAGCTGTACGGTGATATGCATAGGTTCATTCCCGCTATGGCAAGCTTAAACGGCGCTAGAATTGCCGAAATAAAAGTAGATTACCAGCCGAGAAAATATGGTGTTTCAAAGTACGGTTTTTCAAGAACATTTAAGGTTTTGCTTGATTTAATTTTGCTGAAGTTTTTAATGGGTTATTCCACCAAACCCAGCAGGTTTTTTGGATTTATTGGTTTTTGGTTAAGTTTTTTCGGTTTAGCGGCGGGCGCTTATTTAACTTATGAGAAGCTGTTTTTAGGGCATAATATAGGCAACAGGCCATTACTGCTTTTATCCGCTTTGCTTGTTATACTTGGGGTGCAGTTTGTTACAATGGGGCTTTTAGCAGAAATTATAATGAGAACTTATTACGAATCTCAAGGTAAGAAAATCTACTATATTAAAGAAATTTTGGAATGAACCCAAACAAGAAATTAATCCTGCGCGCTTTTGTTAGCGTTATATTAGTCCTCCTTTTATTAAAGCAAATCTCTTTGAAGGATGTTGTGTTAAATATTAGAGGTGCAAATTTTTTAATTTTGTTTGTGATATCTTCTTTTTTTATCAATTACTTTTTCAGCGCGTATAGATGGCGGGAGCTTATTGTGTATAAAACAAAAAAGAAAGTTGGTATTTTATACCTTTTGAAGCTTTATTACATAGGCTCATTTTTGAGTAATTTTCTGCCTTCCACTATTGGGGGGGATGTGTACAAGGCTTATAAATTGGGCAAAGATACTGGCAATATGGCGGGAGCGGTAACAGCTACTTTTATGGAGAGGTTAATCGGAGTGGTTTCGTTGTCCATTATATCTTCTGTCAGTTTGGTTTGGTTTTGGGGTTTTAGAGGGGCGGTTGTTTTTATAGCTTTTTGGGCGCTTATTTTAGCGGGGTTTTTGGGGCTATGGTTTGTATCAAAATTTAGCAAGAAATTAAAAATTTTTTATGAGAATATACTTTTTTATAAAAGTAATAAAAAAGCGCTTTTCAAGGCTTTGCTTTATTCATTTTTTGTGCAAGGGGGTTCGGTATTCGCCCACTATTTTACGGCGCGGTCGCTTGATATAAACTTATCTTTGCCTTTTTCCTTTTCTGCTTTTCCCGTTATTGGATTTATAAGCTTCTTGCCTATATCTATAAGCGGTTTGGGGGTGCAGGATAATATTTATGTGTTTGTTTTTTCAAAAATTGGTGTTTTGGCGGGGTTAGCGGCAAGCGCATCAGTGTTGTTTCATATTTTAAGGGCATTTAACAGCCTAATAGGCTGGGCGCTGTTGTCTTTTGATAAAGAGTTTAAGGATAGTTTGAGTTTGGATTTTAAAAGTGAATCCGTTGTTAAAATTGAGACGGTTGGAAAATGAAAAAAATGGATAAAAGCACAATTTTTATATCCCTCCTATTTTTGGCAACTAGGTTGCCTCTTTTGGGCAGGGATATTATAAATGTTGACGCCCCCGCTTGGAATTACCGCGCCACCCAATTTTACGCATACCTGAAGAATTTTAATTTTTTAGAAACTTACCGCATTTACCACCCGGGCGTTACCTTAATGTGGATTTCCGGGTTTGGAATAGAACTTTATAATCAGATTTATAAATTATTTAACGGAATTAGGGCGTCGTATTACGATTACAACCTGTTTCCTTATTTGCATTTCAGCCAAAAATTTCCGCTGGTTTTAGTGGATTTAGGCTTAATTTTACTTTGCTATAAACTTCTAAAAAATCTAGCGGACCAAAAAACCACACTTTTTTTTATAGCCCTTTTCGTATTAGAGCCCTTTGTGGTGGCAAACACCCGCGTCTTACACTTGGACGGTTTAATGCTTTTATTTATGCTTTTGTCTATCCTGTTTATTTTAAATTATCTAATAAATAAAAAGCCCTGGTACTTTTTGGCGTTAGCAAGCGCTTTTGCTGGTATGGCTATTCTTACAAAAGTCTCCGCTGTTTTTATTGTTTTGTTTAATATCCTAATTCTTTTTGTATTTAGGGTTATGGAAGAGAAGAGTGTGAAAGAGTTTGCAAGGAAATTTTTTGGGGATTTAGCCGTTTTTGTTTTGGGGGCATCTCTTGTGATTTTAATAATTTTTCCGGCTATGTGGATTTCCCCCCTTGAGATTATTAGAAAAATTGTTATAGATGGGGTTATAGGCACTGGGCAGTCAGGCCAGCCCCAAACTTTTTTAGGCGAAAATGGCAATGATCCGGGAATGTTGTTTTATATTTACACTATCGCCTTTAGGTTAAGCCCGTTAGCTTTGGTGGGATTTAGTATTTCGCTTATTATATTATCCCAAAAATTTATAAAAAACCCCAAAATTTTTGTTAAAGAGAATAAAACTCTTTTAACATTTGTGCTTTTTGGGGTTTTGTACTTTATTCAAATGGCTATCTCTTCAAAGAAAATTGACCGCTATATTCTGCCCAGTCTTATGTCTTTATGCTTTTTTTTGGCAGTTGGTTTGTCCTCCTTGGTAAAAAAACGGCTTAACTTACTTATGGGAATTTTGGTGGCGCAGTTTTTATTTTTGTCTTATCCTATCTTTCCCGATTATTTTAATTACGCCAACCCCATTTTGGGGGGGCTAAAAACATCCTTAAAAGTTTTTGGGCCTATGGATTGGGGAGCTGGTTATTACGAGGTTGCTAACTTTCTAAATAAATATCCGCATACGAGTGAGGCCTCTTATCTTGCGGCTTTTAACAACGAATCTATAAAACCATATTTTAAGGGCAGGGTGGAGCAGATTGATGAAGCAAACTTTTCAGAAATGCAATATATAATTTTGCCTCCTTCGGATGATTACCGAATTGAGATTTCTCAAATGCCGAATTTTGAACTTATAAAAACAATTAAGTACGATTCCGTTGATTATTGGTTTATTTATGAAAACAAAAATTTATTTTAGCTTTAAAAATGTTTTTGTCTTGCTTGGGCTTTCTTTTGTATATCTTATTCCAAGAATCGTTCGCTTGGGTTTTGATATTATTAATATTGATTACCCTCTTTGGGACAATCGCGCCACTAATTTTTTTATCTA
>PCQY01000027.1 GCA_002770755.1 candidate division WWE3 bacterium CG23_combo_of_CG06-09_8_20_14_all_40_14
CTGGCGGATTTGTCGCTTAATACCGTTGTTACGGTAGAATCTGGCGTAAATCCAAATCCTACCATTGAAACACTGACCAAGATTGCAAAAGCATTAGAAGTCGGCGTTGATGATTTAATCAAATAACTATGCTGTTATCACAACAAGCACAAACAACATTATTCGGAGAAGCGGTTAAATCGCATAAATTGCCGAAGACACAATATCTCGGCAGTAAAGAGCGTTTAGTAAAGTGGATTTTTGATAACGCCCCAAAAGAAATAGAAAGTTTTTTGGACGCTTTCAGCGGCACTTCCGTTGTTGGCTACTATTTTAAAAACAAGGGAAAAAAAGTTATTGTAAATGATTTCCTGAAATTCAATTTTCATATTGGCAAGGCACTGATTGAAAATAAGGATATTACTCTTAACGATAACGACATTGTCTCGCTCTTTTCACAGAATAAAAAAGCGGGTTCTCTTATAGAAGATACTTTTACTGATGTTTTCTTTGAACGAGATCAAGCTCGTTTTCTCGATAATTTCAGAGTAAATATCAATTTTCTTGATAACGAGTATAAAAAATCACTTGCTCTCGCAATAATGAACAGGGCTTTGACCAGAAAAGTCTTACTCGGACACTTCGCTCATTTGAGTGCCTTGCGTTATAGCAAAGACCCACTGCGTGTTAAAAGAAACCCCACTATCGCTCGTCCGCTTAAAGATTTATTTTTCGAGTTGGTGCCGGAATATAACAATGCAGTTTTTGATAATGAAAAAGACAACGAAGTTTACTGCGAGGACACAATTCAGTTAATCCCAAAACTGAAAAATATCGATTTGGTTTATTTTGACCCGCCTTATTATGGTTGCCACCCAGATTATCAGGCCTTTTATCATTTCCTAGAAACCTTTGTAGAGTATTGGAAAGACAAGGAATTTATCAATGGAACAAAACAGTATTTCCCCAAAAAAGAAAGTGGTTTTGTACGCAAGGAGGAAACCATCAATTCTTTCAAAAAACTTTTTTCCGCGAGTGCGCATATTCCCTACTGGCTTATTTCTTACAACAGCGAAAGCTATCCTGAAAAAGAGACGATGGTTGATTTGATTGGTCGGCACAAAAAGGTAAAAGTTTTTGAGCACGAATATCAAAATCATTACGGCGGCAAAGGTTCAAAAAAGGGAACAAAAGAATATTTATTTTATTGCTATGAATAAATTCAAACACTTCAAACAACTTTATCAGGATAATAAATTTGATGTTCTTCTAAAAGAAGACGGCAGTATTTACTGGCTTAAACTTCGCTCGATTTCAAGAAAAGAGCTTTTGGTTGAATTTTGCACGCTCGCAAAAATTGACTGTTCAAATGTTAGGGGAACAGCACTTTTTGAGCATATTTACGAAGCAAAACCATCAGAAGAGTTGCTGGATAAATTCATAGCTCAAAAATATCTCGCTGAAAGATCAGAGAGAAAAGTGAATGAAACCGCACTTGTTTCCGAACTTTACAAAATGAAGGTTTTTGATTGGGGAGGTTTGTATCAAAACAATCTTGAAAGAACGATAGTTGATAACTATATCAAGAAAATTCGCAGCTTCGATTTGCTCAATGAAAAAATAGAGAATGAAATCCACGATAGTATGCGTGGCTATGTTCAATCATCTTGGTATAACCACTGGACTTCAATTTTGATTGAGGACATTTTCAAAGACCACCAAAAAGTTACTCCCACAGTCGGACTGATCAAAAAGGTTGATTTTTTCATTGGTGATATTCCGTTTGATTTGAAAGTTACTTATTTTCCAGAGGGATTTATGACTGCAAGCAGAAAAGCAGACGGCTTGCCCACCGAATTACAGGTTTTGAAACGCTTTGTAAAAACACTCGGCATTAAATACAACCGAGAACAAAAAGACAAAGCATTATTCGCGGAGTTGCTAGCGCGGATTGAAGAAAGTCAAAAACCGGAAGCGAAAAAATTTATTACGGAATTTAGGAAAACGAGATGGTCGATAATTCAAAAAGTTGTTAAGGAGCCGCAGAAACTCATAAAGTGGCTTTATGAGGAACAGGGAGAGCGGCGTTTTGACGCGGCAAACCGCTTATTTTTGGTGCTCACTGACAAGAATAATCTCGAGGAAAGCTGGAAGATGAAAAGAAACCTTGATCTGCTGAAAGATACCATCAATAGCCATCTTGATAAATTCAATGGCAAGGAAGCCGCAAAATTGAAAATAGAATTTGATTGGATGGACGGCAAAAGGTACATAGCCCTTTCTGATGTGATCTTTGTTATCAAAGAATAAACACCATGCACCTACTAACGAGTATAAAAATTGAAAATTTTAAGTCATTTACCAACGAAGTTGTTGGTTTTGATAATGTTGCTTGTTTTGTTGGTGCTAACGAAAGCGGGAAAAGTAATTTGCTAGACGCTATTTATCATCTATCAAGCAAGAAGCAAGCGGCACCATTTACCCCAGACGATTTATGTATAGGAGCACCAAATTATCCGATAGGAGAAGTTAAAATAACATATACTCTCCTACTTAAGGAGCTAATCGTGAAAGACATTCTCGAGTATTTTCCGAAAATCAAAGGGAAATTTTTGAGTTTGACAAAAAGAGGAAAACCAAACGAAAGTCCTGTTTGGGAATGTTCCTCTGACATTACGCAAAGCGTCTTGCCCGATATTATCCAAATAAACAACAAGAATATATTTGTACAAAATTTCAACAAAGATGAAGCGCAAAAAAAGACGGCAAAAAAGAGAAGTGATTGCGGGTGGTTTATAAATGATTCTACCGTTGACTTGAGAAAGAATCCTTATAAAAAACTTTTGGATGAAAACAAGATTACTTTGCTAAAAGGCAAAGAAAAAATAGATTTTGTGAGTAATTTGGTGAAGGATTCTGCGCTAAAAAATATGAAAATATACCAATGGAGATACAAAGAAGAAGATTTTTTGCAAGAAAATGTACCCATTGCGGATTTGATTCAAAGTCCTGATAAATTCCGTTCAGTAACTAATATGTTTCTGATTTCTGGTTGGAAAAAATCAGACCTTGCTACTAATTTACAAAATCAGACTTCAACTGTTTACTCAAACCTATTTAATCAAGTTAAGAGGAGCATAAACAGCTTAATAAAAAACCACTGGAGCTCTCATAAAAACTTAAAGATTGAATTGGAACATAGAGGAGATCATTTAACCATACATCTCAACGAACCTGGTTCTAGCACTCCACCGGAATTTAGGAGCGACGGCCTAAAATGGTTTTTGACTTTTTTGATTAACTTTCGTGCTCAAAGCAAGGATATTAGCAACTATATTTTGTTGATTGACGAGCCTGGCTTGTATCTTCTCCAAGGGGCCAGAAAGACATTCTGGACGAGATAGAAAACTTATCTCAAGAGAATCAGATAATTTATACCACCCACCAGACATTCTTGATCAACAAAAATAAGTCGGAAAGAGTACACGTAATCAAAAGAGAGACCGAAAGAAGAGGACAATTGGCGGCAAACCCATTTTATGCTTCCAGAGTAACAGATGTTCTTAATCCTAAAAGTATTTTAACTGACAAATTATTAAGAGAGGCACTTGGTTTTAAGGTTTCGGATATATCACCAATCAATGAAAAAAATATTTTAGTTGAGGGCGTGTTTGATCGGGATATTTTACATCTTGTAAACGGGAAATATCAAATTGTAGATTTGAACGAAACATCCATAATTTCTTGTGGTCGGGCATCTGATGTATCGAAACACGCCGCGTTATATAAAGGCAATGATCTAAAGGTTGTTTGCCTATACGACAGTGATACTGCTGGCAAATCATCATGTAATAGTAATGATAAGGTAACGAATAATGAAAAAAGACAAATAAGGGATTTTGCCAGACAAAAAGAAAACGAAACAATAGAAGATTTACTTCCTGATAAAATGTTTAGCGAGGCTTTAGCGGAATGGATGAAAAAGTGGAATATCACATCAACTCAACCAATCAAAAGGCCAAGAATGGAGCAGATTGGAAAACATTTTGAGGAGGACAAGAAAGTCGAGATGAAACATAGTTTGGAAGATGTTTTACTAAGTCATACACGGCAAGAAATAAAGGCCAGTAACGATTTTGATGTTTTCAAATCTATTTTGGAGGATTTGAAAAATAGATTAAAATAACCCTACCTACCAAATTTGAGGTCCCGCCGCCGTTGAAACTTTGGCGGGCAGAAACGCTGGGGCGGGGTTTCAAATCATTCGAGCGAGTTTCGCTCGAAAAAGGTTCGAGCGGTGTTCAGTAATTGCAACCAAAAGAGAAGTGTCCGCTTTGCGGTAGGGGGCGCTCCTACGATTCTAATTTCAAGAATCTTTTGTTTTCTTCAAAGATAATCCTGTGTCTTTTGAAGAACTCAGCTCTACCTAAGAGATTAAGAGAAACGAGATATTCATACGAAAATACAATTGGACACAAGAATTTATTACCAGCAATCTCCAATTCAAGTTTGTGGATATAACCTTTGATTCTGCCTCCAACCCCACCTAAATATATTTCTTCCCCTTTTTCAACAACAATCCCTAAGTGTTCTGCAACATCAACGCGGAAGATTGAGATAGAAGCTCCGGAATCTATAAGTGCTGAGGAATCTATATTTCTTTTTTGATATCCCAATCTCAGAGGTATTATAGGAAAGTATTGCCCTTCTGGGTTTTTGTAATAAGGGAAAATCGTTAATAACTTTTTATCCATAAAATATATGGGCCTTCATCTTTACGGGGAACTATGAAAGAAAAAGGTACTGTTCCTGCCGGATTTTTATCTGTTGATGGTCTGGTAACCATGGAACTTATCTCTTTTAGTGTTGAACCTACGGCAATAATTCTGTCTATTTTAGGGTCTATCACTACCCATTTGCCGGCAAATTTACCTATTTTATTTGTGGGAATGTTAACTTTTTTCATATTCGCTACATTCTATCACTCTTCAAAGAAAAACGCAAAAATTTTACCTGTCCGCCTCTGGCGGAAAGAACTTTTTTATACTTGTCGGATACTCTCTTGCTCTTTGGGTTTGGTTTGGGTATTATACAGCTATGCAGCCGCTGGCAGACAGAATTAGGCCCAAAACGCTTGAAAACTTTGTGGGCCAAAAGCATATCCTTTCAGAGCAAAGCCTTTTGTACAAGGCTATAAAATCGGGTAATGTTTTTCCCATAATATTTTGGGGCCCTCCGGGTTCGGGAAAAACTACTCTGGCAAGAATTATAGCGCGGGAGATAAACGCGGAGTTTTTAGAGTTCTCGGCAGTAAACACAAAAACCGCCGGCCTCAAAAAAATTTTCGAGGATATAAAACAAAACAGGAAAGATTCGGATAAAATTATTGTCTTTATAGACGAGATTCACCGCTTTAATAAACTTCAGCAGGACTCTTTTCTTCCTTATGTGGAGCGGGGGGACATTACTTTAATTGGCGCTACCACCGAAAACCCTAGCTTTGAGATAATTGCCCCATTGCTTTCAAGAACCAAAGTTTTTACCCTAAAAAGATTATCAAGCGATGACTTAAAAGAAATAGCTGAAAGGGCTGTAAAGGATAAAGAAAACGGTCTTGGAGAAGAGGAAATAGAGCTTGCAAAAAACGCGTTGGAGCTTTTAATAGAAGGCTCAAACGGGGACTCGCGGATTCTTTTAAACACTTTGGAAATTGCCTGTGTCAAATCCTCAAAAGTAACTGTGGAAATAATTAAAGAAGCTTTTCAAAAACGGTTTCTCATGTACGATAAAGCCGGCGACGAGCATTACAACACCATCTCCGCCTTTATTAAAAGTATGCGCGCAAGCAACATAGATGCTGCTCTGTATTACTTAGCAAGGATGGTTGAAGCAGGGGAAGACCCTTTGTTTATTGCGCGGCGAATGGTGATTTTTGCATCGGAGGATATCGGAATGGCGCAGCCCACCGCTTTGGTTGTGGCCAATGAAGTTTTTAGAGCATGCGAGGAAATAGGCTATCCCGAATGCCAAATAAATTTAGCGCACGGAGCAGTTTATCTTGCAAACGGCAAAAAAGACCGCTCGGCTTACAATGCGTATTTCAAAGCTTTGGAGGATGTGCAAACCTATGGCAATTTGCCTATTCCGCTTGAGATATTAAATGCCCCTACAAAATTGATGAAAGAGTTTGGATATGGAAAAGATTATAACCCGTATACCAAAAAAGACCTATTACCCGATCGGCTAAAAGGAAAAAAGTATTTTCACAATCTTACTTAAACTTACTTATATCTATTTAGCGCTGCCGCCGAGTTTTTCTATTTGTTTAATGGCGGATTTGGAGTATATAAAACCCTCAAAATTTAGTTTTTTTGAAAGAGTTCCTTTGCCTAGAATTTTAATGCCGTCCTTTTCAATATTCCTATAACCGCCTTTCTTCAATAAATCTACGGTGATTTTTGCGCCGTCCTTAAATTTGTTGAAAAACCCCACATTCAAAACCGTGTACTTTTTTTGGGTAGGGTTTCTGAAACCGCCTATATGCGGAAGCCTTTTAACCAAGGGCAGCTGACCGCCTTCAAACCACGCCTTTACTTTTCGGCTGCCGCGGCTTTTCTGCCCTTTTTGCCCCCTTCCAACCGTATGCGCTCCTTTTCCGCTTCCAACACCGCGCCCAATACGCTTGCCCTTTTTTCTATTCCCTTTTATTCTGACTAAATTATTAAGCTCCATTTATTTTGCCTTTCCTTTTAACTTGTCAACCGAAACTAACTTCTTTAAAGCCATTAAAGTTGCGTTGGCGCAAACCTCTTTATTGCTGCTTCCAATAATTTTAGCCGACAAATTTTTAATGCCCACAATTTCCGCTATAGGTCTTACCGCGCCACCGGCTATAATACCGGCTCCCTTAGGCGCAGGCCTTAACAAAACTTTAACGCTTTTAAATTTGGCGCTAACTTCGTGAGGAATAGTGCCTTCGGTAAGCTCGATTTTAACAATATTCTTTCGGGCGATTACCACCGCTTTTTTAATGGCGGATTTAACATCCAAAGCCCTGCCTTTTCCTATTCCCACACCCATATTGGAATCTCCCACAATCATTAAAGCCGTAAAAGAGATGCTGTTTCCGCCTTTGGTTTTTTTTGAAACTCTTTTAATCTGCAGTAACTCCTCTCTAAAACTTGATTTTTCGTTCTCAAAATTCTTTCTCATCATACTTTTACGCCTCCTTTTCTAACACCTTCCGCAAGCTTTTTTACAACGCCATGGTATTTGTACCCCCCACGGTCAAAAGCGGCTTTTTTTATGTTCTGTTTAACCAATTCTTTGCCAAAATATTCTCCAAATTCAAGGGCTTTTTTCCGCGCGCTAAACCCACCTGCCAAAGTTCTGGAAGAGGCGTCGTCTATAGCTTGGATATAAATATATTTGTTAGATTTAAAAACGCTTAACCTTGGCATATCCAAAGTGCCAAAGATTTTAGCTCTTATTCTAACTTTTCTTCGGTCTATTAATTTTTTGTAGGCTTTAACTTTTTTCATAAATTTAAGCTCCTACTTTACCCGTTTTACCGGCTTTTCTTTTAACTATTTCACCCTCATATCGTATGCCTTTTCCTTTGTAAGGCTCGGGTTTTCTTAATTTTCTAATGTCTGCCGCCGTTTGGCCAACCAAGCCTTTATCAATACCAAAAACAACTATTTTCGTTTGCTCGGGAACCGAGAGGGTTATACCTTCCGGCGGTGTTACTACCACAAGATGCGAATAGCCAAGCGCCAGAGTTACGGTATTTCCTATTTTGGATGCTCTGTACCCCACTCCCACAAGCTCCAAAGTTTTCGAAAACCCCTCAAAAGCGCCTTTTACCATATTGAAGATTAAAGAACGGTAGGTGCCCCACAAAGCCCGCGACTCTTTTGTAGCCGCCTTATTCTTAACCTCTAAAACATTTCCCTTAATTTCAATACCCAATTCCTCTGGAATAGTTAAAAAATTTTCTCCCTTGGGACCCACTGCTTTAACCGTACCTTTTTCCAAAGTTACTTTTACGGTTTCGGGTATTAAGATGGGCAATTTTCCTATTCTAGACATTTTTAAATTCTTAACTGCCTTTACCAAACTTCACAAATAATTTCGCCCCCTAATTTTCTTTTTCTTGCTTCTAAATTACTCATTAAACCGCGGGAAGTGGATATAATGCTCACTCCCAAACCCCCCAAAACCGGCTTCATATCGCGAAAACCGACATACACCCTTCTACCCGGTTTAGAAATTCTTTTTACACCCCTTAAAACGGGCAATCCGTTTGTGTATGAAAGCTCCAAATTAAGGCGCTTAAATTCCTCGTTTTCCTTTTTGAATGTTTTAAGTTCTTTAATAAACTCCAGCTCCTTTAGAATTTTGCAAAGGCTGAAAACCGCGGATGTGCGGGGAACTTCAATGTTTTGTTTTCCCCGCATATAGCCATTTTTAAGTTGAGATAATATGTTTGAAATAGTATCCTTAGTCATAAACTTGATTTTTTAACTCCAGGAAGCTCCCCTTTATGCGCAAGCTCCCTAAAACAAATTCTGCAAATGCCGAATTTTCGTATATACCCCCTTGGTCTCCCGCAAAGCTGACACCGATTATACGCTCTAACTTTAAATTTCGGTTTTGCTTTTTGTTTTATAATTAAACACTTTTTTGCCATAGTTTTTTAAAAATTAATCCCTAAACGGAAACCCCCGCGCTTTCAAAAACTCGTAAGAGTTTTTCTTATCCTTAGCTGTGGTAACAATAGTAATTTGGATGTTTTTAATTTTATCCAGCTTATTGGCGTCTATTTCAGGAAAAACCGAATGGTCGCTTAACCCTAAAGTATAACTGCCGCCTTTATCAAAAGACTTTGCCGAAACACCTCTAAAATCACGAAGCCTAGGGAGAACCGCACCGATTAATTTTTCGTAAAACGCCTTCATCCTTTGCCCGCGCAGTGTTGCTGTAAACCCAACCACTTCACCCTGCCTTAATTTGAAACCGGAGATGGATTTTTTGGCAGGCCTCGCTGCTGGTTTTTGCCCGGTTATTAAAGCAATATCTTTTTTTGCCGACTCCAAAAAGGTTTTGTCGTCTTTATACCGCCCAACGCCCATATTAATAATAATTTTACTGAGTTTGAGCGCCGACATACTATTATCATACCCAAGTTTTTTAGCAATATTATCAAACTTTTCCGACTTTTCATTTTTCTGCATTTAAAAAACCTCCTTGCAAACTTTGCACTGTCTTAATTTCTTATCCGCGGACAAGAAAAATCCTACCCTTGTAGGTTTGGAACATTTAGGACAAATCAGCTTAACTCGGCAAACGGGTATTTTTTTTGTTATTTCCACAATGCCGCCTTCGTTTTTGCCCTTTTTCTTAAGATGCCTCTTTACCACATTAACATCCGCGACTATAACGCTGTTAAGTTTGGGGAAAGCCTTGTCAACAACACTTTCCTTACCTTTCTCTTTTCCGTATATAATTTTTACTTTATCGCCTTTTCGTATCTTCATAATTTTAAAACCATCGGGCCATAAAACCATTAGACCTTCATTCCGCTCTCTACCACACCTCCACCGCCAAAGAAATGATTTTCATATAACCTCTATCGCGCAATTCTCTGCATACCGGTCCAAAAACCCGCGAGCCTACTGGGTTTTTATCTTTGTCCACAACCACAGCAGCATTGTCGTCAAACCTTATATAACTGCCATCCGTTCTTCTTGTTTCTTTTCTCGCTCTAACAATAACCGCTTTAACCACTGTATGGTCTTTAACAATACCGGTTGGCGCCGCACCTTTAACCGCGCAGGTAATTAAATCTCCGCAGAAAGCGAATCTTCTTTTTGAAAACCCCGGTATCCCTATGCATTGCAGTTTTTTTGCTCCGCTGTTATCGGCGGAATTTAAGTATGTTCCCACTTGAATCATAAAACTTCTTTAACCTGCCATTTTTTATCTTTACTGATAGGACGGCAAGATTCTATTTTAACAAAATCGCCCTCTTTAACTTTAATTTCTCCGGGCAAATGCGCCTTAAACTTGCTGGTATGTTTAACCCTTTTTTTATACAGGGGGTGCACCTTTACCATATCCACAAGAACTGTAACCGTTTTCTGCATTTTGGCGCTTTTTATTTTTCCAACAAAAACTTTTTTAGCCATTTTTTAATATCTCTTTCTCTTTAATAATCGTAGCCACTTGAGCAACAATTTTCTTTGACTTTTTTATTTCTGAAGTATCCTTCAGCTTACCTAAAGAAACATCATAAGTCAATTTAGACAAGTTTTTTTCCTCATCTAAAAGTTTCTTTTTAAGCTCTTCAATTTGCATTTTTCTAATTTCTTTAATATCCATGATTATTCCTCCACAACAAACCGGGTTTTAACCGAGAGCTTGCTTGCCGCTCGGGCAAAAGCTTCTTTTGCAAGGATTTCGGAGACCCCGTCCAATTCAAAAATTACTTTTCCTTTTTTGGTTACCGCACCATAGTGGGACACCACGCCTTTCCCTCCACCCATTCTGGTTTCATTGGGTTTTTTTGTGATAGGCTTATCGGCAAACACCCTTATCCACAACTTCCCGCTTCTTTTTGTATGGTGGGTAATAGCTTTTCTTGCCGCCTCTATTTGGGCAACCGACAAAATTCCCGAACTTTGCGCTTTTAGGGCAAACTCGCCAAACACCACAGCGGAACCCCTTACCGCAAGTCCTTTAATGGCGGCTCCAACCATACGCCTTCTAAATTTTGTTCTCTTTGGCATTAAAGACATAGTAATATAAATTCAAATAAATTTTTTATTTTAATTGAACTCTGAATTTTGTCATTTTAATTTTCCTTTTACCTCCCCTTTATAAATCCAAACCTTTACTCCTATATTCCCGTAAGTTGTGAAAGCGGCTTTTTGACTGTAATCTATATCCGCGCGTAAAGTCTGCAAAGGCACAGAGCCTCTTACTATAGTTTCCGTTCGGCCGATAGAACTTGGGCCGCTTAACACTCCCGAACAAGTTATTTTAATGCCTTTGGCTCCTTTATCCATAGCTTTTTCCACCGCTCCCACCATTGCCCGCTTATAGGGAAACCTTTTTTCTATCTGCCGGCAAATACCCCCCGCCATTAAAATAGCAGAGGTTTCGTAATCTTTAACCGTTTCAACCGAAAGCTCCACTTTAGATTTTGTAATTTTAGAAAGCTCGTCCCGCAAAGTGGTTGTTCCAGAACCGCCCCTTCCAATAACTACACCCGGCCTTGAAACAAAAATCGTTACTTTAAGAGCGGAGATAGACCGCTCAATTTCTATTTTGCTTATGCCTGCCAAAGAGAGCTTGTCTTTTAGAAATAGCCGTATCTTTCGGTCTTCTAAAACATTATTTATCCGTTCTCTTCCCTCGGCATACCAGTGAGTTTTCCAATCTTTGGTAACGCCTATTCTAAAACCCTCAGGATGTACTTTATTCCCCATTTTTTCCCCCTTCTTCTTTTTTTTCAAGTTTTATAGTTATGTTCGCCGTTCTTTTTAAAATTTTATGATGCCCTCCCCGCGACACAAATCGGCCCCGTTTTAAGGTGGCGCCGGGGCCAACCAAAACTTCTTTTACATAAACGGCGCTTTCCTTAAACCCCTTGTTTTTTCCATTAACATAGGCCGATTCCAATAATTTTAAAAGCGGCAAAGCGGCCTTTTTATCGGCAAATTTCAAAATTCTCTTTGCCGACAAATAGCTTTTGTTTCTTAAAGCGCTTGCCACGAGCATAACTTTTCTTGGCGAAATTCTTAAATTATTCAGTTTGGCGTAAGATATATTATCCATAATTATTTGGCGGCGGGTTTGGCATAACCCTTTTTGCTATGCCCCTTAAATACTCTTGTTGGCGAAAATTCGCCAAGTTTATGGCCTACCATAGACTCATTAACAAAAACCGACACAAAAGTTTTTCCGTTATGCACTTCAAAAGTTAATCCCACCATTTCTGGAATAATGGTACTTCTCCTTGACCATGTTTTAATGGGTTTTTTTCCGCTTTCTTTAGAAGCTTTAACCTTTAACAACAGTTTTTCATCTACAAAAACGCCTTTTTTTAAACTTCTACTCATTTTTTCCTCCTTTTCTGTAAAATATATTTATTGGTATGCTTTCTTCTTCTAGTTTTCTTGCCCTTCGCCGGCTGGCCCCACGGGCTTACGGGCGACTTTCTGCCTACCCCCGTTGTGCTGTAGGAACCGCCGTGCGGGTGCTTATAAGGCATAGCCACACCTCTTACGGTAGGCCTTATACCCAAATGGATTTTCCTTCCGGCTTTGCCCATTTTAACATTTTTTACATCCTCGTTTGACAAAACGCCAATTGTGGCAAAACAGGAAGAAAGAATTTTTCTAATTTCTTTGCTTGGAAATTTTAATGTGGTGAATTTACTATCAGCTGACATAATAATAGCGCCGCATCCAGCAGAGCGCACAAACTGGCCTCCCCGCCCCGGATAAATTTCTATATTATGCACAAAAGTGCCAATAGGAATATTCTTAAGAGGCAAAGCGTTCCCAACCGTAAGGTCTGCCTTCTCTCCTGCCTTCACAACATCGCCTTTTTTAAGCCCTTTTGGAGCTAAAATATATCTTTTTTCGCCATCGGCATAATGCAAAAGCGCAATATTGGGCCCATGAGTTGGGTCGTATTCAATAGCAAACACTTTTGCGGGGATACCCTTCTTGTTTCTCTTAAAATCAATTATTCTCAAAAGCTTTTTAGCCCCGCGCGCTTTATGGCGGGTGCTTATTCGCCCTTTGCTTCTGCCGAGGGGCCCCTTCAAAGGTCTTGTTAGAGACTTTTCAGGCCGTTTTTTGTCAACAGCGTAGAGTATGTCGCTTCGTAATCTTCGGCTTGCTGTAGTCGGGCGGCTTTTTCGCAAACTCATTTCTTGCCTCCTTTTTCAACATCAAAAATATCTATTTTCTGCCCTTTTTTAACTTTCACAATAGCCTTTTTTATAGCGCTTTTTCGGTAGCGGTAATTTCTGTTAACCATACTCCTTTTTTGTTTGGCAGAATTTTTTAATGTTTTAACCTCGGTTACATTAACACCAAAAATATCTTCCACCGCATTTTTAACCGCGCCTTTGGTAGCCTTTAGCCCTACCTCAAAAAGGTATTTGCCGCTTTTTGCAAGCTGCATAGATTTTTCGGTAATAATAGGTTTTTTAATTATAGTAGTGTACTTCATTTTAGAAAGGTGCTATAAATTACCTCAACACTAGGTTTAACAAAAACCAAAGTTTCCGCGCTCATTACATCAAAAGCGTTGATGTCGCAAGCCGATTTAACAAAAATATTTTCAATATTTCTTGCGGACTTTACTACTTTTTCGTCCATAGAAGGAGTAATCAACCCGCCTTTGCCATAAATTTCAAAAGTTTTTAAGATTTTACCCATCTCTTTTGTGCTTATTTTTTTAAAGTTCAAATCTTCAAGAATAAGAATTTTTTTTTGCTGAGCTTTTTGGGAAAGGGCGGAAAAAAGCGCTTTCGTTCTCATTTTTTGGGGCATTTTAAGCCTCCAGTCTTTGGGTTTTGGTCCATGGGCTATACCACCATGCACCCAAATGGGCGACCTTGTGGACCCGTGCCTTGCTCTACCGGTGCCTTTTTGCCGCCAAGGCTTTTTTCCTCCGCCAGAAACTTCTGCCCTAGTTTTTGCTTTAGCGGTACCTTGCCGTTGGTTTGCCAAATAAACCCTTAAATATTGGGCAACCAATGTTTCGTTGAAATCGCTTTCAAAAACTTCTTTTTTAAGCTCAAGCTCGCCCACTTTTTCTTTTTTAGTATTGTAAATATCAATTTTCATTTTTATCAAATTTTAAATAAACTTTACCGTTTCTAGCGCCGGGAACAGGGCCAGACACCGCCACAACATTTTCTTTATCATTAAAAAAAACTACTTTAAAGCCTTTAACAGTAACTTTGTCTCCGCCAAACCTGCCCGCCATTCTTTTTCCTTTATACACTCTGCCGGGAGAGGTACCCGCGCCAATAGAACCCGGCGCGCGATGGCGGTCGGATTGGCCGTGAGTTGCTGGACCTCCTCTAAAATTATGCCTCTTGACCACCCCCGCAAACCCTCTACCTTTAGAAAATCCCGTTATTACAACGGGATTTCCCACCTCAATAATCCCTTCTTTAATCTTGTCAATAATTTTGATTAAAGTTACAGGGACCACTTTTCCGGCGCCCTCAAAAATTTGGCTCATTTCAATTTTTTTTCCTTCTATAACAATCATTTTCTAACCCTTATAAAAAAGGAAACGCCTTATTTCGGCGCTTACCCCACCTAATAAAATTGTGCCCGCCACCTAGAAGTTTATTTGTTTTTAAGCCGATATTTCAATTCCTACTCCGGAAGGCAAACTCAAATGCGATAATTGATCAACGGTGCTGGCGGTTGGTTCCAAAATATCAATCAACCTTATATGCGTACGAACTTCAAAATGTTCCCCAGACCTTTTGTCTATATGCGGCCCGCTTATAACTGTTATTTTCTCAAGTTTTGTAGGCAGAGGAACAGGACCCGCCACTTTGGCGCCTGTCCTTATTGCTGTGTCAACGATTTTAGCAGTGCTTTCGTCAACAACTTTGGTGTCATATCCTTTTATTCTTACCCTAATCTTTCCCTTTACCATACTTTTATAATATCTTAGATACCACGCCGCATCCCACGGTGCTGCCGCCTTCTCTTATAGCAAAACGCAAGCCTTCCTCAAGAGCAACGGGCGTTATGAGCTCAACTGTCATTTTTACATTATCGCCAGGCATTACCATTTCCACGCCTTCGGGAAGAGTTACATCCCCCGTAACATCCGTCGTTCTAATATAAAATTGTGGCTTGTACCCGCTGAAAAATGGAGTGTGCCTTCCACCCTCCTCCTTTGAAAGGATGTAAACCTCCGCTTCAAATTTGGTTAAAGGCTTTACGCTTCCGGGCTGGGCTAAAACCTGCCCGCGCTCCACTTGGTCTCTTTCCACGCCTCTTAACAAAACCCCTACATTATCTCCAGCTAACCCCTCTTGGAGAGATTTTCTAAACATTTCCACACCGGTTACCACTGTTTTGTGGATAGCCTTTATGCCAACGATCTCTATTTCATCGTTAACCTTAACTTTGCCTCTCTCAATTCTTCCGGTTACAACTGTTCCCCGACCTTTAATGGAGAAAACATCTTCAACCGGCATAAGAAATGGCTTTTCAAGCTCTCTTACCGGCGTTGGAATGTATTCATCCACCGCTTTAATAAGGTCAACAATACTTTGAACGGCGTCTTTATCACCTTCCAAAGCCTTGAGGGCGGAGCCCTTTATTACAGGAACCTTGTCTCCCGGGAACCCATATTTGGTTAAAAGCTCTCTAACTTCAACTTCCACTAAATCCAAAAGCTCTTTATCGGAAACCATATCGGTTTTGTTCATATAAACAACTATTGCCGGGACATTTACCTGACGCGCAAGCAGTATATGCTCTCTTGTTTGAGGCATTGGTCCATCGGGAGCGGAAACCACCAAAATGGCTCCGTCCATCTGCGCCGCCCCAGTAATCATATTTTTAATGTAATCTCTATGCCCCGGCGCGTCTATGTGCGCATAGTGCCTGCTTTCAGTTTCGTACTCAACATGGGTAATATTAATGGTAATGCCTCTCGCTCTTTCTTCGGGAGCTTTGTCTATATTCTCATAAGAGGTATATTGAGCCAGCCCTTTCTCCGCCAAAACTTTGGTTATCGCGGCGGTAAGCGTAGTTTTACCGTGGTCAACATGACCTATTGTACCCACATTAACATGTGGTTTTGTTCGTTGGAATTCTGCCATAATTAAACCTTTCTGTTTAAGAGGGATAACACTACAGCTACTTATTTATAGTATTAAAGTATTAAAGTATTAAAGCCTTAAACTTGCTAATTATAACTAAAAATATTATTAAAGCAACAACTTGTTATATGATATTATCAATTATTATAGGCAGGATGTCAATAAAATATTTCTCTGTTACCTTTTAAGTTCTCTTTTTGCAACGGTTTCCACCAAATTGGCGGGCACTTCTTCGTAATGGCTTGGTTCCATAGTAAACGACGCCCTGCCCTGCGTTAAACTTCGCAGGATTGTGGAGTAGCCAAACATTGTGGACAAAGGCACAAAACCATATACGATTTTTATATTGTTTTTAGTTTCGGTGCTTTCAATTTTTCCTCTGCGGCTTAACAGGTCGCCTATAACCTCTCCCAAAAACTCTTCTGGTGTGGTAACTGCCGCCTTCATTATAGGTTCAAGCAAAGCGGGTTTAGCCGCCTTTGATGCCTCTCTAAACGCACCCCTTGCGGCAATTTTAAACGCTATTTCGCTTGAGTCCACTTCATGAAAAGAGCCGTCGTACAAAGCGGCCAAAACATCAACCACCGGGTACCCCGCCAAAACACCGTTTTCCAAAGCTTCTCTAATGCCTTTTTCCACACCGGGGATATATTCTTTTGGAATAGCCCCTCCCACAATTTCGTCCTTAAAAATAAAGCCTTCTCCTCTTTTTAGGGGTTCTATGCGGATATAAACATGCCCGTACTGACCGCGCCCGCCTGATTGGTGAATATATTTTCCTTCTTGGCGGACAATTTCGTTAATGGTTTCTTTATAGGCAACTTGAGGCACTCCGACATTAGCCTCCACATTAAATTCCCGTTTCATTCTGTCAACTAGGATTTCCAGATGCAGTTCGCCCATGCCAGCTATTAAAGTTTGACCCGTTTCGGTATTGGTTCTTATTTTAAAAGTAGGGTCTTCCTCGGCAAGTTTCTTTAACGCTGTGCCCAATTTCTCCTGGTCAGCTTTAGTTTTAGGTTCTATGGCAACGGATATAACCGGCTCCGGGAACTTAATGGATTCAAGAATAATAGGGTTTTTCTCATCGCACAAAGTGTCGCCGGTGAAGGTGTTTTTAAGCCCAACCGTGGCGCCTATTTCCCCCGCTATAATTTCTTTCAATTCTTCTCTATGGTTAGCATGCATAAGAAGAATTCTGCCTATACGTTCTTTTTCATTTTTGGCGCTATTAAGGGTGTAACTTCCAGCCGTGAGTTTTCCGGAATAAACCCTAAAATAGGTGAGCCGCCCAACATACGGGTCGGTTTGTATCTTAAAAGCCAAAGCAGAAAAAGGCTCGGTTTCGGAGGCATTTCGTGTTTCCTCTGAATTAGTTTTAGGGTTAATGCCTCTAACCGAAGGAACATCCAAAGGAGAAGGCAGAAAGTTGACTACCGCATCCAAAACAAGGGTTGCCGCAATGCCTCTACCGTCTCCCCCTATAACCGCAAAAAAATCGCCCGCTATAACCGCTTTTCTTATTAGCTTAGAAAGCTCATCTTTGGAAAAATTGTCGCCTTCTGCCAAGTACTTCTCCATAGCAAAGTCTTCGTATTCAACAACTTTTTCAACCAACTTTTTTCGGTATTCTTTGGCTTTTTCCAAAAGCCCGCTTGGAATTTGTTCTTCGGTTAAATTATCGGCATGAAAATCGGTGTAGGTATAAGCCTTCATTGAAACAAGGTCTATAGCGCCTTTAAGTTCTTTTTCAAATCCAATAGGTAATTGCAGAGGATAAGCGTTAGGCGTGAGCCGTTCTTTTATGGAATCTAAACTTTTATAAAAATCCCCACCGGTTTGATTAATTTTATTGATAAAGCAAAGCCTTGGGACCTTGTATTTATCAGCTTGCCTCCAAACGGTTTCGCTTTGTGATTCAACTCCCATCTTGCCGTCAAAAACAACCACCGCGCCGTCCAGAACGCGCAGGGAGCGCTCCACCTCGGCGGTAAAGTCTACATGACCCGGGGTGTCTATAATGTTTATTCTATGTTCTTTCCAAAAGCAGGTGGTGGCGGCGGAGGTTATGGTAATGCCTCGTTCCCTTTCCTGCTCCATCCAATCCATTTGGGTGTTGCCTGAATCTATATCACCAATTTTGTAAGTTTTTCCCGTGTAATACAAAACACTCTCAGTAGTTGTGGTTTTGCCGGCGTCAATATGAGCAATTATTCCAATGTTTCGTATCCGCCCAAGCGGATATTTTTTAAGTTCGGGCATAATATAAAAAAACGGCTTAATGATTTAATAGTTTTCGGACTTGAAACCCCAGACCGTTAAACCATAAGGCAAGCGGCAATAACAATGATAGCAAAATTACCAATTACCTGCCATTGTGTCAAGAAGTTTAAACATACAAAGGGAGATTATGGAACCCATTTCAAAACTCAATTTCTGATAAGTATGATTAGAGCCGCAACAGGGCAAAATTTGGGTGAGGAACTGAACTAACCCTAACTCTTACTCCTGTTTCTGTTTTTTTCTTTTAGCAGCTCCATTGGTTGCCCACAACATACAAGTTGGCCTGCACCAGCATGCAAGACTTCAACTATGTTGCCGCAGACATTGCATTTGTAGATTTGTTTTTGTTCTGTCATATTATCCCCTTTCAATATTCTTCACATTTAATCTGGTAAAAACTTCTTTCATGACCACAGGAAGGACATTTTTCCGGCGGCTCTTTGCCAAAATGGACATAACCGCATTCGCGGCAAACCCACCATATTTCTTTTTCTTTTTTGAAAAATGTTCCTGCTTCCACTTCTTTCAAAAGTTTCTTATATTTTTCCTCATGATGTTCTTCCGCCTTAGCAATGGCCCTTAATCTTTTGGCTATTTCAGGAAAGCCCTCCTTTCCAGCAACATCGGCAAATTCAGGGTACATTTTTGTATATTCATAATTTTCTCCAGCAATTGCGGCTTTTAAGTTCTCTGCTGTACTGCCAAGAATTGTCGGAGATACTGCTTCAACTTTAATCTCATCTAGATTTTCCTTGCTTTTCTTTTTCAACTCGTTGGTTAATCTAAACAACCAACTTGCGTGTTCCTTTTCGTTCTCTGCTGTGATTAAGAAAATTTCGGCAATTTGTTCAAAGCCTTCTTTCTTAGCGATTTTGGCGTAGAAGGTATAACGGTTTCTTGCTTGGCTTTCTCCAATAAATGCTTTTGTTAAATTTTTAATTGTTTCCTTCATAGTTTTTACCTCCAATTATTTA
>PCQY01000030.1 GCA_002770755.1 candidate division WWE3 bacterium CG23_combo_of_CG06-09_8_20_14_all_40_14
CGCCTCCCTTCTAAGGAGTAGATGGGGGTTCGATTCCTCCTGCTGGCGCATTAAATGGAAAATTCACTTATTTCGGGGCGTGGCGCAGTTGGTTAGCGCGCTACTTTTGGGAAGTAGAGGCCGTGAGTTCGAGTCTCACCGCCCCGACCAACTTCTTAGATTATCATATTGATTGTGAAGAGGCACTAATAAAAAGCGGAAAAAATACTTACAATTAAGTGCCGATTATAATTAAAACCTTTCTTTTATTTCCTCAATTTCATTTTCAATTTTGGATAATTTTTCCTTGAGAAATTTTGCAAGCACAAGCCCCTTTTTGAATTTTGGTATCCCCTTTTCTAGGTCCACCTGGCCCTTTTCAAATTCGGCGGTTATTTTTTCCAATTCCTTAAATGCTTCTGAAAGCGATAATTCTTTTTCCATATTATTTTGCAACTTGACCCCTAAAACCATTTACTCTAGATGTTATTTTACCATCAAAAAGTATAGTTGTAATTATTGAATTAGTCAAAGCATCCGCCGCGCTTCTTAAAATGTCCCCTTCCTGTGTACGGGTAATGCTAAACCCTCTTTTTAACACATTTTTATAATCTAGGCTCCTTAAAAGTCTTAAATTATCGTCTACCTGTGATATATTATGTTTAACAGCTAATTTAAATTTCTCAAATTGAAAGCTCAACTCCTTTATTTTCGCGCGGATTTTTTCTTCCTTGGCAAGCAAAGAATTTTCCAAAAGCATTACATTCTTTTGAACAGTATGTTTTTTTTCGTCTTTTAGATTATTAAGGACATTATAAAGATAAGTAAAGTTGGCAGCTATTTTTGACATTACATAATCTTTTTGCTCTGCTATTAATTCTGCCGCATTTGAAGGGGTGGAGGCTCTTAAATCGCAAACCATATCCGCTATAGAAACATCTTTTTCGTGGCCCACACCGCAAACAACCGGAAATTTGCTTGCGTAAATTGCCCTTGCTACCTCCTCTGTGTTAAAACTTTGTAAATCCTCCAAACTTCCCCCTCCCCTAGCTAGGACCAAAAGGTCCAAGTCTTTAAAATTGCTATTAAAATAATCAAAGGCTTTAATAATTGAGATTGAGGAGTCTCTACCTTGCACCGATACAGGGTGAAAAAATATTTTTATGCCTCCCATTCTATTTTTTAAAACTTTTATGAAGTCATAATAGGCTTGGGAATTTTTTGCGGTAATAAGCCCAATTCTTTGTGGAAACATTGGTAAAGGGCGTTTTCTGCTCTCGCTAAAAAATCCCTCTTTCTCAAGTTTAGCTTTTAACTTTTCAAAAGATATTTTTAACGCTCCTTCTCCGGCAGGTACTATTTGAACTGCGCTTATGCTAAAGCGGCCCGTTTTTTGGTAAAGGCGCGGAATACCGTAAATATGTACCAACATTCCCTCCTCTAACAAAGAATGGTTTGGCAAAGTATCTGCCACCCCAAAAACTTCCACGCTGGAATTCTCATCTTTAATGGTTATAAAAAGCCATTTTCCCTGACTCACATTTATTTGGGAAATTTCCCCCTCCACAACTACTTCACCAACAGAAGATAAATAAACATTTATAAATTCATTGAATTCCGAAACTTTAAATATTTTTTCCATACTCTAAATACCGCCAGCGGCTGAATTGGTCCTTTTTAAACTTGTAATTTTTATAGCCATATTTTTCTAATAAACTTTTCACCTGCTCCTTTTGCGGATGGTCAAACTCCATAAAAATTCTCCCATCTTTTTTCAAAAACCCCCTTGCCATTTTTAGAAACTTATCTATATATTTTAACCCATCCTCTCCCCCGAACAAAGCTGAAGAAGGTTCATTTAGCAGTACAGAATCTTGGATATCGGTTGAATGTGTTGAAATGTAAGGTGGGTTTGCGAAAATACCGTCAAATTTTTCTTTTTTGGGGATATTTTCAAAAACATCAGATTTAACTATTTTATATCTTGCGGGATTTATTCTGTTTAACTTACAGTTGATTTCAATCTGTTCTATACAATTGTTTTCGCTGTCTGAAAACACAACTTTTGAACAGGGAAGGTGTTTTAAGATGGCGATACCAATACATCCCGACCCCGAAAAGATGTCTAGAACGGGCAAAATAGGGGTCAGACCCTTTAGGGGTCTGACCCCTTTATATCCTTTGATAGCGCGGTCTACCCAATATTCCGTTTCGCAACGAGGTATAAGCGGCTTTTCTGAAAGGCTTATTTTACAGCCCAAAAAGTTTACATAACTTATTAGGTAGTCAACAGGAATGCCACCTTTTAGCTTATGAATATCTCTCCAAGCAAAGGAAGTTAACTTGCCGTTATATTTTTTGGATAAAAGCCATCTTACTTCCCTTTTTTGCATTATCAATTGTGGGCGATATTGTATTTAAGCAGTCTTATGGTTTTAATAATACCAATCCCCGAAAAAACTAGCTTACTTACAAGCCAAGGGTATTTTTTTAGAAAATGCTTTTTGTAGAATATTTTCATTGAGTCCATGCCGCTTGAAATAGCCTGTTTTCTTGTTTGCGGACTGATAGTATTTTGGAACCCTGAAACTTTTTTGCCTTTGGATGCCCCTTTGTAGTGAATAATTTTCACTTTTGGATAGTAAATTATTTTGTAATCTAATTGTTTAATTCTGTATGCGATGTCAATGTCCTCTCCGTCCAAGAAATAATCCTCATCATACCAACCTATTTTGTCCATTACTTCTTTTTTAACCAAAAAGAATGCCCCTTGAGGGACATCAATCTCATGAATTTCATCCTTGGATATAAATCCATACCAGTACCGCGCAAACAATTTGGATTTAGGAAAAACCCTATCCAGAAAGCTAAAATGAGTTAAAGCTACCCATGGGGTGGGAAAAGACCTGCGGCTGTCTTTATCCAGTCCCCCGCTCCAAAGCTCTATTTTGCAAGTTAGCGCCCCCAATTTTTCGTCTCTTTTAATATATTTTACACATTCTTCTATGGTGCCTTTTTCCACAACCGTATCGGGGTTAAGAATTAGAACATATTTCCCTTTGCAATATTTTCTTGCTCGGTTGTTCCCTTTTGCAAAGCCAAGGTTGTATTTGTTATCCAAAAGAAGCACATTTGGAAATTCTTTTTTTACCATCTCAACCGTGCCGTCAGATGATCCGTTGTCAGAAACAATTATTTTTGCAGGAATTGTAAGGTTTTTAAGAGAATTTAGACAGTTTCTTGTAAGCTCTTTGACATTAAAGGTTACTATTACTATTACTACGGTTAGTTGAGTTTCCATTGTTTTAATTATACAACAAAATTTGTAGTATGATATAAGTTATGGACACTCTTAAAACGGGTTTATCCAGCAAGGAAGTTTTAAGCCTGCAAAACTTTTATGGCCAAAATAAAATTGAGGATGCGCAATCCTTTTGGTGGCATATCCTCTTAAGGCAATTCAAATCCCCATTTATTTATCTTCTTATAGCGGCATCCTTAATATCCTTTGGCTTGAAAGATGCCATCAACGGTTTGATGATTCTTCTTTTTGTTTTTATAGATGTTGGTTTGGGGTTTTACCAAGAATACAAATCTGAAAAAATCTTAAGACATCTAAAAAAATTTATCGCTTCTTTTTCTAAAGTCCTTCGTGATGGGAAAAAAGCCATTGTTAACTGTAATCATCTTGTACCCGGAGATATTGTTTATCTTGAAACGGGAGATGTGGTGTCTGCAGATATTAAAATTCTGGAAGAAGAGAATTTAATGATGGATGAGTCTTTGCTAACCGGCGAATCTGTTTTTGTTAGAAAACAGGCAAGTACCCCCCACAATAATTTCAACCTATGCTTTTCCGGGACAACGGTAATATCAGGAAAAGGTACGGGGGTTGTGGTAAAGATAGGCAAAGAAACTGCTTTGGGGAAAATTGCGTATTTATCCATAGAAACGCATCGCGAAAGCGATTTTGAGAAATCTATTACAAGTTTAAGCTCCTTTGTATTAAAGCTTATTCTTTCAACTTTGATACTTATTTTTGCGATTAATTTAGTTATTAAGGGACATTCCGCCAATTTTCCACAGCTTCTAATTTTCTCCATAGCTTTGGCGGTTAGTGTCATACCAGAGGCATTGCCTGCAGTGATGACTTTTTCTCTATCTAAAGGGGCTTTTAAGCTTGCTAAAAATAGTGCGGTGGTAAAAAGACTTTCGGCGATTGAGGATTTGGGAAGTGTTGAGGTTTTATGTTCGGATAAAACGGGGACTTTAACAGAGAATACGCTTACGGTGTTAAATGTTTTTTCGGCTGGGGACAAAAAGGAGACTCTGATTTTTTCCAGCTTAAATACGGGAATGTTTGAACAGGCGGTTTCTAAAGTGCTGTCTGCTAAGGATTTTGAGAGTGTAGATATTGTGGATTTTATGCCTTTTGACCCTCAAAAAAGGAGGAGCAGTTTGATTGTTAAAACAACAAGTGGCAGTGTTCTTTATGTCCGTGGGGCATATGAAGAAATAATAAAGCTTTGTACAAGTGTTTCAACCGCGGAGAAAAAAAGAATTGAAAAATGGGTTGAGAAGGAGGGTTTAAGAGGAAGTAGAATTATTGCGGTGGCAAAAAAGAAAGTAAAAGAGGATTTACGCTGTGCCGAGTTGACGGAGGGAGGACTTTCACTTGTTGGGTTGGCAGCGTTTTTTGACCCTGTTAAAAAAACTGCAGACTCTACTGTTAAGAAGGCTCAAAAGTTGGGGGTAGGGATTAAAATTTTAACGGGTGATAGCAAAGATGTGGCGTTTGCTGTGGGTAAAGAGATAGGGTTGGTAAAAGACAGAGCGGAGGTGATAACAGGAGAGGATTTTGCGAATATGTCTTATTCTAAAAGAGCTAAAGTGGTTTTGCAGTACCGCGTATTTGCTCGGATAGTACCGGAGCAGAAATTTGAAATTATAGAGCTTTTGCAAAAAAAGTTTGTGGTGGGATTTTTAGGAGAGGGCATAAACGATGCGCCCGCGCTTAAAGCGGCAAATGTTGGATTGGTTGTGCAAGGGGCAGCTGATGTGGCGCAGGAGGCGGCGGATATTGTCCTTTTGAAAAAGGATTTGGGGGTTATAATTAACGGCATACAGGACGGTCGCGAGACTTTTGCAAACACTACAAAATATATAAAGGCAACTTTGGCTTCTAATTTTGGCAATTTTTACACTGTTGCCATAGTTTCTTTATTTATAGATTTTTTGCCTCTTCTGCCGCTTCAAATTCTTTTGTTAAATTTGCTGTCGGATTTTCCCATGGTTTCTATAGCTACCGATTCTGTGGATAAGGAGGAGCTTAAAAGCCCTAGAAAATACGATATAAAAGATATTGCGTTGATAGGGACAATTTTAGGGACGGTAAGCAGTTTTTTTGATTTTTTGTTCTTTTTGGTTTTTTATAAAATTTCACCTGCGGTACTGCAAACGAATTGGTTTATGGGAAGTGTTATAACAGAGCTTTTGTTTTTGTTTTCCATAAGAACCAGAAAATCTATTTTTAAGGCGGGTGCCCCCTCTACTGCGATAGTGATTTTAACTGTTGCGGCTATACTAATTACGGTTACTTTGCCTTTTACAGCAGTGGGACAAAGCTTGTTTAAATTTGAGCCCCCGAAGATGAATTATTTAATTATTATGGGAGTTATTGTTGTTTTTTATCTTGTCTCTACGGAGTTTGTTAAAAATTTGTACTATAAAAAATTCAATAAGACATAGTTTTATAGTATAATAAGAGAAGTATTGCTCCTGTAGCTCAACGGATTAGAGCACCTCGCTTCGGACGAGACGGTTGGGGGTTCGAATCCCTCCAGGAGCGCGTGGGCCGCTAGCTCAATTGGCAGAGCAAATCCCTCTTAAGGATTAGGTTCAGGGTTCAAATCCCTGGCGGCTCACTTTTTGAGGGCTCGTAGTTCAGCAGGTAGAACACTTCATTCGCATTGAAGAGGTAGGCGGTTCGAGTCCGCCCGAGTCCACCAAAGACGCTTAGCCGCCTCGCTCGGGGCTTCGCCCAGATTTTTTTCGGCGGGAAATTATCATTTGTATTTAGTCGCCCTTGTCCCACACCGCCCAACGCGGGCGACACAAAGGAACTCCCTT
>PCQY01000008.1 GCA_002770755.1 candidate division WWE3 bacterium CG23_combo_of_CG06-09_8_20_14_all_40_14
AAAGTAGCATTGTAATAGCCAGCCGGATCAGTTTGTAAAACATAAAGCCGTAAGATAGTATAATTTAACCGGCACTCACCAGTGGCATTAGCTGAACCATTAAAGAAAGCGCAGGTTTGGTTTAGGTAACACTCTCCTGATAGGGCGGTCTCGGAACAGCTGGCCGAATCAATATTGTAAACAATGCCGCCAGAAGATGATTTGATAGCAGATCGGGAATTGGGAATATCTCTAGTACCACCAACTCCGTTCTTGAAGTTAGAAGAGTAGGCTGTAGATGACCAACCAAGGCCATCACCAGCAAAATCTTTGACATTTACCACCATATTATTGACCTCCATAGTTTGGGAATTACCAGCGGTCATAGTACCTAAATCAATGCCAGAGGAGGAATCAATACTCAAGGTCCCAGCGGCAACATTAAGCTGAACATTGGATGTGGCGGCCCGAACATAGTTAGGATTCAAGTTTATGGTGGTAAAAACCAAGGCAAACATTACGGAAATAACCAAAGCAGACACTATTTTCTGCTTTAGATGCTGAATATTATGCTCAATAGCAATAATGAGCCTTTTTTCTTTTCCCATTTTGTTTTGTTTTAAACTCTGGGTAGGCTAAAAAAGCACTACTATTTAGCTTTAAATTCTTTTTTGTTTTTGTTTTTATTCTTTTTTAATTGTATCACATTATTAACTAGATGTCAATGTTTCATTAATATTCATTAAAAATAAGGCTTTTTTGAGGACATTGATACCAAAATCATCCAACAATTAGCAAAATCGCTGATATTAGCAAAAAACCCTCCTTTTTACCGGAGGGTTTCTAAATTATTGATTTTATTGCCGATTAAGTGGCGCTTACGGATAAGGTGAGAGTGGCGTTGTAATCTGCGGTGGGATCAGTGGTTAGTACTTGGAGGTTTAGATTTACAGCATTTAACCGGCATTCTCCGGTAGCAGCGGTATCACCATTAAATAAGGCGCAGGCAGATGATAAACCACATTCCGAGCCTGTTGCGGTTGTACTGCAGGAAGACGAACCGGCATTATAAACTGTGCCTTCATTCGGCCGCACCTGAAAACGGGTATTGGGGATAATGAGTGTGCCGCCCGCTCCATTAACAAAGTTAGTGGAATAGACAGTTGCCGCCCAGTTTAAGCCATCACCAGCGAAATCCTTCACATTGACCATCAGGTTATTAAGGCTAACATTAGTGGAACTACCAGCCCCAGTGCTGCCTAAATCGACCGTTCCGGTAGATTCAATACTTAATGTTCCCGCGGCCAGATTAAGCAGAACGTTAGAGGTTGCCGCATTGCCAGCGTGAGGATTCAGGTTTAAAGTGGTGAAAACCAAGGCAAACATTACGGAAATAACCAAAACAGCCACTATTTTCTGCTTAATATCCAGAATATTATGCTCAATGGCAACGGTAAACTTTTTTCCTTTTCCCATTTTGTTTTTGTTTTAGTAACTATTCTTGAAGTAAATAAAAAGTGCCTAGATTAATTTCAAAAGCACTTTTATTTAACTTCAGAATTCCCCTTGTATTGTTTTATCTTCGTGTTTATTGTATCATATCCACTAAAAAAAGTCAATAATTTTAAAGAGATTTGTTATCAAACTGTACGAAGCAGTTCGGGGATTATTCGTACCAAGACTATTCAATAATCTAAAGAATCACTAATATCATCAAAAACCCTCCTGTTTTTAGAAGGGTTTCTAAATTATTGGTTTATTGCCGATTAAGTGGCGCTTACGGATAAGGTGAGAGTGGCGTTGTAATCCGCGGTAGGATCAGTGGTTAGTACTTGGAGGTTTAGATTTACAGCATTTAACCGGCATTCTCCGGTAGCAGAGGGGTTTCCGTTAAATAAGGCGCAAGAGCTTGATAATCCACAGGGAGTACCTGATGCAGTAGTGCTGCAAGAAGAGGTTCCGGCATTATAAATGGTGCCTTCATTCGGCCGCACCTGAAAACGGGTATTGGGAATTATTTTGCTACCGCCTGCTCCGTTGGTGAAGTTAGAAGAATAGACAGTTGCCGCCCAGTTTAAGCCATCACCAGCGAAATCCTTCACATTGACCATCAGGTTATTAAGGCTAACATTAGTGGAACTACCAGCGCCAGTGCTGCCTAAACTGACTGTACCGGTAGATTCAATACTTAATGTTCCCGCGGCAATATTTATGGTAACATTAGTAGTTGCTGCCCCAGCAAAGTTGGGATTCAGATTTAAAGTGGTGAAAACCAAGGCAAACATTACGGAAATAACCAAAACAGCCACTATTTTCTGTTTTATCTCTTTTATCCTATTCTCGAGAGACATCTTGTCTTTGTTAATGCTATATTATGAAATTTTAAAAACGCTCCCAAAAAGTAAAGCGTTTCTACCTCTCTATTACAACAATTTTTCTTTAATATTGCAACTTTTGTGTTCTCTTTACTTTTTGTTTTTCTATTTTTCTAAGTTTCTATCCTGTTTCTAGTATATCTACCATAATCATAATATTCTACTGTTATTATATCTTATCTTTGTGTTCTTGTCAATATTGTTATTTGATAACTAAAAGACTATTTAAGAATAATATTTAATCATAGAGTTAGTAATAATTGAATTTTTGCTAATATTAGCCGAGATCTGTTTTTGTCTTTCGTTGTTTGAAAATAGGGTATTTTTTATCAAATTTTTTAATCCTAACCATGCTTTTTCAGCTAAAAATGGTCTATATTCATAAACCAGACCCCTTTCTTCCCAGTTTATCTTGGATTCTAGTTGATTGTACTGTTCTAAAATATTCTCCGTTAACAATACCTCTTCCGTCCCACCATCCTGATAACTGGCAAAAATCCTGAATTCTCTAGTTTCCGGCAAAGTATTACTATAAATTCTTAGTACCCTTCCTTCTTGATCCACCACTAATCTTCTAGAAGCCTCGATCCGGAGTTTCACATTAACGCAAGCGGTTTGAAGGCCAGGGGTACATTTTTCTATTTCGGGAGGAGGATACCGATAAGCAAAACAGGCTAGCTCTTCACAAATTCCACCGCCAATCTCCTTAAAACTAATTCCGCGCGCCGATGGTCTGATAATTTGAACTAAAATAAGAGTGATTAGGGTAACTGCGGCTGCTCCAGATACCAGCCCCGCTAAGAACCTGCTTTCCCGGGGATTGCTGGACCACAGATTCCTAAAAACAAAAAACCAAGACCGTTTGTTGTATCTATATTGCATAACTCGACTTTTCAGAAAATAATAAAACGTTTATTTTGGTCTTGATTCTTATTTTGAGATTATTTTAATTGGTAGAAAATCTTAGCATATTGGCTATTTTTTAAAAAGTAGCTTTATGTCTTAACCGCATGGCATTTTGAGATATAATAGTGTATTATAGAATAGAAATAATTGGATGATTGGTGATTAAAATGGCTAAGAAAAAAGAGGAAAAAGAGTTTAATCTTCTCGAGAAGGCGAAAAAGCAAGAGGCTCTTAAAGAGGATAAAAAACCGAGAAGAATCTGGTCGCTGGTCGGAAAATTTTTTATTTACCTTTGTGTCATTCTGATTCTGATTGGCTTAACCTTTTCTTATAAAGTGCTTCTCTCGGCCAATAGTGTTATTGCTTCTTCTAATATTTCCTCGCTTTTGGGACAATTAAAATACTTAATTGTGGCCCCCGATAAAATGATTGCCGGTGAAGCGGAAGATCGGGTAAATATTCTGTTGCTCGGCATGGGCGGAGCAGGACACAGCGGTGGTTATCTTGCCGATACTATTATGATTGTCAGTTATAAACCCTCCACCGATCAAGTGGCTTTTATTTCTATCCCGCGTGACCTTTTTGTTCCCATTTCAGGCTTCGGCTGGCGAAAGATAAATAACGCCTACGCTTTTGGCTACACCGCAGACAACCAAGACGGTGGAGAAAAACTAATCACAGAGGTTATTGAGAAGATAACTGGACTTAATATCAATTATTACGGCCGAGCCGATTTTGAGGGATTCCGGAAAATTATTGATGACGTGGGAGGAATTGATGTTTATGTGGAAAGAAGTTTTTATGATCCCCTGTATCCTGATTACAATTACGGCTATCAGCCAGTATCTTTTCAGCAAGGGGAAAATCATTTTAATGGAGAAAAGGCACTCCAGTTCGCCCGTTCTCGGCACGGCAATAACAACGAGGGGACTGATTTTGCCCGTTCTAAAAGACAGCAAAAAATCCTTTATGCTCTAAAGGAAAAGATGCTTTCTCTTTCTATTCTTTTGAATCCTAATGTCATTCTGACTGTTTTAAACGATTTATCGGATCACTTAAGAACCAATATGGCCCCTTGGGAGATGATCAAGTTTTATAAATTAGTCCAAGACGTCTCCTCGGACCAAATTATCAACGAAGTAATAGACAACAGCCCCGACGGACCCCTGCATGCGGAAACCACCATTGATGGTGCTTATATTTTACGACCAAATGCCGGGCCGGATGATTTTTCCGTAATTCAGGAAATTGCCCAAAATATTTTCAGATCCGATACTCCTAAAAAAGAGGAAGCCACGATTGAAGTTCAAAACGGCACCAACATTGCCGGACTGGCCGCTAAAATAACTGAGTCGCTCCGACTTTCCAATTTCAATGTAATTAAAATCGGCAATGCTTCCGAACAGAATACCGGGAACACCATCATCTACGACCTGACCGAAGGAAAAAAACCTCAAACCCTGGCCGCTTTAAAACAAAAACTGAATGCCGAAGTAGCTACTACCCTGCCGGCCTACCTTTACTCGCAGGGAATAGACGAGGTAACCTATCAGGGATTAAGTGCCCCACTGAATACAGCCATTGTCCCTCAAGGCAAAGATGTTGATTTTGTGATTCTTTTAGGAGTAGACGCTCAAGCAATACCAAATAGCACGACTTCTCTACCAATTAATAATGGGGATTAGAATTAATTAATTTTCAATTTACAATAAAATTCCAATGTCGCAATTTTCAAATTGCTACGATAATTGGAAATTGAAAATTGAAAATTGAAAATTTTTCGTTTTAAAGATGCCTAAAAAAAATCCTATCGTAGCAATAATCGGACGAACCAATGTTGGCAAGTCCTCTCTTTTTAATCGGCTGCTGGAACGAAGAAAGGCAATCATCTCAGCCTTGCCCGCTACCACGCGGGACCGTAATTACGGCACTGTGCATTGGAAAGGAGAAAAATTTACGATTGCCGACAGTGGCGGATTGGACATTAAAAAAGAGGAGGTCATTGAAGAGGATATTCGCCGGCAGGCCGAAATCGCCGCCCAAGAAGCCGATCTTATTTTGCTAGTAGCCGACGGCCAAAAAACCGTTATTCCGAACGACAAAGAAATTGCGCGCTGGCTAAAAAAAATAAAACAGCCTAAAATCTTAGTGGTCAATAAGGTCGATAATCTTAAGATCCGAAACCAGCTGGAACCAGATTTTTTTAAACTGGGTTTGGGAAAGCCTTTTTTAGTTTCGGCCATAAACGGCAATGGCACTGGCGATCTGTTGGATGAGATTGCTAAAAAATTACCCAAGCTTTCCTTGGTAGATAAAGAACCGGATTTAAGAATTGCCGTAGTGGGCAAAACCAATGTGGGAAAATCTTCCTTTGTCAATGCGCTATTGGGTAAAGAAAGGATAATTGTCAGTCCCCTTCCCCACACTACCCGCGATCCTCAAGAGATTGAATTTCGCTACAAGGGAAAGACGATCATCTTAATTGACACGGCGGGCTTAAGCAGAAAAAAGCCGGAAAAAAGCAGAAGCGACACTAAGGAGATTGAAAAAGAAAGCGCGCGGAAATCCTTAGTAGCCTTAAAAACCGCAGAGGTCGCCCTCTTGATGCTG
>PCQY01000001.1:0-17420 GCA_002770755.1 candidate division WWE3 bacterium CG23_combo_of_CG06-09_8_20_14_all_40_14
GTATTTTCTTAATTTTGCTTGATATTTGTCAAGTACCCAATTTTCCAATTAGGGTTTAACCCAAATGGGTTTAACCCTAATTAACCCTAATTAATGGTGTGAAAGTGTTTTATCTAAGAACTATAGAATAATTTCATCGTTAATTGCGCAAAATCCCAATAAGTTTTGTGTATGTCCGTAAGTTGTGGATAGTGGCAAGGCGATACGCCAAAGTGTCCCCGATATTAAAGAGATGATGCAAATAAGCTCTGGAAAAATTTTGGCATACCTTGCAATCGCAATACTCGCTAATAGGTTTATTATCCCTCCTGTACATCTCCCTATTTATATGAAGGTACTTGTGGGTATCCGGATTTTTCAAATCCTCCAAAGTTTTAGGCTCACGCGCAAAAGCGTACAATCTTTTATGCCTGCCGTCTCTAGTTGGAAGAGTACAGTCAAAAATCTGCCAGCCCATCTCAAAACAATGGGCAATTTCAATCGGCGTGCCAACTCCCAACGCAAATTTTATAAATTTATCGGGAATCAGTTTTGCAATATACTCCGATATATCCAAATCCAGTTCCCCGTTATCCCCCACCACATACCCGCCAAAGCCATATCCATCAAATCCGATCTCTAAAAGTCCTTCAGCACACTGTTTTCTTAATCCTTTATCTAATCCCCCTTGTATAACCGCAAAAAGCAAAGGGCGGGAGCACTCGTCCATTTCACTTCTTTCAATAAGTTTCAGGTAATGCTCTTTACTCTTTTTTGCCCACAGAATAGTTCTTCCCACACTTTCCCTTATTTTATCTTCCCCCGCATCGGGCGGAGTGAAATCATCCAAGCATATAACAATATCCGACCCAATGCCAAACTGCACATCTATAGATTTTTCTGGTGTGAAAATCGTTTTCTTCTTGGCGCCTAAACTAAACGAGACTCCTTTATCAGTTATAGCGCCAACATTTTTGCTTCTATGAATTAACGAAAAAATCTGCCAGCCCCCGGAATCGGATGTTACCAAACCCTCAAAATTCATAAACTTTTTGACCCCGCCAAATTCTTTTAGAATAGAAACACCGGGGTTGGTCATTAAATGATAGGTATTTACCACCACGCCTTCAACTTTGGCGCTTTGTAAATCTAAAGAATCCGCGCTTTTTACAACCGCTCTTGTCGCGTCTGGTAAATAGATTGGAAGTTTATAGCTTTTACCCTTGATTGTTATTTCGTCCATAAGCTGAATTTTACCATACCCATTGAAAGGTTTTATCCCTTTAATCCGCGTTAGAGGGACACGCTTATAGCTGAAGAAAATCTTATGCAAGAATCAAAGTAAGATAAAAATAAAGAAAGGAAATTAAAAGCTGGTTACTGGATAAGGGTTTCTAACCCCTCTAACTCCTTGTCAAGGTTATCTAAAGAAGTATCCTCCAAATCTTTCTGCATATCTACTGTTTCGGTAGAAGTTCCTTGAGAATTCAATTTATCTACTTGCGCATCTACAGCCGGAGATTCTTCTTTAACCAAAGTTGGTGCGGTACTTGCGGGCATAGCAACAGGTTCCGCGACACCCTGGGAGGAAGACGCGTATCTCAAAACTATTAGTATGGTAGCTATAGTTAATACCAAAACCAAAACTACACCAGCTATAATAAAAAGCTGGGTTTTGGGCTTTTTTTCCTCTGCTACAGGAACTTGTGGAGTAACAATACCCGTCTGCTGGCCTAATGATATTTTTTCTTCAGTTGCTGATTCCATTAACGGCTTTATTTTCTAAAGACAAAGCATGCACATCTGCGATGAGTTTTCTGATGCTCTGCTTTAAAGTAACTAAATTTTCCTTCTCGGCTTTCAAAATATCTTTAACCTCTTTGACAACCGCGTGTATCTCCTCCGCAGAAGAATTTTCGTTAATAGCCTCTAATCTAAAGACCGCTAAATCTACAGAAGGCTTTATTTTATCAACATCCGCTTTTACTTTAGATAGAGATGCTTCTACAGCAGAGGTATCCCTGCCCTGCGCTTTTTCCAATTCCACCCTTTTTTCTATTCTGGAAATTAAGGTTTCGTACCGGGAAATTACCGCTTTATATCTTAAAATCACCGCTCCCCCTCTAAAACGCAATTTTTCCATTACCTGGCTTCTAACTTCCGCCGTTTTTTGCAGCCATACACCTTTTTGCTCTTTAACAGCTTCCCTAACCGTGTTCTGCAAATTTTCTCTATTAATATCGGAAGGGGCGGGGGCGACTTTTTCAACAGAGTCCTTCAGGGAATTACCGTACGAATTAACTTGAGCAAATGCAGGGAAAGCTGTTAAAACAAAAACCACGAAAGAAGCTACTAAAACAAGGGCTACTTTGTTTAGGCAGAACATTTTTATCATCTTTTGTATAATCTCATAAAAAATATCTTTTTGTCAATTAGCTATTCTAAGCCCATTCACAAAATATTTTATAGAGGCGCTCGTTTTTATATCCAATAGCCATTTCTGCACCTCGTTTGAAAATTTTTGCCCTGCTAAAAACTCTTTTGCCTGCTCCTTCAGAGCATCTAAATCCCCATCTTTCGGAAAACTTTCTTTATTGTCTTCCACATATTTCGCCGCTTCCTCATCAGTAACAACAATTTTATCCGCCAAAATTTTTTCTAAACTTTTTTGAAGAACTATTTGCTTGTCAAGATCGTTTCTCGTTAACCCCTGCAAAGAAAGCGCATTTTCTAAAGTTAAATTTTGACCTTTCAAGCTCTCTTCTATCTTTTTTATTTCCCCCTCTATCTCCCCTTGCGCTACAACAATGTTTTTATTTCTTGCCGTTTGCATAATCAAATTTTCCGTTATTATGGAATCTAGCGCTTGCTTACCACCCTGTTTTTCCAGCTCCCTTATAAGTTCAAGCCTGCTTATGGGCTTTCCGTTGACCGTGGCTACCACAAAGGCGCCTTTATATTTATAGAGAAGCGCCCCAATTATCAAAAAGGCGAATATAAAAATTGCTGGCTTGAAGAATTTATTTTTGCGAATATCAGGATTAACTTTTTCCGCTTCCTTCACACCAGAGTCTTCCTTAACTTTAACGAGGGCTTCCTTTGACGCTCTGCGGGGAGGTTTTTTCTCCTTAATTTCTTTAGGCATATCTTAATATTACACATAATAAAAAATAACACAACTAGAAATTTTTAATAAATAGGGTATATTTCTATATGAGATGTATTTTGACGGTATAAAAACCATTCCTAACATTTACCTGTTTCTACAGGTATTGTTTGATTTTTATTATTGTGAGAAGAAATTTTACTTAAAACGGCTCCCTGTTTTTATTTTTTTTGTTTGGTACGGTCTTTTTATTAATGGCGGAATAATTTTGTTCACCGAGCTTATTAGAGAAAAATTATCCTTAACACCCGCCCTGATTTTTTCCACCGTATCGCTTTTTGCGGGCTACAATTTAACTAAAAGAGCGGCTCTCAAAAAGTATAAAAAATACCTGCAAAAAGAAAACTCCCCCTCGTTTTTACTATTCCTCAAGTATTTCACTTTTTCCAGCGGAAGTGTTATAGCATTAGCGCTTGCCACCGCCTTCCTCTACTTACTAAAAATTCATTAAACCCATACAATTATTAGGCGAGTGTGCCAGCTATTTATTAAGCGGAGCACTTCAAACTTGAATTCTATGTTCAGTAATGCGGGTCGCCAAAAGTAATGGAGCGGCGATTTAAACTCATATAAAAAAGCCAAAGAGCAAAAGGCAAGTGTGCTTTCTTTTGATAAAGATTTCAAAAAACCTTAGCAGGCACTTATATTTTATATCTTTGACATACCCCGCTAAGTTGCATAGACTAATAGTATGCCCCGCGATTTGTCAACATTTTTTTATCCTACATCCGTTGCAGTTATTGGCGCCTCTCGCTCACCTCAAAAAGTTGGCGCAATTACACTAAAGAATATTCAAAACTCAAAATTCAAGGGCAGAATTTATCCTGTTAATCCAAACGCCGAGGAAGTCAATAGCCTTAAATGCTACAAAAGCATTAAAAACCTTCCCGAAACTCCGGAGCTTGCTATAATTGCCATTCCCGCGCCATTGGTCCCAAAAATATTAAAAGAATGCGCGGATAAACAAATTAATAATGTAATAATACTTGCCGCAGGATTTAAAGAAACGGGAAGCGAGGGGGGAAAACTGGAAAACGAGTTAATAAACATAGCCTCAAAACATAATATAAATCTATTGGGGCCTAACTGCTTGGGCTTTATAAACACCATTCACCCTATTAACGCGACTTTTGGCGCTACCGTTGCTCGCAAAGGAAATTTGCGATTTATATCTCAATCAGGGGCTGTAGCCGCAAGCATTTTTGATTGGTGCAATTCTATAGAACTTGGCATAAGCCAATTTGTTACTCTAGGAAACAAAGCCGTTTTAAACGAAAGTGATTTTTTAAGCCATTTTGAAAAGGAATATCAGAACACCTCATACACCCCGCCTCAAGAGGGAATGTCTGAGGAATCCCCAATAGGAATGTATTTGGAATCTATATCAGACGGAAAGGAATTTTTAAAAACATCATGCCGTTTGTCAAAAACGCGCCCTTTATTCATTCTTAAACCGGGAAAAACCAAAGAAGCGGCGCAGGCCATGCTCTCCCACACGGGGGCTCTCGCCGGAGAAGATAGTGTTTTAAGCGCCGTTCTTGAACAAGCGGGGGTTATTCAATGCAAAACTATTGAAGATTTCTTTGATTTGGCAAAAGCGTTTTCGTGGGAAAATGTTCCCAACGGACCAAGCATTGCCATTATCTCAAATGCCGGCGGTCCAGCTGTAATAAGCGCCGACGCGGTTTTATCCGCGGGACTTGCGCTTTCGGAGTTTAACGAGCCCACAAAAAAGGTTTTAACTAAGATACTCCCAAGATCCGCGGGAATTTTAAATCCCGTGGACATACTGGGAGACGCTCTTGCAAATAGGTACCGCAAGGCCTCTGAAACAGTTATGAAGCTAAATTCCGTTAACGCTTTGTTGGTTATTCTCACCCCGCAAATAATGACCGAGATTGAAAAAACCGCAGAGTTCATCGGGGAGCTTTCTAAGCAGTACAAAAAACCAATATTTTGTTCGTTTATCGGCGGGAAATTAATCTATGAGGGAGAGAAGGTACTAAACAAGTATAAGATTCCCTCGTTTAGGTTTCCCGAGAGAGCCATTTATGCAATATCCGAAATGTGGAAATTTAAAAAGAGAAAACTTGAAGCGTCCCCTCTAAAAGAAGCAAATTATGCAGGCGAGCTGAACTTTGAAAAAGCTGAAAAGATATTAAGAAAAGCTATAAACGAAAAACAGCAAAGTTTGGACAACATCTCCGCTAATAATTTAATAGCTTCCATAGGAATACCCACACCCCCCACAAAATTTATTAAGGACGAGAAGGAAGCGCTGGTGTTTGCAAAAGAAAACGGCTGGCCGGTTGCGCTAAAGATTTCTTCCCCGAATCTCTTGCACAAAAAGAAAGTGGGAGGGGTGGCTACAGGTATCGCAAATGAAAAGCAACTTTTGGAAACTTTAACAAAACTGCAAACGCATTTTGAAGATAAAATACAAATCCAAAAATGTGTTCAAAACGGCACAGAGTTGTTGGTTGGAGTTAAAACAGATGCTATTTTTGGAAAAGTACTGCTTTTTGGCGCGGGGGGGACCTACGCAGAATTATTTGATGATAAAAATTTATGTCTGCTGCCAATAAACAATTTGGGAGCCAAGAGACTGATGGAAAAATCAAAAATTTACAAATTTCTTCAAGATGCGAAGTTAGAAAAATTGCAGGATTTAATTATCCGTTTGGGGGCTTTAGCGCAAGAATTCTCGGAGATTTCAGAAATTGAAATTAATCCCGTAATTGCAACCTTAAATGAGGTGTGGGCGGTTGATTCAAAAACGCTTTTAAGATGCGGATAAAAAAAGTTTTCAGCTTGAAAATTGGAGGGTGCGCGGGGCAGGGCGTTAAATCGTTAGGGCTCTTATTTTCTAAATGCCTCCTGCACCTTGGGTATAAAACATATAGTTACATTGAGTACCCTTCGCTGATAAAAGGCGGGCATAATGTTGTTCAAATAAGCGTCTCGCAAAATCAGCCAACAGGTCCCACCACCAAAACGGATTTTTTGGTGGCTCTAAATCGGGATACTTTAGACAAACACCTTGGAGAGCTAGAGGAAGGCGCGGGAGTGCTTTTGGATCTCGGAGAAAAGGAGAATACCTTAAAAGTTTCGCATAAGGTGAAATTTTTTGGAATTCCTCTAGCAAACATTTCCGGAGAAAAATATCCTGTAAGCAATGTTATAGCGCTGGGAGCGCTGGTAGCTCTTTTTGGGGGGGAGTTAACAATCCTAAACGGAGAAATTGAAAAAGAGTATCGCCATGAAAAGTCTATGGCTGAGAACCTAAAAGCCGCAAAACTAGGGTTTGATTTTATTAAGAAAAATTATCCAAAAGAATCAGCGATTCTGAATCCTTTAGAATCGTTAACAGAGTCTCCCGATAAGATATTGGATGGGAACGAAGCAGTTTCTTTGGGAGCTATTTCCGCAGGTCTTGAGTTTGCCTCAATTTACCCAATGTCCCCGATTTCCGGCATTATTCATTTTTTGGCGTCCCACCAAAAAACACATAACTATATTTACAAACAGCCGGAAGACGAGATATCCGCTATTAATATGGCAATAGGAGCAAGTTTTGCGGGTGCGCGCTCCCTGGTGGCAACATCTGGAGGGGGTTTCTGCCTTATGACCGAGGGTTTTGGACTAGCCGGGATAACGGAAACCCCGCTTGTTGTAATTGAAGGTATGCGGGGCGCCCCCGCTACTGGACTTGCCACTTTCAGCGAGCAGGGAGATTTAAGTTTTGTTCTAAACGCGCATCAGGGAGATTTCCCGAGAATAGTTTTAGCCGCAGGAGACATCAGAGAAGCTTTTGATTTAACTAGAAAAGCTTTCAATTTGGCGGATAAATACCAAACCCCGGTAGTGGTGCTTCTCGACAAAAATATCTGCGACAACAGCCAATCCATCTCTCTGCCAAATTCCCCCTACACGATTGACCGCGGAAAGTTAACAACGGATAGGGTAGAAAATTATAAAAGGTATATTCTTTCTAAAGATGGTATCTCCACAAGAACCCTTCCAGGGAGCGGTAACTTTTTTATAGCCAATTCTGAAGAACACAATGAATTTGGCTATTCAAGCGAGGACAGCGGAAATAGAATAAGCCAAATGGAAAAGAGGATGTTAAAGCTTGAAACCTGCGCTAAAAAGGATATGGCTCCTCCAACTCTTTACGGCTCTAAAAATGCCGAGTTAACCATTGTTTCGTGGGGGAGCTGTAAAGGAAGTATTTTACAGGCACTGAAAGACTTTAATAATGTAAATTTTTTGCATCTTATGTGGCTAAACCCATTTCCCGCAAAGGAAGTTGAAACTATATTAAGCCAAGCGCGCTACATTATTGCCATTGAAGGAAACTACAGCGCACAGATGGCAAGACTCATACGCGAAAAAACGGGGATTGAAATAAAAGACAAGTTTCTGAAATATGATGGGCGACCATTTTTTGTAGAGGATATAACGGATAAAATACATAGAGTTTTGAAAGACATCAAAAATGGATGACGAAAGCTTAACCACCCCATATTTCCCAACATGGTGTCCTGGGTGCGGGAACTTTTCCTTGTGGAGCGCATTTAAAAATGCGTGCATTAAAGAGCATTGGGACAATTCAAACACCGTTTTAGTCGCGGGAATAGGTTGCCATGGACACATCTTGAATTTTATAAAATTAACCTCTTTTGAAACTTTGCATGGAAGACCAATACCCGTGGCAACTGGTATAAAAACCGTAAACCCCCTCCTTAATGTTTTTGTTTTTACCGGCGATGGAGACTGTTTAGGCGAAGGTGGAAATCATTTTTTGCATGCCTGCCGAAGAAACGAGGATTTAACAGTTATCATCCATAACAACGGAGTTTACGCGTTAACCACAGGTCAAACATCCCCCACTTCTCCAAAAGGCTACAAATCTAAATCTACACCCGCAGGAAATACAGATGCTCCGCTTAATCCTTTAGCTCTTGCTATCACAACCGGCGCAACTCTTGTTGCGAGGGAATATGCGGGGAACATAGAAAATTTAACGAGCCTTATTATTAAAGCGAACAACCATAAGGGACTTGCCATTATTGAAGTTCTTCAGCCCTGCATTACTTTTAACAAAAGGTTTACGCATAGTTTTTTTCGGGAAAATTGTTGTCGCCTTGACCCAGATTTTAATACAGCGAACAAGCAGAAAGCTTACACCAAATCTTTGGAGTTTGGGATTAAAAAAATGCCTTTGGGTATATTTTACGAGGTTTGAAGTAAATGTATTGATTTTATCAAAAAGGTTTATTATAATTAAAGTATGAGCATTATTAGTTTAGAAAACCTGCTTAATTTATCTGGAAAAACTGCAATTGTAACTGGCGGAGCGGCGGGAATTGGGCTTGGCATTGTCAATAGACTTGCCGAAGCTGGGGCAAATGTTGTTATCGCCGATTACGATAAAAAAGAGGCGGGGGTTGTTGTAAAAAATTCCAGATTTAATCTAAAAGCTATAAATACAGATGTGTCGTCGGAAGAAGGTGTAAAAAATCTGGTTGAAGAAACGGTAGCCTCGTTTGGGACCATAGACATACTGGTGAACAATGCGGGGATATTTCCAATTGTTCCTCTGTCCATGCTGACATCGCAAGATTTTGAGAAAATAATCAATATAAATTTAAGAGGGGTGATTCTTTGCGCAAAATATGTTTCCGAACAAATGATTAAACAGGGAAGAGGCGGGAGGATAATTAATATCACTTCAATTGACGCATTGCACCCCTCAATGGCAGGACTTGCAATTTACGACGCATCTAAACACGGCGTTTGGGGGTTTACAAAAAATATCGCTTTGGAACTTGCGCCGCACAAAATTTGGGTTAACGCCATTGCGCCGGGGGGAATAAATACTCCGGGAACGCGGAAAATGCAAGTTCCCGCCCCAGTAAAAACGAAGGGGGATATCTCTATCTCCATTGCAGACCCTATGTCAGGCGTACCGATGGGCAGAATGGGCGAGCCGGACGAAATCGGAAAAGTAGCTCTATTCTTAGCTTCCGATATGGCTTCGTATATGACGGGGAGTCAAGTTGTGGTTGACGGCGGATTTCTTCTCAAATAGCCTTAAATAGGTAAATAGGGGTCAGACCCCTATTTAAGTTGTAGGTTAGGCGTGTTTTGATGTGCGCCTTCCACAGCCTTGTTGCAGGATTTTATTTTTATCCTTGACATAAGGTATAGGTTTGGATAAAATGAAAAACATAATTCTGCTTCTTTATTTGGTTTTATCTGGCCCTGAAGGGTGTTGGGGATAGTTTTATACGCCTAAACTAAAGGGTTCGTTGTAAGGTTTCTCTCAAAAACCAGTTTAAATAAAAACTATGAAAGGCAAAGTTCTTGTTACTATTGAAGGTTTGAAAAAGTTAAAAGATGAGTACAGGGGGCTTATAAAAATAAAGCGCCCTTTTGTAGCTGAGCGCATAAAAAAGGCGCGCGAGTACGGAGATATAAGTGAAAACGCTGAATACGACGCCGCGCGGGAAGAGCAGGCCTTTTTAGAGGGGCGCATCCAGGAACTTGAGGAAATCCTAAGGGGTGCTGATGTGGTTAAAGACCACTCTAAAGGGAATAGCATTGTTGCCGTTGGCTCAAAAGTTAAAGTGTATATGGACGGCGCGGAGGAGGAATACCATATTGTAGGCACTGTTGAAGCAGACCCCTTAAATAAAAAAATATCCCACGAGTCCCCTTTGGGCATTGCCCTTATGGGGAAAAAAATTGGCGATGTTGTTGAATACGAAGCCCCTGTTGGAAAACTAAAATTCCACATTTTGGAGATTAGATAAGTAAAAAATTTCTCTCATAATTGCCCCTAGACGATTTAGATGATAGTATTTTAAGCATGAGCCGCAATACCCATCGTCCTTTAGACGAGCTTAAGAAAATTCGCATGGAGAAATTGGAGAAATTAAAGGCGCTCGGAATTAATCCTTACGCAAGCGCTGTCCCTCCAAAAACCCCAATATCAGAGGCCAAAAATGCAAAAGATAAAACTTCCATAGCAGGAAGGCTAATGTCCATAAGAGAACATGGCAAAATAGTTTTTGCCAATGTTAAGGACGAAAGCGGACAGATTCAGCTGGCATTCAAAAAGGGTTCTCTAAAGAATAGTTTATGGAAACTCGTGTCTCTTTTTGATATAGGCGATTTTGTGTGGGTTTCGGGGGAACTTTTCACCACCAAAGCTGGTGAGCTAACTATACTGGGAAAAGATTTTAAAATTTTGACAAAGAGCTTCCGCCCCCTACCCAATGTATGGCATGGCTTAAAGGATGAGGAAAAGAGGTACCGCCAAAGGTATGTGGATTTGCTATTAAATGATGAGCTTAAAAAAGTGTTCGTGAAAAAGGCTCTTTTTTGGCAAACTATTCGCAATTTTCTTCTTGATAAAGACTTTTTAGAGGTGGAAACCCCCGTTTTAGAAACAACTGCTGGGGGTGCGGATGCTAACCCGTTTATTACTCACCATAACGCCTTGGATATTGATTTGTATCTCCGCATATCTATGGGAGAGCTTTGGCAAAAAAGGCTTATGGTAGCAGGCTTTGAAAAAACTTTTGAAATAGGCAGGCAGTTTCGGAATGAAGGCGTAAGCCGCGAGCATCTGCAGGATTATACTCAGATGGAATTTTATTGGGCGTACGCAAACTATGAGGATTCTATGAAACTCGTTGAAGAGCTTTACAAACAAATTACTCAGAAAGTCTTTGGTAAAACAGTTTTTGAAATAAACCGGCTCAAGATTGATTTTAGCAAAAAGTGGGAACGGGTTGATTATGCAAAAAGCATAAGAAAGTATTTGGATTTTGATATACATACAGCGCTGGAAAGCGATATTAGAACAAAACTTAAAGAGCTTAAAATACCGCTTAAAGGCAAAGAAACCAAAGGCAGGCTTTTGGATTTATTGTGGAAAGCCGTACGAAAAAAAATAACCGGACCCTCGTTCCTGATAGGCCATCCGGTGGAAGTCTCTCCGCTTGCAAAAAGGTGTGAGAGCAATCCAAAAATTGTAGAGAGGTATCAAATAATTATCGCTGGAAGCGAGCTCGGAAATGGCTATACCGAGCTAAATGACCCCTTGGACCAAAAGCAAAGGTTTGAAGAACAGCAGAAAATGCGGGATGCTGGGGATTTGGATGCTCAAATGTACGACAGCGATTTTGTTCGGGCGCTGGAATATGGGATGCCTCCCGTTACCGGGTTTGGATTAAGCGAAAGATTGTTTGCCTTTTTAATGGATAAACCAGTAAGGGAGTGTGTGCTTTTTCCTCTCCTCCGCCCTGAAAATCCCCATTCTTCATCCGCGCAAAATTCATCCCTGAAAGAGACGAATTCAGAGAAGTTGTATAATATGAGAGAGAAATTCAAAGGCTATTAAATTATGCTTGATATAAAATTTATCCGAGAAAACTCAAACGAAGTTAAAATAAATTGTGAAAGGCGCCAGTGCAAAGTGGATATTGATAAATTGCTGGCGAGTGACATAGAGAAAAGAAAGCTAATTACAACTATTGACGAAAAAAAAGCTCTCGTTAATAAACTCTCAAAATCAAAACCTGATGAAAAAACTCTTCTTGACCTAATGACACTGAAAAATGACATTAAGAATTTAGAACAATCTTTAAATAAAGTTGCCACCTACCTTGACGAGAAATTAAGCTGGCTACCTAATATGCTTGATAAGGATGTGCCAGATGGCAACGACGACAGCGGAAATAAAGAGATAAAAAAATGGGGGGGGATTCCAAAATTTTCTTTTGTGGTAAGGGACCACTTAGAACTAGGAGAAAATCTTGATATACTAGATAAAAAACGGGGAGCTAAAGTTACGCAAGCCCGCTTTTATTTTTGGAAGGGGGACGGCGCGCTATTAGTATGGGCGCTTTTTTCCTGGGCGCAGAAATTCCTAATCGGCAAAGACTTTACTCCATTTATTACACCTATTCTGGCAAAGGAAAAAACCCTTTTTGGAACGGGATACCTGCCTTACTTTCCGCAGGATATTTATAAAATAAAGGATGCGGATTTGTCTTTAATAGGAACATCAGAACAGACTCTCGTAGGATTTAAAATGGACGAAATTATCCCAGAAAAAGATATGCCTCTCAAATTTTTGGGCTTCTCCCCCTCTTTTAGAACCGAAGCGGGAAGCTACGGCAAAGACACAAGAGGGATTTTCAGGGCGCACCAATTTTACAAACTGGAACAAATCGTTTTCTGCAAACCGAGAGATGCCGAAAAATGGCATAACGAATGCCAAAAAAATGAGGAGGAAATGGCAGAAATTCTAAAACTGCCTTATCGCCGCGTTATCACCTGCGTTGGGGATACCGCCGCCCCAGGTTACAAAAAGTATGACTTAGAAGCATGGTTTCCAAGCCAAGACAAGTATAAGGAACTTACCTCAAACACCAACCTAACCGATTTCCAAACAAGGAGGTTAAACATAAGGTGCCAAAGCGAAAATGGGGAAAAATATTTTCCCTATACTATCTCCGCAACCGGAGTTACTGAAAGGTGGGTTTTAGCAATTTTGGAGAATTACCAGCAAAAAGACGGCTCTGTAACAATCCCAGAGGTTTTAAGACCTTTTGCGGGGAAAGATAAGATAGAAAAAATTTCTAAATCCTAATCTCTAATTTCTAAACGATTTCAAATATGAGTAAAATTAAAAACCTTCTATGTCCAAACTCACAAGTTCTCTTTAGCACAATGTCGCCAATTTCGGGCACAATAGAGGTGGTTCAAAAAGGCAAGGAAAGAAGGCTTGTGGTAGGAGGCTTCGTGCAGTCCATAAACTGGGACTGCCCCGGCGCGGAACACCGCGTGTGGGGACAAATGGCGAAAATTGCGCTTGAGGGCTGCCCTAACGCCCAAAAAATTCTCCTTCTAGGGCTAGGCGCAGGCACCGTAATAGGATTATTAAAAAAGGAAAAGCCCCCGCTTAAAATTACCGCTATAGAGATGGATAAAAAAATAATAGAAATAGCTTACTCCTACTTTGGACTTTCAGCTTTTGAGGATGTGGAAATTATTCGTAAAGATGCTTTTAACGCTATTAAAAACCAAAAAGCGGATGTGGTTTTAGTTGATGTGTACTGCGGAGGAAATTTTCCAGAAAAGTTTTGGAGTCTTGAGTTTTTTTCGTTCGTCCGAGACGCGTTAAATAACAAAGGATGTGCTATATTTAATAAAATACTCTGTGTGGATACTGACAAAGAGATCAAACACTCCAAAGACTATTTGTTGAAAGTTTTTGGGACTGTGGGTGTTTATAAGGTTAATGTTGTGGGAAATAGAGGCAACATTCTTTTTTTATGCAAGGAATAATCGTGTTTTCAGCAAGGTTTTTAATAATAATCCCTCTTCTTGCAACTGCAGTGTGCTTTATTGCGAAAAGAGAACACCAGCTTGCCGTTAAATCTTTATTAGCTATACTTATTGCCAACATTATATCCGAAATCTCTAAAGCAGTTATACCTGTAAACAGGCCTTTTGTGGGCGTTTCACCAAACCCGGGTATTTGGATTCCATTTGGATTCGGCTCCTTTTTCTCCGGGCACATTGCCACCCTCTTTGCGCTTGGAATACTGCTTTATAAAAAACACCAAAAATTGGCGTTGATGTGTTTTTGTTTTGGAGCGTTAATTGGCGCTTTAAGGGTTCTTATTAAAGTGCATTATCCGATAGATATTGTAGGCGGGGCGGCGGTTGGGGTATTAGCAGGACTTATCGCAATTAGGGTTAAACCCATTTGGGTTTAACCCAAATGGGTTTAACCCTCTTTTAAAATGGTTTTGATGCAAGCAATAGTTTTAGGAATAGTTCAAGGGCTAACCGAATTTTTGCCGGTTTCTTCCTCCGCGCATTTGATACTTGTTCCAAAACTTTTTAATTGGCAGGAACACACCCTGTTTTTTGATACCGCTCTGCACCTTGGCACCGCTTGCGCTGTAATTGTTTACTTTGCAAAAGACTGGCTAAGAATAGTTAAAAATAAAAACTATGTGTTAAAAGTTTTAATCGGTATCTTTCCCGCGGGAATACTGGGTTTTTTGTTTAGCGATTTTATAGAGGTCGAAACCCGCTCCATTTCTATCATATCTATAACCTTAATTGCCGGAACGGCGGTAATGCTGTTTTCGGAAAAAATTTTCAAACAGGCAACCAGCCTCAAAACAAATGTAAGCATAAGGGATAGCCTATTTATCGGCGTTATGCAAATGCTGGCTATTTTGCCCGGAATGAGCCGCAGCGGCATGACTATATCCGGGGGGTTTTTAAGAAAGATAAAAAAAGACGAGGCCGTTAAATTCTCGTTTTACCTAGCCACCCCCATTATCTTTGGCGCCGCAATTTACAGTTTTATAAAAAGTTTTAAAAATTTTGGCGGTTTGGGATTTTTAGAGAGCAGTTTTGCGGTTGGCTTTATAACTTCTTTTGTTATTGGACTTCTGACCATAAGATTTATGATAGAATACATCAGAAAAAGGGGGTTTAGAATTTTTTTAATTTACCGCCTATTACTAGCTTTATTTATATGCTTAAAATCCTATCTAAATACTTAGACGGAAACGAAAGGCTGTTAAACCAGCTTACCCCTCTTGTTGATAAAATAAACAGCTTAGAAAATGCGTACGAAAAACTTTCCAATTCCCAAATAAAAGAAAAAACGGAAGAGTTTAAAAAAATTATTAAAACCGCTTCCGACACCGAAAAGGCGCTTAATGAGCTTTTGCCGGAGGCTTACGCTCTGGTGCGCGAAGCCGCTAAAAGAACTTTAAAGCAAAGGCATTTTAACGAGCAGATTTTGGCAGGGATTGTTCTTTATCAAGGAAAAATAGCCGAACAAAAAACGGGCGAGGGAAAAACTTTAACCGCAACCTTGCCTCTATACTTAAACTCGTTAACAGGGAAGGGGTGCCATTTGGTTACACCAAACGAGTACCTTTCCCGCCATGGCGCCGGCTGGATGGGACCCGTTTATAATTTGCTGGGAGTATCCGTTGGAGTTATCGCCCACAACGAAGACGCTTTCTTGTATGACCCCTCCTTTGAAAATACTACTTTTTTAGATGAGTACGCTAAACATCTACGCCCTATAACCAAAAAGCAGGCTTATGAATGCGACATTACCTACGGCACGAATGACGAGTTCGGCTTTGATTATCTGCGCGATAATTTGGTATATGAAACCAAAGATTTGGCCCAAAGAGGACATAATTTCGCAATTGTTGACGAGGTTGACTCCATTTTAATAGACGAAGCTAGAACCCCGTTAATAATATCCGCCCCCGCGCAGGATCCCACCAAAACATATTATCAATTTGCTGAAATTGCCCAAAAACTTACGCCTACCGTTGATTACAAAGTTGACGAAAAATACAGAACCGCTTCGTTAACGGAGCTTGGCATCTCCAAAATTGAAAGAATTATTGGGGTTTCAAATTTGTACGAGAGCGATTTTGAAACGGTGCATCATGTGGAAAATGCCATAAGAGCGAGGTCGCTTTTTAACAAGGATAAGGATTATGTGGTTAAGGAGGGGCAAATTATTATTGTGGACGAGTTTACCGGCAGGCTTATGCCGGGAAGGCGCTGGAGCGAGGGTCTGCATCAGGCAGTAGAGGCAAAAGAAGGTGTGGAAATTCAAAAAGAGTCGCGCACCTTCGCCACAATTTCTTTTCAGAACTTTTTTAGAATGTACAGAAAGCTTTCTGGTATGACTGGGACCGCCGCCACCGAAGCGGAGGAATTTAGCAAAACTTATAAGCTTGATGTGGTGGTTATTCCAACTAATAAGCCATTGGCGAGAAAAGATTTGCCGGATGTTGTTTATAAAACAAAAACCGCAAAATACCGCGCTATTGTTAAGGAAATAGGACAGGCAAACAACAGCGGCCAGCCGGTTCTTGTGGGAACCACCTCTATAGAAAACAACGAACTCCTATCCAGCTTATTAAAACGAAAAAATATAAAGCATGAATTGCTGAATGCCAAACAGCACGAAAGAGAAGCTCTTATTATTGCGCAGGCGGGAAGAAAAGACTCCGTTACCATTGCCACTAATATGGCGGGAAGAGGCGTTGATATTAAGCTTGGGGGCGACCCGCAGAACGAAAAAGACTTCAAAGAAGTTTTGGCGCTTGGCGGACTGTATGTTGTGGGAACCGAAAGGCACGAATCGCGAAGAATAGATAATCAGCTCAGAGGCCGTTCCGGAAGGCAGGGAGAGCCGGGAAAATCCAAATTCTTTGTTTCTTTGCAGGATGACTTAATGAGAATTTTCGGCGGAGAGCAGGTGGAAAAAATTATGGACCGCTTTGGAATGGACGAGAACATCCCAATAGAGGCTGGTCTTGTTTCTAAAGCTATAGAAAACTCGCAAAAGAAAGTGGAGACTTTAAACTTTGATAGAAGAAAAAATTTGGTGGATTTTGACGATGTAATGAATAAACACAGAGAGGTAATTTACAAACTGCGCCAAAGGTTCCTTTGGATATCCCACAAAGAAGAGGACAAAGAATGGTTTTTGGAAAGGGTCTCAAAACATTACGGTGATGTGAGAAACATTTTTGAGCAGAGGGAGCAGACTTTAAAAAATATATGGTACGAGGTTATAAAAAGGATAAGTTTGCAGGTGATAGACACTTATTGGATGGAGCATTTAGATGCGATGGATTCCATCCGAGAAGGTATTGGCCTTCGCGCTTACGGACAGAAGGACCCATTAGTGGAGTATAAACAAGAGGGACATAAAATTTTTGAGAAGCTGGTTATTACTGTTTGGAACACTATTGGCGACCGCGCCACAAAAGTTCAAATAGAGCAGGTGCCAAGGAACGAAAAACCACCGATGCAAAAACAGCGGGCAGAAGGCGGCGGTGTAAAGAAGGTGGGGCGAAACGACCCCTGCCCTTGCGGAAGCGGAAAGAAATACAAACTCTGCCACGGACGCGCCTAATACCTTTTTTTCTATATTTTCTTCCTCGTTTAGGGCTGGGATTATAAATGATAATTTCATTGCTTATACTATATTAATTATTACAATTTTAAGCAAATTATGTTATAAATAATAGGGTTTTGCTGGTATTCCGGTGTGGCGCAATGGTAGCGCGGCTCCCTGTTAAGGAGATGGTTGTAGGTTCGAATCCTACCACCGGAGCCAGATGGGGCGCAAAGGCAACACTAGATTCCTTGACTGTTACCCATGTTTCTCGGGCCTGTTCAATTATAATTG
>PCQY01000001.1:17554-18549 GCA_002770755.1 candidate division WWE3 bacterium CG23_combo_of_CG06-09_8_20_14_all_40_14
CAAGCCACCAGCCACCGCCATCCTCTCCAGCAAACTTAACCGAACCGGCGGCATACTCTGCGGTTATTTCCTTAACACCAAGACTTACATCTAAAACTCCCGCGCTATGCTTTTTTGCCAAAGCGTCGCGAATTAAAGCCGCATCCTCCTTTACATCGGGTTCTTTCTGCGCGGGCTCCCCCACCGGCAAAACAGGAGGCGCGGGAGCAACATCCGGAGACACCATTGGCAAAGGTTCTTCTGTATAAACAGCCTCCTCTTCAACATTTTTAGTATTTAAAGCTCTATTTCTCTGCCATAAAAACAAAACCACACCCCCAAGTAGAACTATTACCGCTACAATTATTAAAATAATCGGTAGGAGTTTATTAGGCTCTTTAGGCAAAGGCGAAATGCCAGGAGCAGGACCAACCGGTGGCGAGGGAGGAGCGTCCTGCGCTATTTTGAGCGGCGTGGCGGGCGCGGGAATCGGGGCCGTTTCCACTTGAACCGAAGCGGGAGTATTCTCATTAGCAACTTCTGCATATTCCATATTTTTATTTTCCTATAAACTCTTTTAAAAAACAAGCATATTTTTTAAACCTTGCGTTTATCGCAATAATTTGATATACTCCTCATCAGTCATTTTGGGGATGATAGGATTCGCCTTAAAAGCACTTTGTAAAAATCAAGCCGAAGAGCCAAACTTCGTTAAAAAACGGCAAAACAAAAATGCTGAAGAAGCAAATGTTCCTGCTTATGCTGAAGTTTTAGCATAAAAAGCAGGTGTCTCGCATAAATTTCTCTTTGCAGATTTTGCGAGGCATAAAAACAGCAAAGATGCGGTATTGGAATATGGTTGAGTTCTTATTTACCAAAGAAAAGAAATTATCCAACCTAAAGCCTTTCTCTTGTTTTACGGTTTGTGTATGACAAAGGCTCACAATTATTAAACCGTATAAGCTTGTATTCGTTTTTGCAAGAAACTTTTAAGCACGCGGGTTCAATTCCCGCCA
>PCQY01000025.1:0-2005 GCA_002770755.1 candidate division WWE3 bacterium CG23_combo_of_CG06-09_8_20_14_all_40_14
TAACCTCGGGGGTTAAAGCAGTGCCGTTAATAACCGCTTTATTATCAACCAACTTTCCCAGCTTTTTATACGCATCCCAAAAATCGCGGGGGTCTTTACCTTTAAGCTGTTTAGGGTCTAGAAGGAAAAAGTCGCTTGCCTTAAAAAGAACTTCTTTCCCCCCCGCCAATGGGAAATACGCCGCATTGGCAAACCTTCTAAGAAAAAGACCTTTGTCTCCAAAACTCGCCAACCCCAAAACATTGTCATCCAGCCAACCAATCAACTGACTTGTGTAAAAAGAAGGTGTTAAATAGGTTAACCGCGCTTTCCAGTTGCCCATCCAATCCGGGAGATGCGCTGACATTTTCCCAATCCAGACATAAGTTCTAAAAAGGGTATTTTCATCAAACGCCGCCTCCAGGAAATCCTGGGTTAGGTAAACATGCTCTCTAAATTGCAAAACTTTCTGCCAATCAAAAAGCGCTGGATTGGCTCCCAGCCTTTCCAAATCCCCCCTTAAATCCTGCGCTCTTCTATGCAAATCGGCGGTGAGCTCATCCACTTTTTTGTTTTGCTGTTGAATCCAGCGGTTAAGCTCTTTATGTTTTTTTATTGCCGCTGCTCTAACTTTAGGGGGAACAAAGGGGTTTCCTATAAACTGCGTTTCCAGCGTAAAAAGTTGACCGTTTATAAGCGTCATTTTGCTCTCATAAAAGCTTTTTGCCTTCTCAAATTCCGCGGTGCTCATAAGACCTCGCGCGGAAGCGGCGGTTGCTCCGGAAAGAGCCGCGGGGGTGGATTTACCAAATATCTTTTTAAGAGCCGCAGCATTGCCACTTATTACAGAAGCGATATCTGCATCGGACATTGCGTACAACTTTTGAGCGGAAATTCCTGTTTTTTTGGAAATGTCGGCGCAAAGCTGGTATTTAAAAATAGGGTTGTCCAGCTTGGGGTCAAAACCTTGGGAAGTTAAATAGGTATCCAACACCAATCTTCCTCCCCCCGCGGCAGTTCTAAAAGGACTTTCCACAAGAGGTGTTACACCTTTTAGCCTTTGGAGTTTTGAGCCTCTAAAAATCCACCCATTAGTTTTCCAGACATCCTGAGCATCGTTTATGAACTTTTCAATATCGGGATAACTGGGTAGATGTATACCATTTTGTATAGCAAAAATGGTTACATCTATAGCTACTGCATCTAGCCATGCTCTTTGCAACATACCCCACTGCCCCATACGGTCTACGCGTGACCTGCCGTATCTTGCCCAATTTTCAATTAGAGTGGACAAATTCTCATAGGGTGTTTTATCCTCATCAAACCACTTTCCCATCCCTTGTGGATATACAGTTGCAAAACTATGTATGCGATTTCTGTCGGCGCCTTCGTATAGGTCGCTTCCGGGGCTTACAGGAGTTAGCAACTGTCCTAACCGCCCACCGTTTTGACCTCTTGTTAGCGGTTTCCAAATGTATTGTTGTTCGGTAATAACATCCAAGTCGCTCCAAGAAATAACCGATTGCAACCAACTTTTAAAAGTGTTAGCGGCAACTTTTCCAAACCCTTTTTTAATATACTCGCGGGGGTCCGCGTTTATGGCAATACCCACCGCGCCGGGCTGTTGCTCAAATTCTGTTTCGTCGGCAACTATTTTTGCGGAGGTTAGTTCTTTGTAGCTTATCCTAAAAGATTGGTCAAAATCTTTCATTATATTTTCCCAAAAGAGGCTGGGGATGGTATCTGGAGTGGGGAGGTTTATGTACTCGTAAGGAGAACCCTTGTATGGCGGGGAGTATGGCATTTTATAAGGTTTTCTCTTTATTGGTCGTCCGGGATAATTAAGCCAGGGAATAATAGACATAGGTATATTATAAAACAAATTGCTTAATGGTTAAATGGGTTGATATTGGGTAGAGAGGAGATTACTTTTTTCCTCTCTTTCCCTTTCCGTCGTCGCCGAACATAAGTGGTTCTACTCCTAACGCATTATCTATAGCCTTAGGGACTTTACCTACAGAGAATA
>PCQY01000025.1:2027-7780 GCA_002770755.1 candidate division WWE3 bacterium CG23_combo_of_CG06-09_8_20_14_all_40_14
CCTAAGCTGAACACAAACCACATAGCTGGAACTTGCAGAGTTATGGATAGTATATTTTTGAACCAATTTAGCATTGTCTTTTGGTTTCCTGGCAATGCCCCCATTAAGAATATGAATGGACTTATGATTGTGAGAAATACCAATTTTCCCAGGGTCTTTATTAAGGTGAACAACATAGAAAAAATGCTTACTATAAATGCTATGCACAGTAATATCCAGAAAAAAACTGTAAATATCACTACTAAAACGGCGCCTCCTACAGCACCGGGGGTAGACAATAAAGGTCCTGCTTGCATAACCTGTCCCAGCATATTAATGGCTATCTGAGCATTCAATTCCGGAGCGGGTGTCTTATAAATAGTATCAAAAACGGAAAGATGCGTTACCCACGAAATTAGCGCTCCACAGGTGTTAAAGATAATTGCTGCTAGAGGATAGCTAAAAGTTATTAATATTAGGGAAATCATTACATTTGGTAGAGAGTTTTGCAGTGTAACTATGGTTTGCGGGTCAATTCTTTTCCTAAACATTACCATAAACCCGAGGACTACGAAAATTAGAACAAATAGTACATAAGTTACATTCCTTAAACTTTCCCAAGTGTTTAATATCACACCTGTGGAAAGCAACCAGTTATCTGTGGCGGCATATGCGCTTTTTCCTAATATGCCTTTGTGTATTAAATTTTGAGCATAGTATTTAGTGCTTATTACATCTTTGGCATTTTTGAAGGTGTTGGATGTTAAGTTTATTGCTATACCCAACCCGCTGCCGGGTAGATTCTTCTTTAGCTTTTCAAGTGCATAAACATTCTGTCCTGCTGATGCCACCCCGGAGGCTTCGCAACCGTCTTCAAAAGGCACCCCTATCAATATTGAAGAGATGGGACCTGTGCCTATAGAAGTAACCATATCCTGCGCAAACCTCTGCTGATTTACCGCGGCGTCAAAAAGAGAGGCATTTTGGGCAAAAACGCTACAATCTCCAGTTGCGGCATATGTAGCCTTAGCAAATAGAAATGAAAAGAGAAAGCTTATGACTAGCAAAAAAACCACCTTTTGCAATTTCATAATAAAATTATATACAAATCTACCGGAGAATGGCAAGGGGGAAATTGGGGTAGCAGTGTCCAAGCTGATAATCAAGGAGACTCCTTTTTTCTCGTGTTATAATAGCGTTATGTTAAAAAAAGTTCTCATTACCACTGCTATTGATTACACCAACGATGTTATTCATATTGGTCACCTATACCAAAAAGTGCTTGCCGATTGCTATGCTCGTTACTACAGAGATTTAATAGGAAAAGAGAATGTCCGTTTTTTAACCGGTACCGACGAGCACGGGCAAAATATTGAAAGAGCCGCTATAGAAAAGGGCAAAACCCCCAAAGACTTTGTGGATGAGATTTCAACTCTAGATAAAAAGGAGCAGGTTTCCCTTAACATTTCTTACGACCGTTTTATTAGAACAACGGATGATGACCACAAGAAAACTGCCGGCGAGTTTTTTGAAAAAGTTTATAAAGCGGGGTTTATATACAAAGCAAAGTACACCGGGTTCTACTGCGAGGGTTGCGAAGAGTACAAAACCGAAAAGGGTTTGGTGAACGGAAAATGTGAGTACCACCCTACCAAAGAAATTAAAAAGTTATCCGAAGAAAACTATTTTTTCAAATGGTCCGCTTTTCAAGATTTTTTAAAAGAGCATTTTGCCAAAAACCCTGATTTTGTAATCCCCCGCTCAAAATACAATGAAATGAAATCCTTTTTAGAGCAGGGGATTAACGATATACCAATATCCCGCCCCGCCTTAAAATGGGGTATCCCTCTGCCTATAGACAAAACGCAGGTAATTTATGTGTGGTTTGATGCTTTAATAAATTATTACACTTACGGAAAACCTATTGGCTTTTGGGATAAAGACACTAAAATAATCCATTTTTTGGGCAAGGACAACGCCCGCTGGCACGCCCTTTTATGGCCCGCAATGCTTAAAGCGGCGGGGAGGAGGGTTCCAGATACCATTTATGTGAACTCTTTTTTAAGCTTAAATGGGCAGAAAATAAGCAAAAGCTTGGGAAATATAATTAAAGCTTCAGAACTAACCGAAAAGTTTGGAACGGACGCGGTTCGCTACTACCTGCTTAAATATGGCCCCCTTTTGGAGGACGCCGACATCTCTTTGGAAAAGATAAAAGAGGTTTATAATAGCGAGCTTGCCAATAATCTTGGCAACCTGGTGTCCCGTGTGAGCAAGCTGGCTGAAGGATGGGGAGTTAATAAAAATCAATCCGCCAGCTGGCGGATAAATGTCAAATCCAAAACCGAAAATGTCAAAGCTGAAATGCAGAAATACATAGAAGAGTACCGTTCCGACTTAGCTTTGCAGGAGGCGCAGATTTATTTAAGCAAGTTGAATAAATATGTGCAGGAAAAAAGACCCTGGGAGAAAGGAGGAAAAGAGAGAATGGAAATTATGGAACCCATCATAGCGGATTTAATACACTTAGCGGGCTTGTTAAAACCATTTATGCCCGAAACGGCGGAGAAAATAGAGAAAATATTTACAGTCAAAGTTATAACAGCTTCCGAACCGCTGTTTAGGAAAATAAGAGGATAATGTCTAATGGTCTCTAATAGTTGTAAATGCTTATTGACACCTATTAATTAGTTATTATGACTACCGATATTCATAAAACATATTTGGAAATAGAGAAAGAGCATAAAACCCTTTTTAGGGTGCTTGAGTTCATACCTGGTTTCATAACTTGGGTTACTCTTCTTTCGCCTGTTTGGTTGGGCATACTAGCGCCGCGCATTATGATGTTTTTTCTGACATTTTTGGCTATCTATTGGATTTACCGCGCGGCAATTCATGCTTGGGGAACATTAAAGGGTCTTAAAATGTACTATAAAGAAATTAAAATAGACTGGCTCAAAAAATGCAGAAATCTTAATTTTGCGGATTTGCCCGATAAAGAGGAACTGCCAAAAAGTTTTTCGGATTTAAAACATTTTATTCTCATTCCCACCGTAAGTGAAAGTTTTGAAGTTTTGGAACCCGCCTTTAACGCTATATGGTACAGCAATTATCCCAGGGAAAATTTTTTTATTGTAGTTTCTATAGAAGAAAAAGGCGAAGAGATAGTTAAAAGTTCCTTAAAGGAAATAAGGAAAAGATACCCTTTTAAGAACTTTTTAATTTACACGCACCCGGCAAATTTGTCAGGGGAGGTAACAGGAGTAGGCTCTCCAAATCGGTCATGGGGAGCAAAGCACGGGATTCCGGACTTGAAAAAGAAAGGGTATCAGATAAAAGATTTCATTTTCACCACATTTGATTGTGATACGGTTGTGCATAAAGAATTCTTTGCGAGGCTTTCTTATGAGTATCTGGTGAACGATAAAAGGCTTAACAAATTTTTTAGCACCGCGCTTTTTCTTTTTAACAATAACCTTTGGAAAGTGCCTATGCAGATGAGAATAGAGGCAAACAGTGTAACTCTGGGAACCCTTTCCAGCTGGATTATAGAAAAAACCACACGGGAAACCTTTTCTTGTTATAGCACTTCCCTGCAAACTTTAATTGACGCTAACTTTTGGGATGTAACTACTATTGACGACAGCGTATTTTTTTGGAGGGCGTATTTTGCCAGAAAAGGGGAGTTTGAGGGCCGTTGTTTCTTTATCCCGGTCTCCAACGACGCTGTCCAAGGAGAAACTTTGGTTAAATCTCACATAAGTTTGTATAAACAGCTTGTCCGCTGGGGCTGGGGCAGCATTGTTTTTCCCATCTCTATGTACGGGTTTATAAAAGGCAAAGGTATTTCCAAAACCTCTAGGCTGTTGTGGACATTTTCTAAAATTGAAAGGCATTTTATTTGGAGAACCATAGCCTTTTTAATTACTTTTGGATTTGCCATTTTAACTCTTGTAAGTAAAACTATTCGCCATTCCGCCGCGGTGTACCGCCTGCCTCAGATAATAAGCCTTATTTTAAGCTCCGCTTTAATTTTAATAATTCCGGTTACCTACTTCAGGCTTAAAATTGCTAGAGAAATGCCAAAAGATTGGGGTTTGTGGAAAAAATTTTTGGTGTATTTAGAGGGACCCTTAATAATGTTAAACTTATTAACATATTCCTTTATTCCATTTTTGGAAGCCGAAACTAAAATGATGTTTGGAAAAAAGTTTAAAAAAACATATTACACGCCTAAAATAAGATGAAAGAATTGCTGAAAAACCTGAAATCCGACCCAAAATTTCTAATATCCCAAACGATTTCTTTGGGGATTTTATTGTTTTCAGTCCTTACATTACAGCTTTTAGGAAAAACTCTGCCTGACCAAGTTCCGCTTTTTTTTACTAGGTCTTGGGGAGTAAATCAGCTTGCCTCAAAACAATTTCTTTACCTTATTCCTGCTATACAATTGGTGTTTAGTCTCGTTCATTTAGTGATAGTAAATGAAGCTATCCGCAAAAGGAAAGGCGACTACGCTGTTATTTTTAATTACTTGAATGTGTTGGCTGTTTTTTTGCCATTTGCCTTTTTATTAAGGATTGTTTCTAACCTAACTTTTTTTCCTTACAACAGGGTGGATGCGCGGTTTATAAATATAATTCTTCCTTTTTTTATAAGCTTTTTTATAAGTGTTTTCAGCGGTAAATATGTTATAAAGTTTGCCCGAAAGTTAAGTATTGTAACCAACCCGGAAACTGATAAACACCCTGCTATGCTTATTAATAGCTTGATACCAAGAGCGGGGGTGTTAATTTTTTACGCTGGTTTTATAATAACATCTCTGATTTTTTTGCCTTTGTCTAGTAAAAGAGTGGTGGGTATTCTTATTGGCGTTAGTTTAATGGCGATTTTGGGGTTGTTGGATGATAAATTTAAAGACATAAACAGGTATTTAAGATTGGTTGTAATGGGGGGTATAGCGGCGATACCCAGCTTGCTTGGAGTTATAATTTTTTATTTGAATACCCCGTTTGGGGACCCTGTAAAGCTTGATTCTTTGGTGTTTAGGTTTGAGGCGTTTTCTTCAGAGCATAAGGTGTATATTCTTGCGGTAGCTTTTTCAATATTATGGATACTTTGGATAATGAATGCGTTGTCGTGGTCAAACGGAATAGATGGGCAATTTTCGGGTATAGCGGGTATTGCGGCAATAACCATAGCGATATTATCTTTAAGGTTTGCAAAAATAGACCAAGAGAATATAAATACCGCAACTATAAGCGCTATAACTGCGGGTGCGGTGTTTGGGGTTACCCCGTTTACATGGTACCCTCAAAAGATATTGTGGGGATTTGGGGCAACTGCAGTGGGGCTTGTTCTTGCGTGCACCGCTCTTCTTTCGGTATCTAAAGTAGCAATAGCCTCGTTGGTGCTTCTCATACCTTTTTTGGATGGAATAGTTGCGATAATTAGGAGAATTTCAAAGGGGCAGTCGCCTTTTTATGGGGATAGGGAGCATCTGCATCATAAACTTTTGGATATGGGGTGGTCAAAACCGCAGGTTGCGCTTTTTTATTGGGCAATAACGGCCTTGTTAGGGGTGGTTGCTATAGCCTCATCCGGTAAAGATACGATTCTAACCATAACAACTTTCGGCGGGGTAGCGGGATTTGTTATTATTATCTTTAACTTATTTAATATTAAGAAAAAGTAGAGAGTTTGTCTTTGCCGAAGTGGCGGAATTGGCAGACGCGCACGGTTCAGAACCGTGTCTCGACTAAATCGGGATGTGG
>PCQY01000031.1 GCA_002770755.1 candidate division WWE3 bacterium CG23_combo_of_CG06-09_8_20_14_all_40_14
AAATCGCGCGCGCAAAAAATAATTGCCATGATTTATCTATCATGGCAAAAAAAGTCGGCTCGAACTTCTTTTTATTGAACCGGCGGCTCTCGGCGAATTTGAATTTTGCCTTTAGGGCGCTCGCAACGGGCGGGGGCGTTGCGAGCGCCCCACCTTGTGAATCTTCAATTTCCTTTTTAGTGACCCCACGGGGATTCGAACCCCGGTTACTGCCCTGAGAAGGCAATGTCCTGGTCCACTAGACGATGGGGCCATAGTTGATTTGCTAAATATTGGCGATAAGAGTCTGCCCTTGTTGGAAAACATTCTGGCAGGTGTTATTATTATACTAGAATGAAGCCTGTTATTCAAAGAGCGTTAATTATAAGCTTTCCATTTCTTGCTCTGTTTTTGGGAGCTTTTGCTTTTTACGAGTTTCAAATGTATGCTCCCGCGTTAACTTCAAAAGGCGAAGGCACTGTTGCTGGGGAGCAAACAGTTGCTGGGGAGCAAACACAAAAATTTGATTTGCAGTACCCCAACTCCCAATTAATAAGCCAAAGCATTTTACAAAATAATATCGCTGTAACCCGTCAAACTGCGGATTCTCCGAGCGCCGTTATTTCCCACTACAGAAAAATGTTAACGCAAAGTGGATGGAAAGAGGTAAGTCCCGCCATTTATAAAAAAGGAGAAGAAACAATAACTCTAACTTTAACAAAAGATTTAAATGCCACAATAATAAATGTGGACTATTACTCCGCCGCTCCTACCAAATAAATTGCTCTCCAAGGCTGATAATTGCTTATAAAAGTATCCTCGTATAACGGTTTTCCGTTTTTTTCAACAAGTCTTGTAAGTTTTGTTACCGCTCCCCAAGCCGACCATTCCACCTGTTTCGTTGTACCCTTTGGCAGGGAGGGGTCGTCCTGATATAAAGGCGCCGGGGGCGGGGTTTGGGAAAGAATTTTTGATTCTAATGTTTTAACCTCCCTTCCATCCTTAGTGCCGTAAATTTTAAAATAAAGCTCGCTCTTTTCGGGGATAGCTTCGCTTTGAATCAGAATATAGTTTCCCGTGTCATTCTTAAATTTAAAATCTACTGTAGGCTGATAAACGGTGGCGTCAAACCCAACAGGTTTATCCTGCTCGTAGTAACCTACCCTATACGCATGCGCGGTCCGGGAAATTATGGGGAGACCTGAATTTAGAACCGCTCTAAAAAGGGTGGTTGAAACTTGGCACACGCCTCCCCCTTCGCCTAAAACGGTTCTGCCTTTGCTTATGATATATGCCGAAGTAAATCCGTGAGCGGCGTCAATCGGCCCCACATTGGCATTAAAAGAAAAGGTTTCATCCGGCGCTACCAAAATGCCGTTTAAATTTTTGGCGGAGAGGGTTATATTAAAAACTCTGCCCTGTACGGAGCCTAGAAAAGTGGATTTCCCTTCTCCGATAAGCTCTCTAATGCCGTAAGAATTATTTGCGGCGGAAGGAAAAAATTCTTCCACCGGAAGGTCAATTTGCCGTTCCATAGAAGAATCTAAAAGGACCAGCGAAAAAATCTCCCCTGCGGAGTGTTCTTTAACTACATAGCCGGGCGCAGGCAGGCGAAAACCCACCACTTTTTCGCCTTCCATTTTAAAAATCTCTCCTCTTGGCGGGCGGTTTACCTGCTCGGCAATGGAGATTACGAATTTTTTCGCCCTCTCCTTATCCCCCGTTATAATCACAGCATTATCCTTTTTTGAAAAAACAACCATTTGCAAAAAATCGTTTTTAGTTATTTTCCAAGAATTTTGGTTGAAAACGAAAATCGGCAGGTTGTTGATAAGAATGTCCACTTTTGCGAACTCTTTTTCCAAATCTTTCCGCGTTAATTTCGGTTCGTAAGTGGAGGTGTTAATAGGAATATCAGAAAAAGTAGCGTTTGAAAAATTTTCTAAAATTTGAGTCTTTAGCGTTTCCTTATCCAAAATTTCCCCTTTTTCTTCCGGGATAACAACTAAACTCTCTATGGAATTTAGGGCAAAAGAAGCGTCTTTATGAGGGGTTTCTACAAGGTTTGCTATATTGGCAAGTTGGTTGTTAAGAGCATTTTCATTGTAGGAAAAAGAAAACTTAATGGGCAGTGTCCCAAAAATTCCCCGCATTTTTGCTTTTGAATTTTCAAGAATTTTTTTATCCCGCCCCACTTTAAAAGCTGTTTTTGCGGTGTCTTCCAAACTATATTTAAGGGCTATATCCTGCGCTTTAATATCAAAGACCCTTTCGTTGTAAGTTAATTGTATATTGCGGTTTTCGGGAATTTGGCTGTTTATTGCCAAGATAGCTTGAGCAAACGAGAGTTTTCCAAGCCTTGCGTTTTTAACAGTTATTCCTGGAATTACCGTTTTGGCAAACAATAAATGGTAGATAGAGAAAGACGCAATGCCAGCCACACAAAGGGCATAAAAAAACCACAAAACCTTTTTTAGAATGGGGCTTTTATTTTTTTCCCGTTTCATTTGCTTTTAATCAAAAACTTGTCCGGGGCATCTTCTAAATTACTAAAAGCGTCCGCGGAGCTTGTGAGCATTGAAGAAGTGGTTCTTTCAAAACCGACCACTTCCACTCTGCAGCCTTTGTTATTTTTAAGGTAATCTACCAAAGCCGCAAAATCGCCATCGCCGGTAACAAGAACAATAACATCCACTTTATCGGCAAGACGGATAGCATCCATAGCAATGCCTACATCCCAGTCGCCTTTTTTGGCGCCTCCCAAAAAAACCTGCAGGTCCTTAGTTCTTACCTCAAACCCTCTTTTTTCCAAAGCGTCAAAAAACTCTTTTTCCGTCCCCACATCGGCTTTTATTACATAGGCAAAAGCTCTAATTAGCTTCCTGCCGGAAACGGCGGCATGCAAAACTTTTCCAAAGTCAACTTTTGCGCCGTATAAATTTTTAGCGCTGTAATACATATTTGAAACATCCACAAAAACTCCTACTCGTTGATCGCTGTGTATAGACACTAACATCACCTCCTTATTGTAAAGTGTAACAAATTATCAAAGCGGTGTCATTTGACAAAGGGATAATGGTTTATTGGAGGGGAGTTTGTTGGGGGCTATATCGTCTCCTTAATTTCCCGCCTTAACCTTTGACATTTAGGGCGCAACTTTCTATTATGGACTTATGCCCATAGCAAAAATTACTTCCGGCACTGTGGTTGGGTTGGACCCTTTTCCTATTGAAATTGAAGTGTCCATTGATTACCAGGGATTCCCGGGGTTTAGTATTGTGGGTCTTGCCTCAAAGGAGGTGGATGAAGCAAAAGAACGCGTTCGCAGCGCTATTAAAAACTGCGGCTTTAAATTTCCCGATAAAAGAATTACGGTAAACCTTGCTCCCGCAGATCTGCCCAAAAAGGGCTCCGCTTTTGATTTTCCCATTGCGGTAGGAATACTTTTGGCAGATGAGCAGCTATTTTTTAATCCCGAAAAAAATGTTTTTATTGGAGAACTTTCGCTTGACGGAGGTTTGCGGCACACCTCTTCCGTTTTGCCTGTTGCCCTTATGACTAAAGAAAAAGGTTTTGGCAATATTTTTTTGCCAAGCTTAAATTCCAGGGAAGCAAGTATTGTATCAAATATTTTTGTAAGACCCATAAACACCTTAAAGGATATTTACTATCATTTTGCAGGTAATAAAATTGTTTATCCTTCCAAAACCATAGATTTAGCGGAGCTTTTAACGGAGGATACAGACTGCGAATTTGATTTTTCCGAAGTGCGGGGGCAGCAGTATGTTAAAAGGGCTTTGCAGGTTGCGTGCGCGGGGAGCCATAATATTGCAATGAAAGGTCCGCCCGGCGCGGGAAAAACCATGTTGGCAAGATGCCTCCCTTCTATTCTTCCGACCCTCACACCTACTGAGGCACTGGAAGTTACCAAAATATATTCCATCTCCGGAAACTTAAATCCTAATTTACCTATTATAAAAACAAGACCCTTTAGAAGTCCGCATCACACCACTTCTCGCGCGGGGCTGGTTGGGGGTTCTTCAAATCTTATGCCTGGCGAGATATCGCTTGCCCATAGAGGCGTTCTTTTTTTGGACGAATTTGCCGAATTGCCGCGCCATGTTCTGGAAGCTTTGCGTCAGCCCATTGAGGATGGTTTTATTACCATAAGCCGCGCTGCGGGTTCCATAAAATTTCCCAGCAAAGTTATGCTGGTGGTTGCTTATAACCCCTGCCCCTGCGGATTTTTGGGGGATAGTAAAAAAGCTTGCACCTGCTCCCAAAACCAAATAAATAATTATCAAAAAAGAATATCGGGACCCATTTTGGATAGAATTGATATTCATATAGAAGTTCCCGCCGTTGAAACAGATAGATTAGTAGAGGATAAAGAGGTTTATGGAAAAACTTCTAAACAAATGAGAACAGAGGTCCAAAAAGCAAGAAACCGGCAGCTTAAAAGATTTGAGAATGTCTCTATCACAGCAAATTCTGAGATGAAGCCAAAGGAAGTTAAAGAGTTTTGCAAACTAACGGGGGAGTGTTTGGATATTTTAAGGCACGCAGTAATCCAAATGGGATTATCGGCAAGAGCGTATTTTAGAGTTATAAAAGTGGCAAGAACAATTGCCGATTTAGAAAATTCACCGGAAATAACCCGCAGTCATTTAGCCGAAGCGCTTACCTACAGACCCCGGCAATAAGTTACTGGTCATTAGTCACTAGTTATCTTGTTTGTATTATGTAGGCGCCGAGGATAATAGAGAGGCAAATAAGGCTTAATAAAAGCGACTTAACAACCTCTTTTTTAACAATGGCAATAGAAGTGTAATAGTTTTCAAAATCGGAAGCCTTTATCAGCGGCGGTTGTGTTTCATTTGCGGCAGCCGTGGTTGGCGTTGGAAACTCTTTATAGGCTTTCTGTGTGGTTAATTGAGCTTTTAGTGCTTCTATTTTTCGGCGGTAATTTTTATCCTTTTTTTTGCTCATAGTGAAATTTTAACATATTTGAAAAATCTAATTAAGGAGTATCCTTTGAAAAGGATGCCCCCTTTTTACTTTTTTAAGATATTTTACGATACCTTTTGTGTTATGGTATGATGTAAATAATGGATACGATAATTACTCTTTATATCCTTCTAGCGGTTGTTTTTTTAACAAATATTATTGTCTTTGGGGTACTTCTAATGAAATTAAAAAACCTTTCAAGAATTGCCAAGTCTTTAGATATAGGCAAACTGAAACAAATATCTCAAGATATTGAAAGCCTTAAAAAAATCTCCTTAAAATCCTTCCAAAAGGTGGGGATTGTTAAATTTAATCCTTTCAAATCTATGGGGGGAAATTTGTCTTTCGCGGCGGCTCTGCTTAACGCTCTAAACGAAGGTATAGTTATATCCGGGTTGCATAATAGGGAGTCAACAAGAACTTACATAAAAGAAATTTCTTGTGGAAAAGAAAAACCCGAGTTATCCTCAGAGGAGAAGGAAGCGGTGGAGAATGCTGTTAAAAGTTAAATTGTTATGGAAATACTAGAAAAAAAGGACTTTTTAGAAAATTCACAAAAAGAAGATTTCTCGCTTGCTCCGGAGAGCTCTCTCAATGCAGGTTCCGAAGCAAAGCCGCTTAAAAAAATAATTTTAACGGTGGTTGCGGTGTTTTTTACCCTTGCTGTTTTATCCGCAGGGGGATTTTTCGTCTATCAAAAGTTTTTTTCAAATAAACTAAGTTCTATAGAAAGTCCGTTGGGAGAAACATCTTCCGCAAAAACAAACAACGGTTCAAACGCTGTGCGGGAATTTGCCAGCCCCATAAACGGCGCTTTTCATACCAAAGAGGAGTATGAGAATTACAAAGATAGAAGACCATTAGCGGTAATGGTGAATAACCACATAGACGCGAGGCCTCAATTTGGCATCTCATATGCGGACATTGTTTATGAGGCGGTTGCTGAGGGAGGTATAACAAGGCTTATGCCTATTTTTCATTCCACCGATGCCGGCAAAGTTGGGCCAGTTAGGTCGGCTCGCGTCCATTTTATAGATTTGGCGGCGGAATATTATTCTTGGTACGCGCATTGGGGAGGAGCTTACGCGCCTGTATTTCCTGATGGAACGAAAGATTATTCAGAAACCAATCCAAAAGCGGATGCGTATCAACATATCAATGATGTAAGTTTAGCAAGTTTAGACCAACAGTGGCTTGGGGACACCGCTTATTACCGAGACACCAGCAGAAATGTGGCTTTGGAGCATACCGGTTACACCAGCACCAACGCTTTGTGGAAAGAAGCTCCCAATAGATACCCTGAGGAAGGCTGGACAAAATTTATTAAATTTAGAATTTGGAAATTCAAGGATGACGCCGTTTTATCAGAGCGGGGCTTTGTTACTGATATTAAATTTAATTTTTGGGAGGACCCCAATTTTGAGGTTATTTGGAAATACAACAAAGACACTAATGACTATTCGCGTTATCAGGGAGGTGTGAAGTGGGTAGATGCTGAAAATAAGAAGGATATTGCGGCAAAAGGTGTTGTTGTGCAATTTACCGTAGAAACATCCGCAAATGATAAGAAAAACCATCTTTTGTACGATATAGTGGGGGCGGGGCCCGCAAAAATATTTATGGATGGAAAAGTTATAAACGCTACTTGGTCAAAGGCGGCTATTAGGGAAAGAGCCCTTTATTACGATGAGGAAGGAGAAGAAATAGCCTTTAATCGCGGGCAGATTTGGGTGGAAATTGTTCCCGCTAGAAGCGCCGACTCATTGAGTTTTATCGCGCAATGAAGCTCTGTAAAAATGCTTAAAGATATAATAACTTCCGAAGTGAGAATAAAAATAATTAAGGAGCTCTATAGAAACCTGCGCACACCTATTCATATAAGAGGGTTATCAAGGAGAGTGGGCACTGAAATAAACGCTGTAAGACGGGAGCTTACCCGTCTCCAAAAATGCGGAATGCTAAAAAAGGAAGCCAAAGCAAACAAAATTTTTTACTCCGTTAGAACTGATTATTCCTCTTTTGGCGAGCTTTTATCTTTTGTAAATAAAGAAACCGGTCTTGGGGGCCGTATTGTAAAAAATCTTGCGGAGCTTGGAAAAGTTAAATTCGCCCTTTTATCAACGGAATTTGCGCTTGGTAGAGTGGCCTCTCCCAAGGATGTTGACCTTCTTATGGTGGGTGTTATAGATATAAAGTATTTGCAGGAACTTGTTAAAAAATCCGAAAAGGAACTTGGGCAGGAGATAAATTATACAGTGTTGGGAGAGGATGAATTTAATTTTAAGAAAGCCCGAAGGGACCCCTTTATTTCAAGCATTTTACTGCAAGGAAGAATCATCCTTGTGGGAGATGAATCCAAATTTTGTTTGGTAAAATAATCCCGTTATGAATAAACACAGAGCGCTCGGAATTTTTATACTCGCAATTACCGTATTAACGGTGTTTATTGATATGCCCGCAATGCCTATAAAATTATCCAAAGGGCCCTTAAAAGTGGATACCACAGTTGGTGGGTATTCTATTAATTTTGCAAACGGAAAATTTTACCGCGATTTAAAAGTCCGCAAAGGGCTTGATTTAGCGGGAGGGGCGCATATTGTTTTGCAGGCTGATATGGGGGGCATTTCTTCGGAGGATAAAAATACTGCCATAGAGTCCGCCAAAAAAATTATTGAAAGAAGGGTTAATTTATACGGTGTTTCTGAACCCACCATTCAAACAGCAAAGGTAGGCGATTCTTATCGTATAATTGTGGAACTGCCCGGTGTTTATAATACGCAAGATGCTTTGGAACTTATCGGTACCACCGCAAAACTTAATTTTAGAGAGCTTGCGGAGGGAAAAGATTTGCAAACTGCCACAGTGGCGGACTTTTTGGATACTGGCCTTTCCGGGGCGGACCTTAAAAAAGCCTCCGTTTCTTTTAATTCGCAGAATAACGAACCTGAGGTAGCGCTGGAGTTTACGCAAAGTGGCGCGGAAAAATTTGGTGACATAACTAAAAGGAATCTGCAGAAACCATTGGCGATTTTTTTGGATAATTACATTTTAACCGCCCCAACTGTTCAAGCGGTTATAACTGATGGGGGGGCGGTAATATCGGGAAAATTTACTCTAGACGAGGCAAAAAATTATGTTATTCAGCTAAATGCCGGGGCTTTGCCTGTTTCGGTGAGTGTTTTAGAGCAAAGAAGTATTGGCGCAACCTTGGGTGTGGAGTCGGTAAGGAGAAGTTTGCTGGCAGGATTTATAGGGATTTTTTTAGTTTTTTTGTTTATGGCGGGGATTTACGGAAAACTTGGCATTATAGCAAATCTAGCCCTAATTATTTACGGACTTATCACTTTAGCTTTGTACAAATTAATTCCGGTGGTTTTAACTCTGCCGGGCTTGGCGGGATTTATTCTTTCAATAGGCATGGCGGTTGATAGCAACATATTGATATTTGAAAGGATAAAGGAAGAACGCCGTTTAGGAAATCCGTTAGGGCTTTCAATGGAGCTTGGGTTTGGCAGAGCGTGGGATTCTATTAGGGATGCCAATGTTTCAACCCTGATTACCTGCTTTATTCTTTTTAATCCTTTTAACTGGACATTTTTGGTAAATTCAGGTCCCGTTAGGGGGTTTGCTTTAACCTTGTTTTTAGGGGTGGCAATATCTTTATTCACGGGAATAGTTGTTACCAGAAATTTGATTAGGATTTTTTATAAAGGATGAAAGAGGTAAAATAACTTTCACTTTTGATTTTTAACTTTGATGTCTATATCTATGCAAACTATTAACTTTATGAAACACAAATTACTTTATCTTGCAATATCCAGTCTTGTAATTGTTCCTGGAATTATAAGCCTTTTTGTTTGGGGGTTAAAGCCCGCTATAGATTTTACCGGGGGTTCTTTGTGGGAGATAAGGTTTAATGAGCAAGTTTCCCTTAGCGAGTTGGGGGATAATTTTCAAAACTCTGGGGATAACCAATTTCTAGTTAGGCTAAAGCCAACCTCTGAGGAGGAAAAAAACAAAATGGGAGAAGAATTGGAAAGAAAGTTTGGGAAGTTTGAAGAAATACGGTTTGAGACGGTAGGCCCAACTTTGGGGAAGGAACTTTTGGTAAAAACTTTAATAGCGGTTCTGCTTGCGGCGGGCGCAATTTTAAGTTATGTGGGCTGGCGGTTTAAAAATAAAATGTATGGTTTATGCGCAATTATAGCTATGTTTCACGATACCCTTGTTTTGATTGGCACCTTCTCGCTTTTGGGGCATTTTTTTGGAGTTGAAGTGGATACGCTTTTTGTAACGGCGGTTTTAACCACTTTATCCTTTAGTGTGCATGATACAGTGGTGGTGTATGACCGTATACGGGAAAGCGCTTTGCATAATAAGCGGGGGGGAATGGAATTTTTGGCAAATAAGGCTGTTACAGAAACAATGATTCGTTCATTGAACAACTCTTTAACTATTTTATTTATGTTAACAGCTTTAGTTGTTCTTGGAGGCGTTACCGTAAAATGGTTTGCGGCGGCGCTTTTAATTGGGACTATAGCCGGAACATATTCCTCGCCTTTTGTAGCTGTGCCGCTTTTGGTTGTGGCGGATAAATTAAAGGCGCGCTAGCTCAATAGATTTTTGAACATTTCCACCGCCGTTAGTAAACTTTCCTTTTAAATTATCTTTAACCATATTAGCAGATTTACCAAATTTGTTACTTGCATTTTCTAATATCTTTAATTTTCAAATCCAAACCCCTTCTCCCGTTCCAGAGGTTTTCGCTTAAAGTGTACACAATATCCACCCTATTCTTTGGGCTAATTTCAAAATTGCCAAAGCCAAAGGCAACAGCGTTTTTTAAGTCCCCTTCCCCATCTTTTAAGGAAATTCGCAAATGATCGCTGTTTTTTCCTATTTTTTTAACCTGCCAAACTTCCGCGCCTTTTGTTAAAAATACAGGCTCTGGGTTGCCTAGCCCAAACGGCGACAAACTTTCCACAAAGTCCAAAAGTTTGTAATTTGCCTCCGTTAAAGATATCTCGCCGTCTATCTCAAGTTCTGGGGTAATGTCTTTCTTTTTTATGAATTTCTCGGAGGAGTTGTACACCTCATCTATAAAAACTTCAAGATACTCGTTCTTAATGCTAAAACCCGCCGCCATAGGATGTCCGCCCAGCGATTCAAAATGTTTTTCAAAGTTTCTTAAAAATTTTATAATATTTACTTTGCCAACCGAGCGGGCGGAGCCTTTGCTAACATTTTCCTTTTGACTGATAACAATTGAAGGAACATAAAATTCCGAGACGAGTTTTCCAGCCACCAGCCCAATAACCCCTTCGTGAAAGGAGGCGCTTTTTGCAATTACAATGTTGCGCCTATCGCTGTAAAAATTCTTTGACTCTTCAAACATAGAAAAAGTTAATTTTTGCCGCTCTGAATTTAAGTTGTTAAGGCTTTCGGCAATAGGCAGGGCGGTTTCCAGTTTTTTGGCGCATAAAAGCCTTAAAGAATTTAAGGCGTTTTCAAGCCTGCCTGCGGAATTAAGGCGGGGGGCAATTATCCACCCAACTTCATACACATCTATTTTTTTATCGGTTATTCCGGAAACTTGGGTTAGAGCTTTAATGCCCGCTCTTTTTAATTTGTTTAATTCTTTAAGCCCGTATTTTACCAAAGAACGGTTATATCCGGTTAAAGGCTGTACATCGGCGATAGTTGCCAAACTTACTAAGTCCAGCCCGTTAGAAAAGGAATGCTCGGATTTATCCGCTAATTGCAGAGAGAGTATCCACGAGATGCCCGCTGCGCAGAGTCTATCCGTCCATAAAATGCTATCGGCATTAGGCAGGGTTTTGCCTTTTTGGTGATGGTCGCAGATTATCACCTTAAATTTCCTTTCTTTGGCATATAAAACCTCTTTGTTGGATACAATTCCACAGTCAACGGTTACAAGTAAAGGGGGTGGCGCATTGTCTGGCATAGTTTTAATAATGTTGTCCACACTTTCTTTGGATAAGCCATAGCCTTCGCTGAACCTGTTGGGGATATAGGGGAAACAGTTTTTATATTTTAAGCCGTAATATATTTTCTCCCACAAAATAGCGGTGGCGCAAAGCCCGTCCGCATCGTAATCGCCGTGAATGTAAATAGGGGAGCTTCCTTTTATGGCGGAAAGAATTAATTTTTTAGCTTTTGCTGTTTCGGCTTTTAGGATTTTCTCTTCCTTAAACATCCTGTTTAAGGTTTCTTCAGGAGAAGGGGGGTTTATAAATTCTTTAAGATTTGAAATGTTGCGGTTTAGGGCAAGTTGTTCAGAAATACCCCTGCCTTTTTTAGGCAGAACTTTCCAAATTTTCTCTCTATTTTGCATAAGACCATCATACTAAACGAGCGCTCCATTTTCAAAAAGAGGATTCTATTGGGGCCCGACCCCTGAAGCGAGGATTAGTTTGATATAATGGGTTTTATGGAAAAGGTTTCTAAATACTACCTCAAAACCTACGGGTGCGCGGCGAATGAAAAAGATTCGCGGGATATAAAAAATACTTTGGATAATTTGGGTCTTGCCGAAACTAAAAATTTCGGTTTTGCAGATGTTGTAATCCTAAACTCCTGTTCCGTGCGACAAGCCTCCGAGGATAAAGTTTATGGTGTTGGAAAAAATTACAAATCGGGATACTCCCGAACCGGGAGTATCCCGGTTCGGGAGTATCCCAAATTGACAATTCTTACTGGATGTATGGTGGGAAGCGCTGTCGGAAAAAGGAAAAGATACGAGCTAATTTATCTACAAAATAAAATGCCTTGGGTGGACTATTTCTTAACTTCCTCGCAAACCAAAGAAATCCCAAGTATTTTGCTTAAAGAAGGGTTTTTACCTAAGACTTTTACCTGTAACGCATCCTCCTTACCCGCAAGAGGGGGTATTCTCTCTGCATATATAAATATCTCCACAGGCTGTGACAACTTTTGTAGCTACTGTGTGGTGCCTTACGCGCGAGGAGAGGAAGTAAGCAGGTCCAAAAAAGAAATCTTGGCAGAGGCTGAAAATCTTGCTTCTATTGGCTACCGCGAAATTACTCTTTTAGGTCAGAATGTAAACTCTTGGGGTTTATCCCAAAAAGAAAAATTTAGTCTGCGCGCGGGGTCTTGCCATAAACTTCCGTTTGCTCAGCTTTTAAGAGACATTCATAATATAAAAGGCATAAAAAAGATGAGCTTTTTATCTTCAAACCCATTTGATTTTACGCAGGATTTAATCCAAACATTAAAACTCCCAAAAATATCCCGTTATATTCACATTGCCGCGCAGTCGGGGGATGACGAAATTCTCAAAAAAATGAATAGGAGGCATACCGCAAAAGAATTTATTAAGCTGATAAAAGATATTAGGAAATCCGTCCCCGGAATTGAAATTGGAACGGATATAATTGTGGGGTTTCCCGGCGAAACTGAAAAGCAATTTATGAATACTGTAAAAATATGCAAGAAACTCAAATTTAATGTGGCGTATATTTCAATGTATTCTGAACGGCTGGGGACAACAGCGCAAAAAATGTATAAAGATAATATTCCTCTTAAAGAAAAAAAGCGCAGGCATAAATTTTTAACGGATATTGTTAAAAAAGCTAAATTATGAATAAAGCGGTGGTAATTTGCGGACCAACAAGCACAGGAAAAACATCTTTGGCGTTAAGGTTGTGCAAAGCTTTTAATGGGGAAATAATATCCGCCGACTCAAGGCAGGCTTATAAATATATGGATATTGGAACGGGAAAACTGCCTGTGGACAAGAGTTTCTCCCAAATAGAAAAGTATGACGGGTTTTGGAAAGTAATCGGTACCCCAATTTATATGTATGATGTTGTTTCCCCCGCAAAATCCTATTCGGTTTATAACTATTCCAAAAAAGCGCAAAACGAGCTTTTAAGCATTCAAGAAAGACAAAAATTTCCTTTTATTGTGGGCGGAACGGGGTTTTATATTGATGTTTTAACCGGCAAAAAACCTATTTCCAACATCCCCCCCAACATAAAATTGAGGGAAGAGCTTAATAAAAAATCGCTTGAAGAATTGCAGAGTATTTTGCGGAAGACAAATGAAAATAAATACGCTTTAATTGATATAAATAACAAGGCGCGTTTAATTCGCGCTGTGGAAATAAGCCAAAGCAAAGGCGTCCAAAATACGGAGAAGGACAAAAACTGTTCTTTGGATATTTTGTCAATAGGCTTAACCGCGCCTAGAAAATTTTTATATGGTAAAGCTGATTGGTGGGTGGAAAAAATTGTGGAAAAAGGTATTATATTAGAAACAAAAAACTTGCTGGATTATGGTTTTAGAGAAACTGCTCCGATGAAAGGTATGGTATACTCCTCTGCGGTAGATTATTTGGATGAGAAAATCCCCCTTTCTGATATGAAGCAAAAAGTTAAGTGGGATATCCACGGTTATATAAGAAGGCAGTTAACATGGTTTGGGCGCAATGCCAAAATTAGGTGGTTTAATATTGCTGAAAAAGGCTTTGACATTGAAGTTTTAAAAACGGTACAATCATTCTTAGATGGCGGTAAGAAAATCCTCTGAAAGTTTCATATTAATTTCAACAAAAACTATTTTTGTAGTAGCGGCGGTAGCCCTGATGCTATGGTTGCTGGTGCAAATTAAAGAGATAGCGCTTTTGATATTTGTGTCTTTAATGCTTTCTCTTGCTCTCTCGCCTTTTGTGGAGTTTCTGGAAAAGAGAAAGATTCCAAGAGGGCTTGCGGTTCTTATTATTTACATTATTATAGTTTCAATTGTAGCTTTAATTGGTGCGGTGGCATTGCCCCCGATTATAAGCCAGACCACGCGTTTTATAAAGTCGTTTCCTCAAATAATTTCTTCGCTTGGAAGCACGCCCATTCTTAACAAGGTAACTACGGATTTGAACAATTTCTTGGCGGAACAGCTTATGGGGGCTTCCGGGAATGTAATAAGGGTTACGGTTGGGGCGTTTTCCGGAATTTTGGCGGTGTTTTCGCTTATGGTCTTCACGGCGTATCTCCTTCTAGACTTGGATAATCTAAGGGAAGCGTTTTTATTTTTTCTTCCCGCTAAACCCCGTAAAGAAATAGCGGAAGTTTTAAAAGAGATAGAGTACAAATTGGGCGGGTGGCTTAGGGGGCAGTTTATTTTAATGTGCATTGTTGGCGGAGCAACTTATGTGGGTCTTTTGCTTTTAGGGATTAAGTATGCCGCCCCCCTTGCTTTGATTGCAGGGCTTTTGGAGGTGGCGCCTATGCTGGGGCCGATTATCTCCGCGGTGCCAGGGATAATTGTGGGGTTTTCCATATCCCCCGTTACCGGCTTGGGGGTTTTGGCATTGTATTTAGCTATACAGCAGCTTGAAAATAATATCATTGTTCCTAAAGTGATGCAGAAAACAGTTGGATTTAGCCCTTTGATAACGCTTTTGGCGCTTTTAATAGGCGGGAAGCTTTTTGGAGTAGTGGGGGCGCTTTTATCGGTTCCTCTAACACTAATAATAGTAATAATAACAAAACATGTTTTGGAGTACGAATAAAAATTTTTTAGCCTCTTTTGCGGTAGCTTTCGCCCTTTTGTTTTTTTTACCTTCCATATCTTATGCCTTCTTTACGAAAGATATTTTTGTAAATGGAAATATGGTCTCCGCCGGTTATTGGTATAGTTACGATTTTTCTACGCCCTTAAAAGCTTCTTATTCTGTGGGAGAGTTGTGGAGCGCCAAAAATTTTGGGGTGCTTTATGATAATTTAGCGCAGGACCTTTCTGGCATCTATACTAAGGATGAGTTTATAGAATCGTTAAAAGACGCCGCTATTGCGGGCTTTGAGGTTGTTGGCGATGCTGTTTATCTAAATAGCAAGCAGGCATATACGATTATTAACATAAGATACTTGGATAACTCTTCTAAGAATTATAAAACAGTTTTTAATTATGAGAGGGGCGGTTGGAGGCTTCTGGGAACGAAGGAGATTGAATAAAAAGGAGGTGATTTAAGTGTCGCAAATTAAATATTTTGGATTGGGGCTTTTTTTGGGAATAATTATTGTTGGAACGGTAACGGCGGTTAAAGCGTATCTGACAAAAGAGAAAGTTCTTGGGGAAAGCGCTGTAAGCACGGCAACCTTGGATATTTCCACAACCCCGCAAAGCGCTCTGCTTTCTTTTGAGGGGGTAACGCCTGGTTTTAGCTCGGGCGAGAAAATTGTAACTCTAAAAAACACCGGGACAGCGGATTTAAAGTATAGGGTGTCGGTGGAACCTACGAATGTTTCGGATAACAATGATTTATACAAAGCGCTGGAATATGTTTTGTATGAGTACGACGGCAATTCACAAAAGACAAAATCCTTAGGAGGAGAAGGTTTCCTGTTAAAAGATTTACAGGATGTAGAAATAGCTCAAACATTAGATTCCGGTCAGGAGAAAAATCTCGGTATTGAAATAAGTTTGCCGCAGGATGCAGGTAACGGAATACAGGGACTTACCACTAACTTTAAGATAATATTTAACGCTATTCAAAAGGACGGCGTGTTTTAAGAACAAAAAAAGCTCGTAAGCCAGATTCTGTTTTAGTGGCTAAAATTAATCTATGCCCCACTTTAACCCAATGCCAAGCGGGCTTTTTGCGGGTAGTTCGTGGGTTGCTACAGGTGGGATTGCCCGTTTCACTCCCGATTGAATATCGGGACTCGTCTCTGTTGCTCTCAAGCCTTGTTAATTCAAGACCTGCCCTTCGGGGGACCAGCGCTTGTTATAAATCCAAGGCGCTTTGCCTGGATTTATACCTCGCGTCGGAGCTTGCGCCCCGTCCCTTTGCTTTGCGTAGTCTGGACTTTCCTCTATATATCGCAAAGGATATACAGTATTAGCCCGGCTTCTTTTATTCTGAAACCATTATACCACAAACCACACTATAAGACTCGCCTGTGCCTGTGTGCCGAACCTGCCCCCGCAAGTTGTTGAAAAGAAAACGCAAGTGGGGTATTATTTCGCTATGCCGAAAAGAACATATCAGCCTAAAAAACGAAAGAGGGTTAGGAAGCACGGTTTTCTAAAGCGAGCAGCCACCAAAGCGGGGCGAAATATTATTAAAAGAAGAAGGTTAAAGGGCCGTAAAAAAATTACCGTTTCCAGCGAGAAAAAGCCTAAATCTTAAGTGCTTGCTAAAAGATATCTCTTAAATAAAAAGGAAGTTGCGGTTTTTAAACAGCGGGGAAAGAATGTTTTCCGAACCCCTTTTTTCAATGTTGCCGTTTTAAAAGTTTCTGATGAGGATATTGTAAAATTTTCCTTTGTTATATCTAAAAAAGTGAGCGGGAGAGCGGTAGAAAGGAATAAAGTTAAAAGGTTGCTTGCGGAAATAATAAGGAATAAGCTGGACAAGTTCAAAAGGGGGTTTTATATTGTGTTTTACATAAAGGATAAAATGTGTTCTGCTAACTATGAAGAAATTAATAATTTGGTTGATAAAAGCATATCAGAAATATCTCTCGCTTGATACCGGTATTCCTAAAAAATTGCTCCCTGCCCTTAAAATATGCCGTTTCACCCCAAGTTGCTCGCAGTATGTTCTTGAAGCGGTGGAAAAATATGGTACAGTTAAAGGGTTATATTTAGGTTTTTTTCGCATCCTTCGCTGCAATCCTTTTAATAAAGGAGGAAGCGACCCGGTAAAATAATGGGAATTAAAGACATCTTAAAAATTTCAATTTATGTACCGATACTAAATACATTAGTATTTTTTTACATTTTCTTAGGGCATAATTTGGGTTTTGCCATAGCCGCTTTAACAGTTTTAATGCGAGCTATCCTAATTCCCGTTACCCTGCCTGCTCTTAAGGGCGCCGCAAAGCAAAAGGAGTTGGCGCCTCAGCTTTCGGAACTCCAGAAAAAGTACAAGGACAACAAAACACTGCTTGCCCAAAAGCAAATGGAGCTTTACAAAAATCATGGTTTTAACCCGGCGGCGGGTTGTCTGCCTCAAATTTTACAGCTGGTTATTTTAATAGTTTTGTATCAGGTGCTTTTGGACATTTTTAGGCACCCCCCAGCTTACTTTAACGAGATGTTGTATTTTCCATTTCTAAAATTTGCTCAAACAGATGTGTTTAACACCGCATTTCTTTATATGGATTTGGCGAAAAAGGATCCTTATTACATCCTTCCAATTTTGGCGGGTTTGTCCCAGCTTGTGCTTTCTAAATTGTCTTTGCCTCAAACAAATAAACTGGAGAAAATAGCGGAAAAAACACCCGACAAACAGGACGATGTAATGTATAATATGCAAAAGCAGATGATTTATATGATGCCTGTAATGACTATTTTTATAGGCATTTCTCTGCCGTCTGGTTTGGTTTTATATTGGTTTTTGGCAACTCTTTTTGGACTTGCGCAGCAATGGATACTGAACAAAAAACTATTGAAAAATTAACCAAAGGGCTTTTGAAAAAGATGGAGCTTGAAGGTGCCGTTTCTGTTTCCGATTCCGAGGATCAGTTTTTTGTGGAAATAACGGGCAAAGATTTGGGCATTTTAATTGGCTATCATGGAGAAACTTTAAACGCGTTTCAACTAATTTTGAATATGAGTGTTTATAGAAAGTTGGGCAAGTGGATTAGAATTTTGGTGGATGTAGGAGATTACCGAAAAGAGAGGGGGGTCGCCTTGCGAAAAATAGCTGAGAGCGCGGCGCAGAAAGCGCGCTTTTTGCAAAAGAATGTGGAATTAAACCCAATGGCGCCTTATGAGAGAATGCTCATCCATACCGCTGTTTCTGAAATGGAAGGGGTTAAATCTGAAAGTGTGGGGGATAGCAGAAATCGCCGGGTGGTAATAAGCCCAGCTTAAAAAATTATGAAATTTACCGTACTTCAAGCCGAATTGTTAAAAGGAATAAATGTCGTTAGTAAAGCGGTATCCTTTAGGGGGTCCCTGCCTATTTTGGGAAACATCCTACTGCAAAGCGATTCCGGCAGGCTTAAACTTTGCGCAACGGATTTGGATAAAAGCATTACCACTTGGGTAAGTGGAAAAATGGATAAGGAGGGGGCAATTACTGTTCCGGCAAGGATTTTGGCGGAGTTTGTTTCTAATCTCCCCCCGGGGCAGGTGGCGGGTGTTGTTGAAAATACAGAATTAACATTAAGCTCCCAAAAAGCCAGCGCGGTTTTTAACGGGGCGGATGCGGAAGAATTTCCTCTCCCGCAGAATTTGTCAAAAGGGGATTTTAGTTTTACCCTTAAGTCAAAAGATTTCCTAGTAGCTTTGTCAGAGGTTTATTTTGCCGCCGCTATGGACGAATCCCGCCCTGTTTTAACGGGTGTGTATATGCATAAAAAGGCAAAAGAACTGACCCTTGCTGCGGTTGATGGTTTTAGATTATCTGAGAGAATTTTAAAAACGGAGAAAAGTGAAAAATCGGAGTTGCCAAAGGATATCGTCCTTCCCGCAAGAACTTTGCTTGAGCTTGCCCGTCTTGCCCAAAATGCGGGGGATACGGTTAACATAGCCGTTTTGGAAACGGAAAATTTGGCAATTCTTGAGAGTGGGGACATGCTTGCCACCACAAGAATTTTGGAGGGAGATTTTCCCGATTATAAGAAAATAATTCCATCTGGAAGCAAAACCGCCATAGAGGTTTCGTTTGAAGAATTTTTTAATGCCGTTAGAATAGCCAATGTGTTTGCCAAGGACGCTTCAAATGTTGTTAAAATTGTTATAAAACCGAAGGAAGGACTATTTGTTTTAGGCGAAGCGTTGGAAATAGGCCGTGATAAAACTTTTGTGCCAGCTAAAATAACCGGCGAGGAAATGGAAATACTTTTTGACGGGAAATTTTTAAACGACTTTTTAAGCAATGTTAAATGCGAGAACCTTTTAATTGAAACAGAAGGGGCAGTGAACCCGGCAGTGTTTAAACTCAAAGAGAGAAATGATTATTTGCATATTATAATGCCCCGCCGGCCCTAGTCTTGGGTAATCTCACCCAGTTGGTATTGGCTTAAGAGCCAACATCAAGTAACTCTGAAGCAGAAATTTATTGGATGCTTGAGATAACTGGCGGTACAGCCGTTTGAGGAGGATTTTTATCCGGCTCTTTTAGAGGTGAGCTGGATGTCTCTCTTGTCTGTGACGGTTTTAGGGATGCTTGTGGTTGCGAAGATTTTAATTCGCCCTCAAAAATTTTTTCCTCCTCTCTCATCTGCGCAACTTCTTTCGGGTTTGTAGTTATAACTTTATGCTCCTCCTCCGATGCTATAATCTGCATTGCCACATGGTTATTCCCTGCAAAAAACAACCCTTCGCCAATACCCGCCGAAAGAAGAAGTCTCTTTTCTCCCTCGCTTAAATAAAAAACCTGCGCCAAACGGTCAATTGAAGCAGGATGCTGTTTCAATAACACCTGCATAGAAGAGTTTGTTACAATAGTTTTGCCGTACTCGCTTGACAAAAAGTCGTCCACATCGTGTGTTATCGTAGTTAAACCTAAATAATATTTCCTTGCCCGTTTAGCTATGGAGTACAAAAAGTTTGCCGAGTCTTCATTTTGCATAAGGTACCACGCCTCATCCACCACCAAAATACGCTTCTTTAAGTTATATTTAATCCTTGTCCAAATGAAATCCAAAATAATGTATATGGCCACCGGTCTTAAAACATCTTCAAGCTCCCGCACCGAAAAAGCGGTGAAAGAATTTTCAATGCTTACTGTGGAGCGCTGGTCAAAAATGCCCATCAAGGAGCCTTTAATATATCTTTCTAACCGTTCGGATAGATTTTTTGCTTCCGGCTCTTCCATACCCAAAAGCACTTTATACAAATCTTCTAGAATAGGAGGCTCTCTCTTGTGCGTTTGAGGGTCCTGCGTAATACCCTTTATTTTGTAAGTCATCATCAGGGCTCTATCCAAAATTGCCTCTTCCGTATCACTAATACTGCCAAGCATTATTTTAAAGAGGGTGTGCAAGGTGAGTATTTTTAGGCCGAGCTGATTTTCCTTGTCCTCTCCGGAATACGGAGGCAGGTCAAAGGGGTTAATCTTTGCCTCGCTCCCTACGGAAAAGCTTATATAATCTCCGCCCAAAATTTTGGAAAGTCTTTCATATTCAGATTCAGGGTCTATTACAATTATATCCGTCCCAAATAAAATGGAACGCATGGCCTCTAACTTAACAAAATAACTCTTGCCGGCGCCGCTTTTGGCAAAAATAACCGAATTGGCGTTTTCTAAAGTAAATCTGTCAAATATAACTAGTGAACCATTATGCTTATTCACGCCATATAAAATACCCTCATTGGCGGTAAGTTCACTTGAAGTAAAAGGAAAAGTGGTGGCGACGCTGGTGGTGTCCATATTTCTGGTTATCAGGAGCTTATCAATACAAGAGGGGATAGTTGATTGAAAAGCGTCTTCCATTTGTAAAGTACATAATTTAGAGATAAGCATTAAAGAGCCTAATGTTGCTTCCACCTTTTTGGTTGTGCTGTTTAATTCCTCCAAAGAATCTGCCGGAACGGTTATGTAAAAAGAAAATTGGAAAAATCTTTCAATGCCTTTAACCAATTGTTCCTGCAAAGATTTGGCATCTTCTAAAGCCGCTTTAACGCCGGGATCCACAACCCTCCCTCTTTCGAAATCGGCATTTAGAGTCGCCTCCATCTCCGCAACTTTTCTTCTAAGGTCATCCAATACTCCCCTTGCTTCCACAGGGTAGTAAAACATAGACACCTCTAATGAATGGTCGTAGTTTATTATGGGGGCGAGCCAATTAGCGCCCACAAAACGGGGGTACCCCGAAACAAACAGTGTTCTAAAATACTTTTCACCAATCTTAACGAAATTAAAATCCACCTCAATAGCGCTTGGGGCTATAATATCCTTTACATTAAGCATGCCCGCGGATAGGCGGTTATAGGCGTTAGAGGTAGTATTCTCTTTGCTTTTTTTGTTCATTCCAGTTTTGGTTCAACTAAAGCTGTAGTGTAATCGGAAACAGTTTGTCTAATCTTCTGAAAACGGGCGCTCCCCGGATTGTATGTGTCATAAAAGAGATCCACCAAATCTTCTGTAAGCATCTGTTTTGCTTTGATATTCATTCTAGTAAACTCTTTGATAAGGTGGTCCCTCTTTGGTTCAAGCTGTACCTTTGCCGCTTTTAAGATTCCGTTTACATCCACATGAGTTTTTTTCTTGGTATCTATTCCAATAAGCCCGTAAATCCAGGAGAATGGGGAACTTCCGGGGGTTGCAGTTTTAATATTATAGGGAATCGCCACATAAAAATTTTTGTCCAGCGCTTCGTTTTTGGTAACTAATTCTTCTACAAATTTTATGTATTTTTTGGTTTGCTCTTTTAATTTTTCATCCTGCTGAGCTTTTTCTGCTTTTCTTGTGTTTTCAATGTATTTTGAGATATCCATTTTCTTGCTTCTTACCACAATTTGCATCGGAAAAGATAGAGAGTTTAGCATAGAGCTAAACGCCGCTATAGCGGCATCCTGTTCTCTGACGGATAAAAGGTCAAAATTAACCGAGGTTGTCTGCAAAACCATAGCCGCCCCGCCGTTTTTCAGAATGAGCAAGTTGTCTTTTATATCTTCTATATCTAAGTGGTCTTGTGTTGTGGCAAGTATTTTTGTCATTTGCGAACTGCCGAAAAGTCAAGCGCCTTTAACGGCTTACCTGTTAAAACTACATTAATTATATCAAAATAATTCTCGCTGTTTAGCACTTCTATTTTATAAGTTCCGTTAGGCAGGGGTGTTGCGCTTATAAACTGTCCCAATTTATTGGTTTTTAGAGCTCTAATAGGTGAATCGTTATCATCTCTTATTATAAGGGTGGCATTTTCAAGTAAGAAACCCTCCTTATCTTTAACCATACCCCAAATAATATTGGGATGGGCGTCTTCCTTATTCTCCTTCTGCGCCTTCTCTGAGGGGATTTCCTTGCGCTCCTTAACAACCGAACGGCTTAGGTTTCTAACTATCTCCTCGTTTTCGTTAGGGGGGTTTTCCTCCGTTTTTGAAGGCTCCTTTATTTGGATGGTTTCTTCTACCAAAACCTTTTTCTTCTCCAGCTCTTTTATTCTCTCGGCATAGGAAGAGAGCTGGGTCTTATAAGTTTCTTTGGTTTTGTCCAAACCTTGCATCTGCGCTTTCAAACTCTCCATTTCTGTGGATAGTTTTTTGTTTTCCTTTCTTAAAGTATTTACTATCTCCGTTAATTCTTTTTCTTTTGCCCGAGATTCTTCTTTATCGCCTAGTATAAGTTCGCTGGCGGGAAGAACAGCGCCCTCCGGAGAAAACTTTTCCTCGGCTTTTTTAAGAACTTTTCTAAGCTCCTGCGCCTTTCTTAAAAGCTCCTGCCTATGTTGATTATCCGACACAGGAGATGAGGGTTCCACATAAGTTATTGTTCTCAAAGGCCTTGTTCGCTTTGGTAGGATGATTTCCCCTTCCAGGGGTATGTGTTTTAATGTTCTTCCAACCGAAACATTGGTAACGGTTGAGATGTTTTTTAAATCTTCCTTTTTCCTAACCACGAGAATATCCTCCTTGAATTGCTCTTTTTTTGCCGGTTTCTCCTCTTTGGGGGGCTCCTCCAAGGAGACCGCAGTTTTGGCGGGAGCTGTTACAGTAGAAACGGAGCTTTTTAGAGTAGGAGGTACGGTCACATCAAAAGTAATCTTTTTTAGAAAATCTTCCTCCCTTTTGTCCATAAAGGTTCCTGCTGGCGCGGGAAAACCCCCTAAATAATCCGTTATAGCTTTTCTGCTTTTGGCTGGAGCGAGCGCAACTACCTCTTTTCTCAAAGAGTCGGCGTAATCCGCCAAAAAATACTCCCGTGACTCCAAGGCCTTTTGCCATACTCTCTGCGTGGGGGTGGAAATGCTTTTTATAAAATTTTTAATCCACTGGTCTAATCCTCTGTCTCCAAGGGGCACAAAGGCAAGGGCTAAGCTTCCGAGCCCGCCGAAAACAATTAAAATGGCTTTCCACAGAAAAGAGATTTTTGAAATTAATGCTAGATATACCGTTATCCCCCCAATTATTAAATACATAAACTGGCGGACAGTGAGGTCCCCTACAAGTTTAAACTCAACACTCATAATGTTTTGGGGTACCGGGTGTTGACGATGCGCTGTTTGTTCCTCGTTCATTGGCATTATAACTATTTTATCAGATGGCGCTGTGAGATGGTAGGCGATTTCTCAACTCCGTTAGCAAATATACTACTACGATAAAAAGGCAGAAAACACTGGTATTTAATAGGCTATGTACAGAAAAAGTTTTCATCACCTTAATGCCGATAAATAAAGCTATGAAAATAAAGATTCTTCTGAACATTCTTCTGAAAATTATATTTGGCATATTAAACTTTTTGTATTTTTTGTAGTTTGCCAAGAAAAGAGCTAGAGATGCGAAAAGAGATAAAAGTAAATGCAGACTGCCAAAAAACAATAAGATGGCAAGTGGCTTTTGAGGTGGTACAAAGAGCAGAATGTATAAAAAGAACAGGACATTTCCAAAAAAAAGTAAAAAGAGTGTGTACAAAAACTTTGGCATATCCTTATTCTACACCCTTTTAGGCAGGGTTACATTTACATAGAAGTCCCGGATGTCAATGGTTTCAACTTTAGATTCCGGTGCTATCATAAAATGTTATACTTCACTTATGAACCAGGATGAAAAAATTGTCCTAAATCAAAAGCAAAAAGAGGCAGTAGAGCATAAGAATGGACCTATTCTGATTGTTGCCGGGGCGGGAACAGGCAAAACCCGCGTTATAACTGAGCGAATAAAATATTTAATATCCAATAATCTTGCTAAACCAAAAGAGATATTAGCCTTAACCTTTACAGAAAAAGGGGCAAATGAAATGCTTGGAAGGGTGGATAAAATAATGCCTTTAGGTTACGAAGAGCCGTGGATTACCACTTTTCACTCTTTTGCCGACAGACTTCTGCGGGAGGAGGCCTTAGAAATAGGGCTTGACCCCCAATATATTATTTTAACCAAACCCCAAAGCTTCGCGCTTGTTAAAAAAAATCTTTTTAACCTTAACCTTAAATATTTTCTGCCTTTGGGAAACCCTGTAAAATTTATAGACGCCATCCTCACATTTTTTTCCCGCCTTCAAGATGAGGAGGTTTACCCGAAAGATTTTGAAAAATGGCGCAAAAAATTAAACTCTTCTAAAGAGGAAGATGGGCGGTGGGGAGAGTTGTCTGCCGCTTACCAAATTTATCAGCAAATAAAAATAAAAGAAAGCTTTATGGATTTTGGAGATTTAATACTTTGGGTTATAAAGCTTTTTAAAGAGCGCCCTTCAATTCTAAGCCGGTATAAAAACCAATTTAAATATATTCTTTTGGACGAATTTCAAGACACCAACTTCGCGCAGTTTGAGATAATACAGCTTTTGGCGCCCCCAAAAGATAAGCCTAATTTGATGGTTGTGGGAGACGATTCCCAGTCCATTTACAAATTTAGAGGTGCCGCTATCTCAAACATTTTGGATTTTATGGGGAAATATAAAAACGCAGAAAGCGTGTACCTTCTTAAAAATTACAGAACAACCCAAAATATTCTTGGTGGGGCATATAAACTTATAAAACATAATAATCCCGACACATTAGAATCAAAACTTGGCATTAGCAAAAATTTAACAAGCGAAAGGAGAGAAAAGGGGCATCCCCCAAAAATCCTGCTTGCCCAAACGGGGGAGGAAGAGGCGGAAATGGTGGTTGAGGAAATAAGAAAACTTATAAAAAGCAAAAACTATTCCTACAAAGATTTTGCTATATTAGCAAGGGCAAACAACCACTTAGACAATTTTGTGTGGGCGCTTAAGAGATATGGCATTCCCTACCAAATAATTGGCAATCGCGGTCTTTTTAATCAGCCTGAGGTAAGCCAATTAATAAATTTTTTAAGAGTATGCCAGGATATCTCCGACAGTGCGTCCCTTTATGGGCTTCTTAACAGCGAGATACTGGATTATAACCCCCAAAATATTTTATCGGCGTTAAATTCGTCAAAATATAAAAATATTACTTTGTGGGAAAGTATAAAAGAAAGGGAATACTTCTCCTTTATAACAAAAGAAGTTGAGATGGCGATGAATTCCTCCAAAGAAAACTCTGTAAGCGCAGTTTTGTACAATTTTATTGTAAATACAAAATACCCCGAAAAACTATTGGAAAACGAGAATGTAGAAAACACCTTAAAAACAAACAATTTAAATTTGTTTTTCAGGTATATTAAAAATTATGAAAGCAGTGAAAAAGCTTCGTCCATAAACTCTTTTGTGGAGTTTTTGGATGTAATGATACCTGCTGGGGAAAATCCTGCCCAGGCGGTTTTGGAAGATATAGACACCGTTAACCTTTTAACTGTGCACGGCTCTAAAGGGCTGGAGTTTTCCGTGGTTTTTATGGTTAATCTAACAAGCGACAGATTCCCAACACGAAATCGCCGCGATCCTATTGAAATTCCGGAAGGCTTAATTAAAGAAACCCTGCCTATCGGGGATTACCACATCCAAGAGGAACGCCGCCTTTTTTATGTGGGGATGACTAGAGCAAAAGATTTTCTATACTTAACCTATGCCAAAAATTATGGTGGGGTAAAGGATAAAAAACCTTCCGTTTTTATTAACGAGTTGGAAATTTCTTTGCCGGGAAAACCAACTGAAGGACTGCCTTTGTTCCAGAATACTAAATATAAGAAATATCCTTACCCCGAAAAAGAGAACGCTTTTGCCCCAACCTATATGAGCTATAGCCAAATAAATACTTATAATCAATGCCCTTTGCAGTATAAATATAGATATGTGCTAAAAATGCCCACCAAACCAAGCCACGCTCTTACCTTTGGGCAAAGCATTCATAACACTTTAAAAATTTTCCATACCCAGGAAAGGAAGGGCAGTTTAACAGGGGATTTGGACATACTAAAAATATTTGAGAAGGCTTTTATACCGCTTGGCTACGAAAACTCTGCGCATATAAAAAAAAGGCGGGAGCAGGGAAAAGAAATGCTTTTAAATTATGTCAAAACTAGAAAAGGTAACTTTGGCGTTCCAAAATTTATTGAGGAAAAGTTTAAACTAACAAAATTTGAGGTGCCTCTCCTGGGTTTTATAGACCGTATAGATTATAAGAACGGAGAATACGAAATAATTGATTATAAAACGGGAAGCCTCAAAAACCAAAATTTTGTGGATAAAAATGAGCAGTTAACCATATACGCTATGGCGGCGAAAGATTGTTTTGGTATAACAGCCAAAACGCTTGCCCTGTATTTTATTGAGGACAATGTAAAAATTAATACCGCAAGAACAGAAAAGGATTTGGAGAAAGAAAAAGGCGCAATAGATGAAGTTATAACATCCATTAGAACCTCCTCTTTTGAGCCGAAAGCGGGACAGCATTGCCGTTACTGCGATTTTAGTAAAATCTGTCCCGCGTATAGAAACTACTTAAACTATTAGAAAACCCCGTCCGTGAATCCGTGATAAAATAAAGGTATATGGAAGATACAATTAAGGAGATAAAATCCCGTGTTGATATTGTTAATTTAATTAACGAATATGTGCCTTTAACGAAAGGCGGAAAAAATTATAAAGGGCTGTGTCCATTTCATAAGGAGAATACCCCTTCTTTTATGGTGTCTCCAGAGCTTCAAATTTTTAAATGCTTTGGCTGTGATAAAGGAGGGGATTCCATAAGATTTGTTCAGGAAATAGAAGGACTTGAGTTTAGGCAGGCTCTCGAATTTCTTGCGGGGAAGGCGGGGGTCGCGTTAAAAACAAGCGCCTTTACCCGCTCCCCCGATGAAATGAAAGCAAAAAAAATTTTGGAATTAAATAGTTTAGCTGCTGAGTATTTTCAGTATATTCTAAAAAACCACAAATTCGGAAAAAAAGCTCTTGCCTACTTAAAGGATAGAGATATAAAAGATGCCGCTATAGATATTTACAAAATAGGCTACGCCCCCAATTCTTGGGACGGGTTGATCAGATTTTTGTTGAAAAGAGGTTATGACATATCCTTGATTGCCGCATCCGGTCTTGTTGTTCCAAAAGATAATAACAAAGGTTTTTACGACCGTTTTAGAGGAAGGCTTATAATCCCTTTAAGAAACGAACGCGGTGAAGTGGTGGGCTTTTCCGGCAGAAGTTTGGGCGCTTCTGAACCGAAATATTTGAATAGCCCGGAAACCTTGGTTTTTAAGAAAGAGCGCTTTTTATATAATTTGGATTTGGCAAGAAGTGAAATTAAAAAAAAGAAAGAGGCGATTTTGGTGGAAGGTTATTTTGATGCCATAACGCCTTTTCAGGAAGGTTTTAAGAATGTGGTGGCTTCGCTTGGAACCAGTTTAACATCGGGGCAGTTAAGTTTGCTCAAGCGGTTTACCGATACTTTAATTATTTTTTATGATACCGATACCGCCGGTATTGAGGCATCCAAACGGGCGCTGAATTTGGCGCAAAGTGCGGGGATGGATGTAAAAGTGGGAATTCTTTCTGATGCATTCAAAGATCCGGATGAGGCGGTACGAAAAGATAAGATGTACTTTGGAAAAGCTTTAGAGTCTGCCGCTTCGGTATATGATTTTTATTTTGAATATGCCAAAAAAAGGCACAATGTGAAGGATGCTCTTGAAAAGAAAAAAGCGGCAGATTTCCTGCTTCCTATTATTTCAGAGATAACCCATACGGTGCATAAAGCCCACTATATTAAGGAACTTGCAGATTTGCTGGATGTTTCGGAGGAAACCATCGTCCAATCCTTAAAAAAGTATGGAACAAATTTCGGCGCGGGGAGGAGCTATTCCCTAGAAAAAAAAGTTAGTTCTCCTAAAATTTCTTCTCAGGAATATATCTTAGCCCTGATTTTAAGCTCTCCTAAAGAGCTTGCTCAGAAAACGCTTTATAAGCTTTCTTCCGATGATTTTACACAGGAGATAGCCAATGCGGTTTTTGTTAAATTGAAGGATTATCTGTTGAGCAAGGAGCGTTTTTTATTAAGAAATTTTTGTCTAAAACTTTCTCCTCACGAAAATGAGCTGGTGGAGAAACTCCATTTAATGGAGCTCCCAGTTTTGGAATTCTTAGAGGAGGACGAAGCTTATTTGGAGAAGGAAATAAAAAAGATATTTGATATAATAAACAAGGAAACTTTGCGCCGAAAGATGCGGGAAGTGAGCTATCTATTGAAACAGGCGGAGAAAAGGTCAGATAAAAGACTAGTTTCGGAATTGCAGGAGGAGTTTTTGAGGTTGTCAAAAAAGGTTACTAAATGAACAATCCAGAATTTGAGAAAAACATAAAAAAGCTGATTGCCGAGGGAAAGAAAACTGGTTTTATAACTCAAGAGGATATATTAAAAACTTTTCCCAATGCTGAAAACAATATAGCGCAAATAGACGAATTATATTCCCGTTTTATTGATGAGGGTATAGATGTTTTGGATACCTATGCTCCCGAAGAAGAATCGGCGGTGTCGGATGAAAAAGATATAGAAATAGTAGCCGCTTTGGATAAAGATATCACCACCGACCCGGTTAGAATGTATCTTAGAGAGATAGGAAAGATTAAACTCTTAACGCGGGAGGAGGAAGTGGACCTTGCCAAAAGGATAGAAAAAGATGAGATGGCGGCGCGCCAAAAACTTATTAGATCTAATTTGAGGCTGGTTGTTTCTATTGCTAAGAAATACATTGGTCGGGGACTCACCTTTTTGGATCTTATACAGGAAGGAAATGTTGGATTAATGCGCGCGGTTGAAAAATTTGAATGGCGGAGAGGCTTTAAATTTTCTACCTATGCCACATGGTGGATACGGCAGGCTATAACCAGAGCAATTGCCGACCAAGCGCGTACCATTAGGATTCCAGTTCATATGATTGAAACCATAAATAAATTCAGAAGAATTGAAAGAAAACTTGAGCAGGAGTTGGAAAGACCCCCTAAGCCGGAAGAGGTCGCTAAAGAAATGGGGATTGATAAAAAGAAAGCTTTGGAGATTGTTAAAATTTCTCAGGAGCCCACCTCCATAGAAGCCAAAGTTGGTAAAGATGAAGACAGTGCCCTTAAAGAATTTATTCCCGATGAGTTAACAAAATCTCCAGAGGATGTTGCTAGCTATGAGCTTCTAAAGGGGCAGATTGGCGAAGTTTTGCACACTCTAAATGAACGGGAACAGAAAGTTTTGGAGTTGAGATTTGGCCTTAAAGACAACAAGTCCAGAACGCTTGAGGAGGTGGGAAAGGAGTTTGGAGTAACGAGGGAGCGTATTAGGCAAATAGAGGCCAAAGCTTTAAGAAGATTAAGGCATCCCTCACGAAGCAAGAAGTTGAAAGACTACTTAGAATAGGAAAAAGGAGGTGATAAATTTGACAAAGCTTTCGTTCGCGGATAAGAAAAGTATTTCGGCGCTTTTTATGGCGTTGTCAATCATTTGCACAGTCTTTGCAGGAATAGGCTCTTTTTATACAGATGTAGTGTTAGCGTCTACTCAGTGGATACTTTTGGCAGTGCTGTTTGCGGTTTGGGGGTTATATTTAAAGCTGGAGCTTAAAACCTGATTAAAGGTTGTTAAACAATTTTTTGGCGGTTTCCCAATAGAACGCGTCTCCGTTTTGCTTTTTGTAGTACCACCATTCCGCTCCCCACAGGTAGGTTTTAGTTATCCCAGTTTTTTTGGCGTATTCTATTATTTCTATAAAATCCTGATGTGTCATAGTTTTCTGCAATTCGCTCTCGGGAGTTTTAAGTATAGATGTATTAGACCACGGTTCGGCTTGAAGCTCGGTATTTAATATCTTTTCAAGAGGGATATTAAGCAGGGCGGCTTTAACTTTATAACTTTCTGCTGGAAAAGGCCAGTTGAAATATCCCCAAAAAGAAAGCCATACTTTTCTATATATGGATATTGCCAAATAGTCGGAAATGGAATAAGAAAATATCCACGCGCCCCCTTCCCCGCTGTCAGATACGATTACAGGTCTTGCGTCCATAGATTTAACAATATCCACCTCTTTTTTAACAAAATCTTGGCTCATCATTGCTGGGCAGTTTCCAAAAGGGAAGAAAGGTTCGTTTTCCACCTGCCAATATTTTATGCTTTGGTATTTTTTGAAATGCTCTATTTCTTTTGGAATAAGAATTAAAAGCCGTGTTTTAATAAAATCTTCGCCTTCTTTCTTTGCCCAAGTGGGTTCCGAGCATTCGGGCCATCGCGGCAGTTTTCTTCCCAGCGCTAAAATTACATTAACTTGCCTTTTTTCCGCTTCCTTAAGCAGAAAATCCATATTGCTAAAATCGTAAACGCCTTTTTCTTTTTCTATATCATCCCAATACGCCACAAGCCGTATGTTTGTAACTTTAAGCTCATTCAGTATATTAAGATAAGCTTCTTTCCAGTCTAAATCCAGCTCCTTTGCATACTTGTGGGAGAAGGTAATTCCGTACTCCATATCGCCTTTTGGTTTTGATGAAAGAGCAAGCGTTACTAAGGAGATAAAGGATATTGCAAGGACGGGAACCGTCCAACGGATGGAGAGTATTAAAATTTTTTTCGCTTGGGCAATGGTCATGGTTTCATTAGATTTTCTTCGCATACTTTAGAATAACATTTAGCGCTTTTTCTAATTTTTCTTTTAAGGTTGTTTCTTCTATCTATCTCTACCAATCCAAACCTTGGTTTAAATCCCCAATGCCATTCAAAATTGTCTATTAAGGACCAATAAAAATATCCGCGAACATCCACTCCATTTTCAATAGCCATATGCGCCGCTTTTAGATGTTCCTTGATATAAAATTTTCGTATTTTATCCTGCGAATCGGCGCATCCGTTCTCGGTTATGTAAATAGGTTTTTTGTACTTTTTTAAGTTAAGCAGTATTTTATAAAGCCCTTCTGGAGCAATGGGCCATTCCATATCAGTTCTTCCCAGCAAGTAGTCAAAAGAAAATTTTCCATTTTTTATTTTAAATTGCGAGTAGTAGTTTACACCGATGAAATCCTGCTTTTTTAAGCATAGCAAAATGGGAATATCTAAAAAAATAAAGTTAAGAGATTTTGCGAGTAAGAGATCCAATGGGTTTTTAGAACCTGTAAATCTCGGTATGTTGTGGGCTATTCCGTGCGGTTTTTTTAAAGAAAGGGATGTTTTATTGTAAGCCTCTATCATATTAAGAAATACACGGCATGCCCGCAGAAAATTTTTCTTTTGAGGGGGCCATAATCCAAGAAGATACGATTGTCCCGCATAAACGGTGGGCTCGTTCACCGTAATCCAAAGATCCACTAAGTCTTCAAAATGGTGGGCGCAGTATTTTACATAACGGGAGAAATACTTTGAGGATTTACAATTTTCCCAGCCTCCTAGGTTGGCAAACCAAATAGGATTTGTAAAATGATGAATAGTAACGAAAGTAGTTATTCCTTTATCCTTTAAGGATTTTAGAATTTCTCTATAGTGCTCCATTTCCTTTTTGGAAAACTCCCCCATACCAGGTTCTATTCTTGCCCATTCCAAAGATAGACGGAAAGCATTTTGGTTTAAGTCTCTAACAATTTTTATATCCTCCTCGTATCTGTTGTAAAAGTTGCAGGCTGTTCCTGAGTGTTCCTTTCCCCCGCCTTTTTGCTCCCATTCCCACCAATCGGAATTAACATTATTACCCTCAACTTGATGCGCGCTTACTGCGCTTCCCCACAAAAAGCCTTTGGGAAATTTTAATTCTTTTTTAATCGCCATAGTTTTAAGATTAGGCCCTCGCCTTCCTCTCTGTAGAATGTAAAAAATAAAAAATAATTCAATGAACAGGTGGTGGCTCTTTTATAATTTCTGCGCGAGATTATTTGCAATTTCTAAAAGATTTTCTACCTCCCTTATGCCTATAAGCCAGAAATTTTTATCTGTTATGTCTATTCCCAGCTTCTCAAAAATCTCGTATGTAGATTTTGAACTGCCCGCGGACAAAAATTTTTTTACCTTATCTATGTTTTTTGGGTTTTCTTTTACCATACTTTGCAGGCTTTTGGAGATTAGCAGCCCGCTGGTGTAGGAATATACATAGAAAAAAGAGCGGATGTGGCTCCAATAAACCCACCAATTTTCACTGCCGGGGGACTGCTCCACAAAATTTCCCATATAAGCGCGCATATTTTTTTGAAATAGCTTTCCGATTTCGCTTTTGGAAAGGTATCCTCTTTCCCTAAAATTTTTATGCAGTTCCAGCTCAAATTTGTAACAGGCGGTTTGTCTAAAGATTGTGGATATATCGCTATTTAATTTATGCATTATTATTGCAAGTTTATTCTTTGGGTCGGTGGTTTTTAAAAGTTCCTCAACGATAAAATCTTCTACAAAAGTGCTTGCCGTTTCGGCAGTAGCAAGAGAAATCTCGTAATTTACAGGAGTTTGCGTTTTCTTGCTTAGGAAATTGTGTATAGCATGTCCCGTTTCGTGGGCGAGCGTCAAAACATCTGAGAACCGGTTTGTGTGATTAAGGAGTATAAAAGTTGGCTGGCTGATAAGCCCTCCCGCGCAAAAAGCCCCGGCGGTTTTTCCGAGTTTTGGATAAACATCAATATGTCTGTTATCTACCATATCCGAAAAAATCTCCGAGAATTGAGGATTTAGGGTGCGAAGAACTTTGCCGATTAATTCCACAGTTCCTTCGTATTTGAACATGACATTTATTTTTCCGTACTCCACATTTCTTTCGTGGTATTTAAGTTTTTTCACTTTCAGAAGTTTTGATTTGAGTTCGTAATATTTATGAGCCAGCCAGAAATTATCTGCCACACTTTTAATTAAGGTGTCCACTACCTCTGTTTCAATATCGTCTTCAAGGTGTCTTATAAGGTCAGGTCTTGGTACGGCTCTTAATTCGTCTATAATTTTTTTGCTTTGGAGTATTGAGTTCATTTCGTTTTCAGCAATATCCGCATTTTTGGCAAGCAGTTTATTAAAGGCTTTGGCGGAGGTATCCCGCACATTTTTATTGGGGCTGTTTAGAAAACTTGTTATTTCAGGAAGGGTTGCCTTTCGTTTTTTTCCTTTTTCGTCTTTTACCATAGCCTGTTCTTTTGAAAGGAGGCTTGAAGTCATTTGCACCCAATTTGAGTAGGATGATTTGTGTGTAAAGTTTAATATTTTTTCCTCTTTCTCGGATAAAAGGTATTTAGCGTTTTCAAAAAGTTTTTTTAAGAAATGATTGTATCTTTTTAGAGGGGGGTATTTCAGAAATATCTTTTGTTGCTTCGGAGGAACTTTTGAGAGGCGGTATTCAAAAAATTGGATATCGTTTTCTATTTTTACAGTTTGTTCTTCTATTTTGGCAAGTGCGGCTTTTATTTTGGAATTCCTTTGGTCTAATGAATGTTTTAACCCTATGTAATATCCCGGGTTTCCTCCCCCTGCATAAAACGCAAGCCAGCCCTCATAATCTGAAAGCGCTTCTTTCAAAGTATCCGGGCTTTTTAAATAATCTTCCCTGCCTTTCCATTTATTTATAAACTCATAGGATTTGGAAAACACTTTTTGTTTTTCTTTTTCAAGAGAAGCTTCTTTTGGAATAATTGTTGTTAAGTCCCAAGAAGTTTCAGGATGTTTTTGCATAATTTTAAGAGCGGAGGATCCTGTCCTCAAGGGGGGAGGGTCCGGTAGGTGACCCCCGGTTTGGGCGACACGCAGGTCCCCAGCTCTCTCTCCGAGATAGGGGTTACGCAAAAGTCCGTTTAAACTCCGCGATCGAAGACAGGATTCTCCGCTTAAATTCTTACCTTCTCATTTCACCAAATACCTGCCGTTAAATCAATACTTTTTTCCACCCTTCTTTTCCAATAAGAGGAACAAATCTAAAAGTTCCGCAGGTTACAAGTTTTGTACCTTGCTCGGTTTTCGTTATTTTTACCATTTTCTGTAAAAAATTATTCCCCACAGGAACAACGAGTCTTCCTCCAATTTTCAGTTGGCTGATTAAGGCGTTTGGGACTTTTGGCGCGGCGGCGGTTACTGCAATTGCGTCAAAAGGGGCTTTATCTTTAAGTCCTATACTGCCGTCTCCTATTATAACAGTAACATTTGAGATATTTAGCCGTTTCAATTTATCCCGCGCTTTTACAGCCAAAACTGTTATAACCTCAACGGTATAAACTTGTTTGCATAACTTTCCCAGAATAGCAGCGGCGTAACCGGAGCCCGCGCCTATTTCCAGAACGGTATCCCCGCTTTTAAGTTCTAAAAGCTCTGTCATAAAGGCAGTGGTATATGGCTGGGAGATCGTCTGGTTTTCTCCTATAGGTATAGGGCTATCTGCGTAAGCTTGATTGGCAAAACTCTGCGGGACAAAAATTTCCCTTGGGATATCCAAGAATGCGTTTAGAACGCGTTCATCTTTTATTCCTCGCGCTTTTAACTGCTCCCCCACCATTTTTTCTCTTAAAGCTTTATAATCCATAAAATTTTATTCGGTTGCCCATCTATGATATAGCGCTTTCACGCCTTCTATTATAAGTATAACTAAAAAGGAAGTAATAAGCACAATCAGCCAGTGATAGAAATTTAAGGTGACAAGCCCCATAAATTTTTTGAAGAAGGGTGCGTATAGCGCTATTAACTGCAAAAATATTCCTCCTCCTACCGCTACCAACAACGCCTTATTTGAGAAAGCGGTTTTGTCCTTAAAAAGCGGTTTCCTAAGGTTTTTGCAAGAGAAAACATATAGCAGGGAATCTATGCCGAGAATTGCAAAAACGAGGGTTTGGGATAAAGCGACATCGTTTGAGATTTTTATAAAAAACGAAAAAATTGCCAAAGCGCTTAATCCCGTTACAGAGCTTATGATAAAGACCAGCAGTTTAATTTCGGAATTTAACAAAGGCTCGCTTTCTTTTCTTGGACGCTCTTTCATTAAAGCTGACCTTTTGGGGTCTATCGTTAAAGCAAGGTTTGGGAAGCCGTCTGTTACCAAATTTATCCAAAGAATTTGCGCTGCGGTAAGAGGCAGGGGTAGTTTGAGTAAGAGCGCCCCAGTAATTAGAAACACTTCGCTGAAACTGTCGCTTAAAAGATAAAGAGCAACCTTTCTTATGTTGTCAAAAATGGCTCTTCCTTCCTCAACCGCTTTTACAATTGTGTTGAAATTGCTGTCTAAAAGCACCATATCCGCATTTTCTCTTGCCACTTCCGTAGCATTATCTACAACTATTCCTATATCCGCAATTTTAAGGGCGGGGGCGTCATTTGTGCCGTCTCCGGTTACAGCCACCACCTGCCCCAAACTTTTGAGGGCGCTTACGATTTTTAATTTGTCCGATGGTGTTACGCGCGCAAATAACTTTATGTTTAATACCCTCTTTTTAAGTTCCGCTTCGCTTATGTTTGCAAGCTCTTCGCCTTCCATAATTTCCGCAGCTGAAACTTTAATGCCAAGCTCCTGCATAACCGCTTGGGCGGTGGATCTGAAATCCCCTGTTATAACAACGGTTCTTATTCCCGCGTTTTTGCATTCCACAAGGGCTTCCTTTACTCCCGCTCTCACTGGGTCGGTTAGAGCAATTAAGCCCAAAAATGTAAAACCTTTTTCTATGTGGCTATGCAAAAAATCTTTTGACATTTTTTCCGTTAAAGTTTGAGTTTTTGGAGCGGGTTTTTTGTACGCCAGCGCCAAAACTCTTAACCCCTTGTTAGCCCATTTGTTTGAAATAGATAGCCACGCCTCCTTTTCTTTGAAAGAAAGTTTGCACCAGTTAATCATTTTTTCGGGAGCGCCTTTTGCATATATTAAAGATTCTTCGTTTTCCTTTATTAAAACTGCCATATATTTTCTTTCGGAACCAAAGGGTATAGCCGCTAACCTTTTGTACTTTTCCACCACCCTTTGGGGGTCAAAGTTGTCTATTGAGCGCATTTTTTCCCAAATAGCTACTTCCGTTTGGTTTTGCAGGTCATTGCACAACACGCTTGCTTTTAAGGTTTGGGAAAGGTCGGTAAGTTTCCAATTAACCACCCGCATATTGCCTTCCGTTAAAGTGCCGGTTTTATCGGTGCAAATTGTGGTTACAGAGCCTAATGTTTCTGCCGCCAAAAGTTTTCGCACTAGCGCTTTTTTCTTAAATATTCTTTGCATACCTATTGCGAGTATTACCGTTAGGGAAACGGCAAGACCTTCGGGAATGGCGGCAACGGCAAGCGCCACGGAGGTTTTAAACATCTCAATTAAAGGAACGCCAGAAAACCCCCCTATTGCGAATACAAGTGCCGCTATGCCAACAACTAGAAGAGATAAAGATTTGCTTAATGCAAAAAGCTTTTTTTGGAGAGGTGTGGGGTCTTCTTTGGTTTCTCGTATGCTTTGGGCGATCTTTCCTATTTCGGTGTTTAATCCTGTTCCAACAACAATCGCCTGCGCGGAACCTCCCACGACAAAGGTTCCCCAAAAGACCATGTTTTTTCTTTCAGCTAAAATTTTTGTGGCGGCAAGCAAAGAGGAGGTTTTTTGAACAGCGGCGGATTCACCTGTTAAAGTAGACTCGTTAATTTTAAGATAGGTTTCTTTTATAATTCTTGCATCTGCGGGTACTTTGCGCCCCGCCTGCAAAAGAATAATATCCCCTGGCACAAGGTATCTTGCGGGGATTTCAATTATTTTTCCTCCCCGAAATACTTTTGCGGTTTGGGTGAACAAATTTTTTAATGAATAAATTTCTTTTTGCGCTTTATATTCTTGAATGAATCCTAGGACAGTGTTTATGAAAACGGCGAAAATTATAACGGCGAAATCAACGAAATCCTTTAAGTACACGGTTATAAAGGCGGCGGAAATTAGAATTCCTATTAAGGGGCTTTTTAGCTGGGATAGAAAAACCGCGATTGGGGAAGGGGGTTTTTGTTCCGGCAGTAAATTTGGGCCATGCGCGGAAAGCAGTTTTCCGGCCTGATGTGTGCGCAAGCCATTATTAGTAGTGTTTAATGTAGTGAAAATTTCCTTTACTGATTGTTGGTAATACTCCTTTTGGGCAGTCACAATTATAGTATATCAAATATGCTTTCCCCTTGTTTGGTATTTTGGGATGTAGTACTATTATTTTCAATATGGAGAAATCTACTGCCGTTGCAAAACCCAAAACTAGGGAGGAGGAGTTGTTTGTTTGGACATCTCCGAGCAGAGTTTTTAAAAAGCGGGACCGCAGGTTTTTCACCACTGTGGCAACCGTTATTTTGGTGGTATCTCTCCTTTCAGCTCTTTCTGGGCAATATGTTTTAATTGCGGTTATAGTGGCGCTTGCTTTTTTGATGTACGCCTTATCGGCAATTGAGCCGGAGGATGTTTCTCATAAAATAACGGCTAAAGGAATAAATTATTGCGGCGGGAAATTTTATTCTTACGAAGAGCTAAAGGTTTTTTTCTTTACGGAAAAAGGTGGGAGAACAACTTTGAATGTGGACACAAAAAAGTATTACCCCGGCAGGCTTTATATGATTTTGGACAAAAAGGATGCAGAGAAGGTGAGAGGTGTTTTAGAAAAACATTTAACTTATGTGAATACTCCGCCGGAGACGGTACTTGATAAAGCCTCGTCCTTTGCTTCCAAATATTTTTCTTTGGAGTAATTCCTGCAAATTATGAAATTCAACGCAAAATCTTTTATTGAATATGTAAAACAGAGAAACAATAATGAATCGGAATTTATACAAGCGGTTGAGGAGGTTGCCGTTTCTTTGGAGGATTTTTTAAACGCTAACCAGATTTATCTCGAAAACCGAATTTTAGAGCGTTTAGTTGAACCAGAAAGAACAATCATTTTCAGAGTGCCTTGGGTTGATGATAATGGGGAGATTAAAGTCAATAGAGGTTATAGAATTCAATTTAATAGCGCTATCGGTCCCTATAAAGGAGGACTGCGTTTCCACCCAACTGTTAATTTGAGTGTTTTAAAATTTTTAGGATTTGAACAGGTTTTTAAAAACAGTCTTACCGGGTTGCCATTGGGTGGCGGAAAAGGAGGGAGCGATTTTGATCCTCATAGTAAATCAGATTCTGAAGTAATGAGATTCTCTCAGAGTTTTATGTCTGAGTTATATAGATATATCGGTCCAAATATAGATGTGCCAGCTGGAGATATTGGAGTTGGTGCCAGGGAAATCGGTTATCTTTTTGGACAGTATAAAAAACTAACTAAAGACTTTTCTGGTGTTTTAACCGGCAAAGGGCTGCCCTGGGGCGGAAGTAATATCCGCACCGAAGCTACCGGCTATGGGCTGGTTTATTTTGTAGAAGAAATGTTGCGGGCTAAAAATGACAGCATTAATGGCAAAAAAGTTATTATCTCCGGCTCTGGCAATGTGGCTCAATATGCCGCTGAAAAAGTGATACAATTAGGCGCTAAAGTATTGACTATGTCCGATTCGGCAGGAACAATCTATGATAAAGATGGTATTACTCAAGAAAAACTTGAGCATCTTAAACAAATAAAAAATGTAAAACGAGGCAGAATAAAAGATTATGCAAACAAATATAATGTTGAATATCTAGATTCTGAAAACCCATGGTCAATTAAAGCTGACATCGCCTTGCCTTGCGCCACTCAAAATGAAATAAACAAAGAAGACGCGATGGCTCTTGTAAAAAATGAAATTGTTTTGGTTGGCGAGGGCGCTAATATGCCCAGTACATCTGAAGCCATTGATATTTTCAAGGAAAATAAAATCCTTTTTTCTCCAGGGAAGGCTTCAAATGCTGGCGGAGTTGCTGTTTCCGGTTTAGAGATGAGCCAGAACAGCGCTAGGGTTCAATGGTCGAGAGAAGAAGTTGATCAAAATCTTAAAAAAATAATGATTGAAATACACGGTAAAATTCTAGAGTATGGTAATAGAGGCGAATCTATAGACTATGTTGCCGGTGCTAACATTGCCGGATTTAAAAGAGTTGCAGACAGCATGATTGCTCAGGGATTAGTTTGAAATTATTTGAATAGTTGCGAGTACTTCAATTGCAGGTACACAAATTTCTGTACCGTTAGTAATTGTGTTTGCTTTAGCGGGTTATTTTTTCATGCGTCTAGTTGAAACAGTTTCGTATTGGGGGCTGAATGGGCGAGGCAACAATCGCCCAAAATCTGAATTCTGAAAATTGGCGGTGCCTTTTGGTTAAAATCCGAACTTTTGATGACAATCGTTGCTTTTGAAATTTGTATATCTTGCACGCAATCCATTGGTTAAAGCGTCATAATCAAGTTTGTATTTTTTTTCTAAAATTTCTTCTTCCTCTAATCTAATTGTGGGGGCATTTGGACCGTCTGTTATTTGCATACCAATATCACCAACAGATTTTTTACCACTTTTGCCTACGACTACAGAAACCGGTTTTACATCGCCTATCAATTTCAATACAGGTTTTCCTTTTTCTTCCTTCTGTTTTGATTTGGTCAAGCAGTAATTTAAGTTCTGGATATTTTATTCTTTCGCTTTTTGCGATGTACCGATAATAAATATCCGGCTCTTTCAGGTCATTATCATTTTTAAACATACGACTGGCTTACATTATGCTTGGTGTGTATACAAAACACCTGTATTTTTTTGTAATTTTGCGAATTTATAAAATCCATATTAGCTGTGGATAACTTCGTCATTGATTTTCTACTTTCTTTCTATTATTATATTAGTATAAGAATGAAGTTAAATTTATGATTACAAAAAAACAAAAAGCAATCTTGGACTTCGTGAAAACTTACTCAAAAAGAAGGGGGTATGCTCCGTCTCTCGCGGAAATACAAAAGAACTTTAAAATGGCTTCCGTTTCAACGGCACATTTTTATATTTCTAAATTAAAAAAGGCTGGATATTTAGAAAAAATAAAAAATAAAGCGCGGGCAATTAGTATTCCCGAAAAAGAACCGTTAGTAAAAATCCCGCTCTTGGGCATTATTGCCGCTGGCCAACCAATAGAAGCTATTGAAAACAAAGAATCAATCGTCGTTCCTAAAAGTAAATTACCGCGAGCAACCGAAGTATATGCTCTGCGCGTACAGGGCGACAGTATGATTGATGAAAATATCAATGACGGAGATACTATTTTAATTAAAAAACAAAATATAGCCGAGAACGGAGAAAAAGTGGTCGCGCTTCTTAATGGAAACGAGGCAACGCTCAAAACTTTTTATAAAGAAAAAAATCAAATAAGATTACAACCGGCAAATAAAAATTATCAACCAATTATAGTAAAAAGAGGTCAAGATTTTTCTTTGCAAGGAGTTTTGTTTGATGTAATAAAAACTAGCGAAACAATTCAGCCACTCCAAACCTTTGTTTTGCCTTCTGTTAAATTTAAGACAGCCGTATGGAACAAAATCTGTCCTTATTTTCAAAGTAATAACAACGACTTCGTCCTTTATCACGGAAATTGTCTTGATATACTGAATCAATTACCACCAAACTCAATTGATATGGTCTTTGCCGACCCGCCATACAATCTTTCCAATGGTGGATTTTCTCTTCATGCCGGGAAAAGAGTAAGCGTCAATAAGGGCAATTGGGATAAAAGCAAAGGATTTAAAGATGATTATGATTTTCACTACAAGTGGCTTGAAGCATGCAGAAGAGTTTTAAAATCAAATGGCACTCTTTGGGTTAGCGGAACATATCATTCAATTTATCAATGTGGTTACGCTCTTCAATCTCTCGGATACCATATTATGAATGATATTACATGGTTTAAGCCAAACGGCTCACCTAATTTGAGCTGTCGTTATTTCACAGCATCGCACGAAACTTTAATTTGGGCGCGAAAAGACAAAAATGCAAAACATTTTTTCAACTACAACCTGATGAAAAATGGAGATTGGTCGGAAGATTTTATCAAGAAACCAAACCTGCAAATGCGTTCGGTTTGGGCAATTTATCCACCTAAAAAGTCGGAAAAAGTTTTTGGAAAACATCCAACACAAAAACCAGTTGAACTATTAAAGAGAATTATTCTTGCCTCAACAAAACAAGGAGCCACTATTCTTGACCCGTTCTCTGGAAGTTCAACTACCGGAGTAGCATCAGAGATGATTGGCGGAAGAAAATTTATTGGAATTGATACGGAACGAGATTTTTTAGATGTTTCAATTAGAAGATTTAAAGAAATACAATCTTTATCTCCGAA
>PCQY01000023.1:0-1233 GCA_002770755.1 candidate division WWE3 bacterium CG23_combo_of_CG06-09_8_20_14_all_40_14
CGCCCAAAAAAAACCGCCAAACACATTATAGGAAATGAATGTTTTATACTGCATATCTCCAATTCCCGCAATTATGGGCGCAAAAGTCCTTATTACCGGAATAAAACGGGCAAGGACTATGGTCTTTTTTCCGTGCTTCTCGTAAAATTTTTCCGCTTTTTCTAAATTTTCTTTTTTAAACAGAAAACTGTCTTTTCTCTTAAACAATTTTCTTCCTACCTTTTTTCCAAATTCGTAGCCAACACTGTCTCCCAAAACCGCTCCCGCAAAGCATATTAACGCCAAAACTTTTATGCTGAAAATATTTTGGGATGCCAGAAATCCTGCTGTGAATAAAAGGCTGTCTCCGGGGAGAAAAAACCCTATTAAAAGACCCGACTCTGCAAAAACTATAAAAAATATTCCCGCATACCCAATGGCGGGAAGCATTTCTTTCAAATCCATACAAAACATAGTATCAATATGATAAACTAAAAACAATAACCTATGAAAAAATTTGACGGAAGCCATTTTAAGCAGATAAATGAAGCCGCAAGAGAATCTATTGCGCGCCCGGGAAAATCGTTGCGGGCGCTCCCAAAAGAACACTCAGATAATTGCCCCAAACTATATGTTTTCAGGCACGGAGAAACCTTTGATAACAAAAACCGAATTCATTCCGGACATCGGGACAGCAAACTTACAGAAAAAGGCATAAAGCAGGCCGAGATATTGGCAGATAAATTAAAAAATAAAGATATAGGCATTTGCATAACTTCGCATCTATCCCGTTCAATTGATACCGCCAAGTACGCTCTCAAATATCACAAAAACATAAAATATGAGGTGGATGACAGAATTATAGAAAGGGATTATGGAGATTTAACAGGAAAGAGCAAAACAAAGCTAGTGGAGCTTTACCCTGTTAAAGCAGTATTTTATAGAAGGGGGTACGATACTAGACCTCCTAGAGGGGAGAGTTTAAGGGATGTAAATGAAAGGGTTTTTCCCTTTTGCGAAGAGCTAAAAAGAAGAGTGAGAAGGGATAATGTTAATGTGGCAGTTTCCTGCCACGGCAACAGTATGCGGGCGATAAGAAAATATTTTGAGAAGCTTAGTATCCTAAAAGAAATTACACTAGAAAATCCGCTGGGGCAGGATTACGCGCAGTATGCAGTAAAATGAAACACCCCTCTGTGAGGCTCGCTTCATAGTTTCTCACTCATAAAATAAAAATACTGTAGGTAAGGCTCA
>PCQY01000023.1:1261-17986 GCA_002770755.1 candidate division WWE3 bacterium CG23_combo_of_CG06-09_8_20_14_all_40_14
TAATGCATTTATAGGGGTCTGACCCCTTTGGGGTCAGACCCCTAAAACTTAAAATATCTCTAAAAGGCGGTTGTATTTTGCTACTCGTTCCCCGCGAGAGGGGGACCCAAATTTAACAAAGTCCGCGCCAATACCTACCGCTAAATCGGCAATAAAAGAATCGTTAGTTTCTCCGCTTCTGTGGCTTACCACTGTCTTAAACCCGTTTTCCTTGGCGAGTTTAACCGCCTGTAAGGTCTCCGTTAAAGTGCCTATTTGATTTGGTTTAATTATCACTGCATTGCATGCCCCCATTTTTACTGCTTTATCTATTCTTCTTGCGTTGGTAACCACTAAATCATCCCCAACAATTAAAATTTCTCCGCCATAACTTCTTGTAAAATCTGCCCATTTATTCCATTCCTCTTCCCCAAAGGGGTCCTCAATGCTTAATATATTATATTTTTCCAGCATTCTTCCAAAATCAAGCTGATTAAAAACTGAGGATGCCGCTACATCTAATGCTAATGGAAATTTGCTTAAACTTGAAAGAAATATCAAAATATCATCATTAGAAAATCCTACCGGACTAAAGGCTCCTTCTAAACCTACCTCCACTTCAAGTTTTTTTGAGAGAAGGGTCTTTCTTGCCAAATCGTAAACTGTATCCCCTTCCTCCACAGAATCTACAACTACCATAAATTCTTGTATGGAAATGTTGAAGGAGCCGTGTTTCCCCCCTTCAAATATGAGCATCATTATCTTTGGTTTGGTGGCAGGAGTCCCCATTCCCTCGCAATCTGCAATGTATTTATACAGAGGAATTTTTTTTAACGCGGAAAACGCGCGAGCAAAAGAATGAGAAATTGATAAAATAACATTTGCTCCTAAATTGCTCTTATCCGCCGTCCCGTCCAATTCTAATAAATATTCGTCCAGCTCTTTTTGCGAATTAAAATTTTTCCCCTTAATATGCGATTCTATGTTACGGATTTTTTGCAAAGCGTTGGGGACTGATAGGCTTTTAGCCTCAAATTTACCAACCGAGGTGCCTTCGGGAACACTGGCGATAGCGGTAACATCATTCACAGTTAAGGAAGTCTCTATAGTCCATTCGGACCTTGAATCCAGTATTTTTCTAGAAGCTAACGCGTTAATAACAGGCATATTTTTCATTTACGGATTTTGTTGTACTCGGCGTCGTAAATAAATTTTCGCGTAATTTCTATAGCATCCGGACTAACAGAAACCGATGTAATACCCCAGTTCACAAGGTCCTTAACCAGTTTTGGGTACACCGAAGGAGCTTGACCGCAGATAGAAGCGGTTATCCCTAATTTTTTTGCCCTTTTAACCGTTTGCTCAATTGCCCAAAGAACTGCAGGATTCATCTCTGTTTTATCAGGTCCCGCTACTTTCTCGTTATCCCTATCCACACCCAAGATAAGCATTGACAAGTCATTTGACCCTATAGAAACTCCATCAATGCCCGCCTTAACAAACTCTTCAAGCAGGATTACATTTGCGGGTATTTCCACCATTAGCCAAAGCTTAAAGTTGTGGCTTCTGCGCAATCCAATAGAAGCTATAATCTTTTTAACCTCCAAAAGCTCTTCCACTGTTCGTACAAAAGGAAGCATTAAATGCAAATTTTTGTATCCTAACTTATTGCGCACATATTTAATACTGTTAAGCTCCATTTCAAAAACTTCAGAATCATTGGTATATCGGATTACGCCTCTAAAACCAATCAACGGATTATCTTCGCTCGCTTCAAATTCATACCCGCCTTTTAAGTCTCTATACTCATTCGTCTTAAAATCGGTAGCCCTATAAACCACGGGTCTTGGGTAAAAAGCTTTGGCAAAAGTTTCTACCCCTTCCGCCAACTTTTTAATAAATTCCTCCTTATTATTCTCTTTAATAAAAGCCCGCGGATGCTTGCCAATCTGCGCTATCATAAACTCCGCACGCAAAAGCCCCACTCCTTCCACATTCCTTTGCGCCACACTTAATGCTAATTCTGGTTCTGCCAAATTAACATACACCTTAGTGGCGGTTTTCATAGAACTGAACTTTTTGTCAATATGCAGTTTTACTATATTTTTGCTTTCATCCCCTTCATACACTTTTCCCGCGGAACCGTCCACCGTAACCACCTCCCCCGTTTTAAGCATTTTTGTCGCCAGCTCCGTTCCCACCACTGCCGGAATGCCAAGTTCACGACTAACGATTGCGGCATGGGAATTTCTTCCCCCTTTATCTGTTACAATAGCCCCTGCTCTTTTCATACCCGGAACATAGTCTGGACTGGTCATTTTGGTTACGAGAATGTCCCCGCTTTTAATTCTGTTTAGTTCTTTAGGGGATTTTAAAATAACCACCTTTCCACTTACTGCCCCCGGAGACGCTCCTATTCCTTCAAGAAGCGGTTCTTTATCTGATACCTTGAGCTCTGTTATATCCGCCCTTAAATTAAGAGTTGTAACAGGCCGTGTTTGTACTATGTACACTTTGCCTTTTTCAAAAGCCCATTCAATATCCTGCGGCTTGCCGTAATGGTTTTCAAGTTTTACTCCAAATTTGGCAAGCTCTATAACAATCTTGTCCTTAATTTTCTGCTGTTTTCTATGCATCTTGGATATTTTAATTTTTCCGGCTCTAGTTAACTGCCATTCCTGGGAAACTACCTCTTTTTTAATAATCGTAAAATCTTTTTTTGAAACTAGATATTGGTCTGGAATTATTTCTCCCGAAACAATAGGCTGACCCAACCCAAAACCCGCTTCCACAGAAATAACACTTTTATCGTTGTTAATGGGATTAATCGTAAACATTATCCCGGAAGTTTCAGATTGAATCATTAATTGTACCGGAACGGCGATACCTACCTTAAAATGGTCAAATTTTTTCTCCTGCCTGTAAAAAATTGCTCTTGCCTCAAACAAAGACGCCCAACATTTTTGTACCGCCTTTACAACATCCTTATACCCAACCATATTCAAAAAGGTTTCCTGCTGACCTGCGAAAGACGCATCCGGCAAGTCCTCTGCTGTAGCGGAAGAGCGTACTGCCACCGGCTTATCCGTTTGTCCGCAAAGATTGTGGTAATAAAACTTTATAGCATCTCTCAAATTTTTGGACATTTTCGCGCGTAGTATAGCAGTTTGGATATTTTTTGAAGCTCTTTGAAGCTTTTGCGAATCGGACACATCCAGTTTGCCTAATTCTGTTTTTATTTTTTGCCGCAAAGAACTTTCATCCAAAAATTTATAATAAGCGTAGGATGTTACAACAAAACCGTTAGGAACGGGGATATTTAAATGGAACATTTCTCCTAGATTAGCGCCTTTCCCCCCCGCTAATGGGGTGTCGTTTTTTGTTATCTCTTTGAACCAAAGAATATTTTTTACCATATTAATTTAGGCAGATTATTATAATTACAATTTTCAACAAATTCTGTTTCTCCGTTTTCCCCTTTAACCACATAATACCCCATACCTCTCTTAGTGGTAATAGGTTCGTATAAATGGCTGGCGTTCTTATCATTCCAATCATCCTTTGTTATAAGAGGAACATCGCCCAAATTTACTAAACTATGTCCAAATCCTTTGGGGATTAGAAACTCTTTATTTAGTTTCAGTTTAACAAATTTAATTTTTGATATATCTCCAAAATAATCGTTCTCGTTTTTTAATCTTTGCATAAGAACTGCGCCTTTGCCGTAAAGCAGGGTGTATTTTTCGGGATAATGCGGTTTATGATAATGACCATAAGTTTTGTTAAACTCTTTGCCTAAAAGGTTTGGCAAAAGAATAGTAATGTTTTGCGGAGGGTTTTTTACCACAAAATATATCTCAGAAGGACCAAAAACGGTTTCGTCCATAAGAACCTTCTTCATTTCATTCAGTTTTCTGGCAGTAACGGTTATCATAAAGTTATTTTATAATTTTGGACACTTCTTTTACAACTCTGTTAACAAGCTCCTGATTTTTCCCTTCAACGCAAAGCCGAATTAAAGGCTCTGTGTTGGATTTACGAACATTGAATCTCCATTCTCTATCATTGTCTATACTTATCCCATCAGTTTCATCCACCTTATAATTAGAATAAATTGCCTTTATTTTATCCATAACAATATCAGCGTCTTTAACTTCAGTGCTAAACTCCCCCGCCCAGATATAATTTTTTCTGTAATATGAAAGCAGCTGACTCAAAGTTTTTCCTTCGGAAGATATTAATTCTAAAAGCAAGAGAAGTGGAATTATCCCATTATCCGCGAAAAAATTTTTCCTAAAATAAAAATGGGAACTGCTCTCCCCCGCAAAAAGAGCGTTTTCGCTTCGCATCCTCTCTTTAATAAAAGCGTGACCAACTTTATTAAGCAGAGGCACCCCGCCAAATTTTTTAACCGTATCAATTATCGCCCAATTAAAACGAGAGTCATAAATAACTTTTTCCCCCGGGTTTTTCTTTAGCAAAATCCGCGAAAACAAACAAGTTAGAAAATATCCTATTGTATAATCGCCTTTTTCGTCTATAAAGAATACTCTGTCACCATCCCCATCAAAAGCCGCACCCAAATCGCTTCTTGTTTCCAAAACTTTTTTCTTCAAAGACCTAACATTCTCTTCCTTAGAGGGGTCCGGCAAATGATTAGGAAAACTTCCGTCTTTTTCTTTGAACAAGTAATGAACCTTTACGGGAAGTTTTGAGAGAACATCCTGTGCCGCATCCCCTACCGCGCCATTACCAATATCCACACACAAAGTTAAAGGTTTTATTCTTAATGAGTCAATAAAGGATAAAACATGGTTGGTGTAATCTTTCCGCAAATTCACTTCTTTGTAAGAGCCTTTGGTAGAAACCTCTTTAAACCTTCCAGCTGCAGCCTTTTCTTGTATATCAAAAATCCCGGAGTCTCCAGATACAGGTATTACACCTTTAGTTACAATTTTTATACCTGTGTAGTTAGGCGGATTATGCGACCCTGTTACAGAAATTCCCAAGTCGTAGGCATATTTTCCCACAGCAAAATACATCATATCCGTAGTACTTTCACCCAAATAATCAACATTACAACCCCCCTCCAATAAGCCTTCAATCAAAGATTGATATATCTTATCCGAGCCTATCCTCACATCTTTAACCAAAACCGCCTGCTTTGGGTTTAATAACTCTGTAACAGCTCTGCCAATTAATTTAGCCGTATACTCATTTATCTGATTTGGATAAACACCGCGAATGTCATACGGTTTAAAAATAGATTTATCAATTTTCATAGGCTTTACAACAAGAGTGTAAAATTAAAACTGGCGCCATTTTTTCCATCGCTTTCAACCCACATCTTTCCTCCATGCGCTTCAATAATTCCTTTGGCAATAACAAGCCCCAAACCTGTACCCTTTTGCAAAGGGTCAACCGGACTGCGGATTTGCTCAAACTTACTAAACAATCTTTCCTTCTGTTCTTCATTTATACCACACCCCGTATCTATTACACTAACATGAATAGCCTTATCATTTTTAATAAGTTTAATTGTTATCCCGCCTTCTTTGGTAAATTTAATCCCGTTTGAAATAAGATTAGCCAAAACGCGCGCCACCTGGTCATTGTCAAAATTAAATTCAAAAGATTCTTTAGGAATATCTGCTCTTAAATACAAAGACTTCTGGTCCGCCAAAGGTTGAAAGAATTTAACTTGCCTTTTTATCAATTCCACTATATCTTCTTTACTTTTGTTGGGAACAAATTTTCCCGCCTCAATTTTTGCTTCATCCAGTAAATCATTAACGATATTAAGCATATTCTTGGAAGAATTTTTAATTTCAAATAAAAGTTCGTTAAATTTGGTTTTTTCTATCTCTTCTGCCCGTTTGGTTAAAAGATCGGAAGTGCCGTACATAACATTTAGAGGCGCTCTCAAATCGTGCACCATCATAGAAGTAAAGTCTTTTCGCATTTTTTCCAAAAGCTTTTGTTCGGAGACATCCTGCATAAGAACAGCCACCCCTAAAAGCTCATTCTCGCCTTTAACGGGCGTAAATATAATTTTAAAAAAGCGGTCGTTTAACATAAGTTCTGGGGAAACTATATCTTTCTCTAATTTAAGCGCCTCCGAAAGCTTTTCATTAAAATTAAAGTTTTCCGGAAAAACATTTGAGATGTCAAGGATATTTATTGAACCTATAGATTCAACCTTTAGCATATCTTTGGCAGATTTATTGATAACCAAAAGCCGCATTTCCTTATCTACATAAAAAACGCCGTCCGCCAAACTTTCCACCATAATTTCAAGCTTACTTTTTTCTGAGTCCAGTACCGCTTGAAGATTTTCTACCGCTAGAGATGCCTGATTTGATAATTTATATAAAACCAATGCGTCTTCTCCTCTTGCATACATATCTTTAGTTGTGGAGGCTATATTAATAACACCAATTACTCCTCTGCGCGCATACAAAGGCACATTAAAAAAAGACAAAAGTTTTTTGTTGGGAAAATCGCCTACCACTGCACCGGCTATACCTTCGTCAACTTTGCTTTTAGTAATATCCTTATTGGTTAAAACCTGTACAGAAGCCAAAACCTTTTGTTTTACATCTGAAACAAAGCTTGCGTCAACCGCTTCTTCTAAACGGATACAGAAAGTTAAATTAGCATCCTCTAAAACGGCGTAGGATACTGCAGAGTATTTAACAAGGTCGCCAATAGAATTGGTGATAATCTCGCATATCTTTTGGATATTTAAGGAATATCCAATTCTTTTTCCTATCTCCTGCAATACTGCTAGCTCATACAACTTTCGTAAAAACAACCTATGCCGTTTTTCAAACTCTTCTTTTAAGGCTAAATTTTTTATTTCGGAGTACCGTGCAAATAAAAGCGAGGCTAAAGAAACAGCAGACATTACAAAAACAATAAGCGCCAGCAAAAATTCAGAATGGTAAGACATTTGGGCAGATACCATTGGTCATTTATTTGTAATTAAATCAAAAATTCCTAGAATTTTCATAAAAATCACTACCCCTGCAAATACAAAAAGACCTTCCACCAAAGGAACTGCCCATAAAGATTCAATTCCAAAAAGCAAGGGAATCAAAGCAGAAAGCAAAAAACCAAGACCGATAAAAAATACTGGAATAGCCAGTTTTCCTGTACCTATTCTTAAAATAAACATAAGACATATCAAAAACGCCACCAAATTGATAGTGATAAACAACATCCCATCTCCTATGACAGGTCCTTTTAGCACCGTTATAGTTTCAAGCATACTATTGAATCATGTTAACTATAATGTCTGGATACTTTTGCAAAACCAACATTAAAATACTTTTAAAAACCTGTCCGGATAAAGCCATATATTCATCTGCTAACCTTTGCAATATCTCTTTAGAATTGCCTTTAAGGTCTGTAACTTCCCCCCTCTCGTTAACGGCAAGACCTTTGATAGACTTTGCTTTCAAAAGCGCTATATCAGAACCCAACACTATAATCTGTTTTTGGATTAACTCAGTGATAACTTTTTTATAAATATCCTGATTTTCCATAATGTATTTTAATTTATTGAAACTCCTTTACTACTGCCCACATTAAAGAAATTGTCCACTTTCTGCGCAAGCTCGGACGGAACTATTCTGTATTTTAGAATAAAATCCTCCGCTCCTCCTTCCAACGCCCTTTTTATGTTCTCATCATCCCCGAAATTAGTAAGAACAAATACAGGGATGTCCTTTGTAGCGTCATAGGATTTTAAGTTTTGCAAAATGGTTAAGCCGTCCATTTCTGGCAACATAATATCAAGCAGGATAAGGTCGGGATATTCTGCTTGAGCTTTAGAAAAAGCGTTTGCGCCGTTACTTTCCCATACTACCTGATAGCCTCTCAATTCAAGCTCAGTGGAATACATTTTATACAAAGAAGAATCATCTTCAACAAAAAGAATTTTTTTCACAAAAAAACACCTCCTTCTTATTTAAGATTACGCATTTCCTCTCTCATTTGCAAGACTATTTTTACACCTTCATTCCAGGCAGTGTTGACTTTTTCCTCTATAAAGCTTATCGTTTGTGGGTTATGGATATTAGAAATGTTGCTATTATTGCGCATGTAGACCACGGAAAGACCACTCTCGTAGACGGTCTCTTAAAGCAATCCAAAACTTTTAGAGAAAACGAGGCGGAAATGAGTCAGACCTTGATATTGGATTCAAACGACCAAGAGAAGGAGCGAGGTATTACTATTCTAGCCAAAAATACCGCCATAATTTATAAAAATACTAAAATAAATATAATAGATACTCCGGGACATGCCGATTTCAGCGGCGAAGTGGAACGCACTTTGAATATGGCAGACGGGGCAATTTTAGTTATTGACGCGCAGGAAGGTCCTATGCCTCAAACTAAATTCGTATTAAAAAAGGCTTTTGAACTCGGTTTAAGACTTATTGTTGTCATAAATAAAATAGATAAAAAATACGCCAATATCCCAAAAGCCCTTAATAAAACTTATGACCTATTTTTAGATTTAGCTCAAGCCGATAATCAATTAAATTTCCCAGTTTTTTACGCAATAGGCCGCGAAGGAAAGGCGTGGGAAAAAATACCCACAGACTTTAGCGGAGATGCGGATTTAACCGCAATTTTTGAAGCCATATTAAAATATATTCCTGCGCCGGCAGCTTGTTCTAACAGCCCTTTTCAAATGCTTGTTGCTTCTTTGGATTGGGATGCTTTTAAGGGCAAATACTCTATTGGAAAAATAACTCGGGGTACGGCAAAAAGGGGGCTTAAAACGGCGCTTATAGGTAGTGAAGGGATAGAGGAGATTTCTAAAATTGACCATATTTATGCGAATTTGGGTCTCAAGCGAGTTGAGATAGAGGAAGGTTTTGCAGGAGATATTGTGGCAATAACCGGCATTAAAAATTCAGGAATAGGAGATACTATTGCCGACTTTAATAATCCGGAGGGGCTTCCCAGAATGGCGATAGAGGAACCTACATTAAAGCTCTCTGTATCGGCAAACACCTCTCCTTTTGCTGGGCGGGAGGGTAAATTTTGCACAAGCCGCCAGCTTTTGGAGAGAATAAAAAAGGAATTGGATACCAATGTTTCTTTAAAATTGGAAATGGGCGCGCAGGGGGAGTTTACCCTTTTTGGCAGAGGCGAACTGCATCTCTCAGTTTTTATAGAAAATCTTAGAAGAGAAGGATACGAATTCCAAGTTTCAAGACCACAGGTTGTTATACGGGAGATTAATGGGGTGAATACGGAACCGGTTGAAGAATTAACTGTGGATACGGTTTCTGAATATGCGCAAGCCATAACAAGCGAAGTTATACAAAGACGAGGGATACTAGTTTCGCAATCTGCCAATAGCGATGGAAGCGCGCGAATAGTTTTTGAGATAACTACGAGAGGACTAATTGGTTTAAAAAGCGCTATTTTAACCTTGTCCAAAGGAACAGCGGCGGCAAATTCGTACTTTATAAAAAACCAGCCTTTGGGAACCAATTTTCCAAAGCTAAGAAAAGGAGTTCTTATTGCGTCCGAAGCCGGAAAAGCTCTTACTTACGGACTAAATGTTGCGCAGGGAAGGGGTATAACTTTTATTAATCCCGGAACACCTGTTTATCCGGGAATGATTATCGGGCTTAATTCTAGGGAGGATGATATAGAAATAAATGTCTGCAAAGAAAAAAAGCAAACCAATGTTAGGTCAAGTACGGCAGATATAGCAGTTATACTGACCCCTCCAACAATTATGAGTCTGGAACAGAATATGGAATTTTTAGAGAGGGATGAGCTTTTAGAGGTAACGCCTAAAAACTTGCGGCTTAGAAAAAAAATCTTGGACCCTATAAAGCGCAGACGCTCCAAAAATATAATATATGTTTAGGTTTTAGGGGCTTTGCAAATAGCTTATTTATTGATAAAATTGCACAAGTAAAAGTAAAGGGGCCGTAGCTCATTGGTGGAGCACCCAGACTTTAGTCGGGAGTGTAGAAGAGTCCTAAAGTAATATTGGGGCCGTAGCTCAGTGGTAGAGCACCTGCCTTTTAAGCAGGGTGTCGAGAGTTCGATCCTCTCCGGCCTCACATCGGCCCCGTCGTCTAGCGGTTTAGGATATCTGGTTTTCATCCAGAAGATCGCGGGTTCAAATCCCGCCGGGGTCACATAGATATTAGCAAAATATTATAGATTGTGATATCAATAATGGCAGTACTCAAAAAACAGGAGGCGAGAGATGAAAATTCTGAAAGGAGTGGGCGATTTTGTTGTGATCACCCCAAAAGGCGAGCTTAAACGACAACTATTGGTAATTGAAATGGCAGGAAGGGTGTGTTATCAGTCCCTAAAAGGAGCCATTTCTGCCGAAAGCTCGGCAGCGTTCATAAGAATGCTTTTGAAAAGAGGACACGAAAGCCCTCTGGAGCATTCCGCAGTAACCATCAAGTTTGTTGGATGCTCCCGGGGATTTACCCACGAACTTGTACGGCATAGATTGGCTTCCTACAACCAAGAGTCCACAAGATATGTGGACGAATCAGACGCCCGTTTCGTGGTGCCGCCTCACAGAGATGAAAACACTCCCATAACATTGGATGATGGGCGAGAGATGTCTTTGTCAGAGATGCTTGCCGAAGAGGAACGATTTTACAGAGCATTGAAGCAAAGCGGGTGGCCTCCGGAAGACGCGCGCCAAGTGCTCCCTATTGCAACTAGAGCGGAAATAGTAGTTACCGCCAATTTTAGGGAGTGGAGACATATCTTTGAAATGCGTACTCAAAAAGCGGCGCATTGGGAAATCCGTTCAGTAATGTGCCGGCTTCTAATTGAACTGAAAAAACTCGTGCCAGCAGTGTTTGACGATTTTACCCTGCAAGGAACCGATAAAAACGGTGTGCCGTTTTTCGCTAAGGGAAAAAGCTAAACTCACACAAACTGGGACAGACTCTACGGAGAATGTCCCTTTTATTTTTTACTGCAAAAGCAGATTTATTTGGTTATGAATAGGTGTGTAATCCCCATTTTTTGGCACTACTACCCATTGTCCATAATCACCTATCGGCGGATTGACTAAATACTCATAATCCACAACAAAATGCCTCACCGTGTATTTATTCCTATCTTTTAACAAGTCATAAACCACACCCACATCCTTAACATTCATATCTGTTTTTATGTGCTGAGTTATTAAATTATAAAAACTCTGCAAAACAAAGGGGTTAAAAATATTTTTAGGATTCGCAGACAAAAACGATTCGGGTATATTTTTAAGCAAAACCTGCTGGCGGCGCATTCGCGAGAAATCACTACCCTCACCATTATCCCCTTTTCGGCTTCTTGAAAAAATTAGAGCCGTTTCCCCGTCCATACGCACCAATCCCTCACTAAAAGAAACGGATATACCTTCCTCCGCCAATCCCTGCCTGTCGTTTGGATACTGTGTGTCTGTAAAAGCCCTCTCCACATTTACATCCACACCTCCCATAACATCCACAACCCAAACCAAAGCGTCAAAATCTATTCTGATAAACCTATCTACCTCCTGATCAGTTATTTCTTTTATTTTGGTCTTCATTGCGTCATAACCATAAGTTACATACACCCCATTTATTTTCATATCCCCCGCCCATAAATCGCGGGGAATGGAGGTTAAAACAACCTTATTGGTTGTGGGATTAACCGTAGCAAGAAGCAGTATATCTGTCCTGTAAGATTCCTGCTCCTTAAACCTTCTGTCTATTCCAAGAACAAGCACATTAAAAAGGGATTTAGGGTCCAAAACTTCTGAGTGGGGTTTTAATATCGGTTCGCTGGCTTTAACTTCCTGCTCTACATAATGTCCATTAAAAGTCTCCTCGCTCGCAGTTGCTAAATTATCCTGTTTGGACACTTCTTCTAACGCGGGGGGAACTTTGTTTTGGCTAACAAAAATAATTGCTATAGCGGCGCTCGCCGCAATAATAAAAAATAAAATACTAAAGGATAAAAACTTATTTTTCTCAAAAAGCGTTTTTATAATGTTTAATCTCGCAAGCAGTTTTTCCATCATTATCAAGCACAATGGCTATAACATCCATTCTTAAACTTTCACTGCAGTTTGGGTGAGTTTTGCAATAATACAAAGCCGCTCTCCTTAGAGCTTTTTGTTTATAATACCCAACTGCTAAAGCGGGGTTCCCAAAACTAGCGGAAACGCGCGTTTTTACTTCAACAAAAATTAAAACTCCTTCTTTCCCGCATATTAAATCCAGCTCCCCCCACCTTTTACTTCTAAACCGCTCCTCCAGCACAATATATCCCTTGCTCTCCAAATAATTTTTAGCAATCCCCTCGCCAACTTTACCTACATCAAAGTTGCAAGCCATCTCTGTTTCGGAGATAATACAATTTAGCGCGCCTAACCTTTTGAGTTTTTGTTACATCCACTTTTTCTATATTGGGGGAATTGAAAGGAAATATCCTCTCCACCCCAACTTTTGCCGCGCCTATTCTTCTAACCGTAAAGGTTTTAGAAACACCCGCGCCTTTTTTAGCCATAACCACACCCTCAAAAGGCTGAATGCGCTCCTTAGCACCCTCTTTTATTTTATAGTACACTTTTACTATATCGCCAATGTTAAATTCGTATTTTTCCTTCATAGTTAATTTTCAGCCTTTACGGGAACTTTGGACAAAACTTTAACATCAAGTTTATTATTTTTAATATCCGCTAAAACCGTATCTCCCGCTAAAACCTCGTTTCGTATAACCTTCTCAGAGATTTTATTTTCTAAGTGCCCTTGAATAAATCTTCTTATGGGCCTTGCCCCAAAACTGGGGTCGTATCCTTCTATAGCAATATAATCTCTAGCTTTACTGCTTACCTCTAAAACAATACCCTGCTCGCTTAAAAGTTTTTCCGTTTTAACAAGCTGTAAATCCACAATTTCTCGTATTTCTGCTTTTCCCAAAGGCTTAAAAACAACTACCTCATCTACACGATTCAAAAATTCAGGCTTAAAAGTTGTTTTTAATACCCCCATAAGTTTATCTTTTAGTGTTTCGTAAGTTTCTTCCGCTATCTCCTCTTTGGAGCTGCGGGAAAACCCAAGCTGAGAAGTTTTATTTATTACATCCGACCCCACATTTGAAGTCATAACCAAAATAGTATTTTTAAAATCCACCGTTCTGCCATGAGCGTCCGTTAACCGTCCATCTTCCATAATCTGCAAAAGAATATTAAACACCTCCGAATGCGCTTTTTCAAGCTCATCAAACAAAATTATAGAAAACGGTTTTCTTCTTACTATTTCAGTTAACTGACCTGCCTCATCATACCCAACATACCCCGGAGGAGAACCAATCATTCTTGAAACCGTATGCTTTTCCATATATTCGCTCATATCAAGCCTTACCATAAGGTCCTCATCCCCATATAAAACTTCTGCCAAAGCCTTAGTAAGTTCACTTTTGCCCACCCCAGTTGGACCTAAAAATACAAAACTTCCAATTGGCCTTTTAGGGTCTTTTAATCCCGCCCTTGCCCTTCTAATAGCTTCTGCCACCACTTTAACAGCCTCCTCCTGATTAACTATACGGGTATGAATTCTGTCCTCCAAACGCAGAAGTTTTTCTCTTTCCTCCATAGTAAGCTCCTCAAGAGGAATTCTTGTAGCGCGGGAAACTATACGAGCTATATCCTCTCTTTTTACAGCGGGAATCTCCTCAAGTTTGGTTTTAGTCCATATTTCCGTAAGCTCCTTTTTCACCCCATTTAACTCCTCCAATTTGGCGGTGAGTTTGGACTTATCAACATTATCCCTAGCCAACTCCCCTTTTACATCATTTATTTCTCTTTCAACCTGTTTAAGATTCTCCGGCTCCCTAACTGCCGACAGCCGCACTTCCGCTCCCGCTTCATCCAACAAATCTATAGCCTTATCCGGCAGAAATCTATCTGAGATGTACCTATCAGAAAACTCAACGGCCGCTTTTATGGCTTCTTTAGAATAAAAAACCTGATGGTGTTTTTCATAACGGGTTTTTAAGCCATTTAGGATATCAATTGTTTCTGAAAAAGTAGGCTCATTAACCAACACTGGCTGAAACCTACGTTCAAGCGCGGCATCCTTTTCAATTCTTCTTCTATAATCATCCAAAGTTGTAGCTCCAACTAACTGCAACTCCCCTCTTGCCAACGACGGCTTCAGCATATTGGCGGCATCTATTGCTCCCTCCGCCGCGCCCGCGCCAACCACAGTATGAAGCTCATCCATAAAAATAATAATCTGACCCTGCGCTTTTACAACCTCCTCCAAAATATTTTTTAAGCGGTCCTCAAACTGTCCTCTGTGAGAAGTGCCCGCTATTATTGAAGCCATATCAAGAGCAATTACCCTTTTACCTCGCAATGTTTCCGGCACCTGCCCGGCAGATATTTTTTGGGCAAGGCCCTCCACTATGGCTGTTTTACCCACCCCCGGGTCCCCAATAAGAACCGGATTATTCTTCGTTCGGCGAGACAGGATATGCACCACTCTTTTAATCTCTTCATCCCGTCCTATTACAGGGTCAAGTTTATCCTCCTTAGCAAGCTGAGTCAAATCTTTCCCAAATTTATCAATAAGAGATGTGGCGGAAGCGGTTTTTTGCAGTTCGTCAAAACACACCCTGCAAAGAGCAACATAAACCTGCCTGCCTTCTATAGTCTGCGTAGTTTGAATTTCCGCAGGCCGTTTTTGACACCGTTGACATATAATCATAGTTGAATTTTAACACATAAACCACAAATCGCATCCGCTGAGATTTTAATTCTTTCGGATTTTAGTTTTGACATTGTTCTCTAGTGTTCCCAAACATCCGATACTGTCACTTCTGCCACAACAGGAACCTCCCTTAAAAATGTTTTTCCCGCTCTTTCCATCTCTTCCTGCTGAATTTTAGCCGCAAACTCCGCTTGTTCTTCTACGACCTCCGACACTATTTCATCATGGACAGTATGTACAATTCCACCTTTTATACCCTCTTTTTCAAACCTTTCCTGTATAAAAACCAAAGCCAGCTTTGTCATATCCGCGCTGGTACCCTGAATAGGATGGTTTTTTGCCGCTCGTTCAATACTTCCTATTTCGCGGATATAATTTGGGTCGGCTTTATCCGGAAGAACAAACCAACGCTTTCGCCCTAAAATTGTTTCGGCATACCCTTTCTGTACCGCAGTACGCGCCGCCTTGTCAAGCCATTTCTTTACTCCCGCGTAGATACTAAAATATTTATCCAAAAGCTTTTTCGCTTCATCAGAAGATATGCCTATCTGCATTCCTATAGAAACCGCGCCCCGTCCATACATAAGACCAAAATTAATAGTTTTTGTGGCTTGGCGCATTTCTTTTGTAACTTTATCAAAAGGGACATTGTACATTTGGCTGGCGGTTATGGTGTGCAAATCGGCGTTTTCCTTGTACGCGCGAACGAACACGGGGTCTTTGCTGTATTCCGCCAAAATTCTAAGTTCCGCTTGAGAATAGTCTGCGTTAACAAGTTTATAACCTTTGGAAGCGGAAAAGCACGACCTAAAAGTAGCGTCTCTGGGAATTTGCTGCAAATTAGGGTTTGAGCAGGAGAATCTGCCTGTAGCCGCGCCAAGCTGAAAAAAATCGGGGTGCAGTTTTTTGGTCTTTTTGTTTAACTTAGAAAGCATATTCTCGCCGAAGGCGGATAATAATTTTTCATAACCGCGGTACTCCAAAAGCATTTTTGCCACAGGATGGGGGAATTTTTGCAAAACGGCAACTCCTGTAGAGGGAAAATCAAGCCCAAGTTTATCATTAAAAAGCTCCAGCAACTGCTTTTGGCTGTTTAGGTTAATAACATTCCCCATATTGCCAAATAAATCCGCTTGGCTGTTTTTATATAGAGGGCGAACTTCGTTTTGAATTTGCTGAGCCAGCAAATCCCTTTTTTCTTTAAGTCCTTGAAGGTTTCTCCGCCACTTTTCCGCATTAATGTTTATACCCCTAAGCTCCATTTCCCCCACCACAGGCAAAACAGCAAATTCAAGCTTCGCTGTTTTTGTTAAAGATTCCGCTTTAATCTTGGCATACTGTTTATCAAAAATTGGAAAAAGCACCAACACATCCATAGCGGCGTATTCAAGCTGGCCTTTGGTAATTCTCCCTCCAGTAACAAAACTTTCCCTGATTTCTTTTTTTAGGTCCACATCCAAATATTTTTTAGCAAGAAGTTTAAGGGAACTTAACCGCGCATTTGAGCTTAAACCCGCATTTAATAACGCTTCCGCCAGCATTGTGTCGTAAATGTTTCTCATAGCTATTCCTAAACTAACTTTTAGGACTTCGTAGTCAAACTTGCCGTTTTGAGTAAGCTTTAGTTTTTTGGAATCTTCCAGAATCTTTTTTACGGGAGAGAAATCCTTGATTTTTCTGGCATCAAAGATGTATGCTTTATTTTTATCTGCAATTTGAAAAAGAAGCAGAGTACTGCTAAATGGGTCAAGCGCAGTACCTTCGGTGTCAACGGCAACAATATCGGCTTTTTTAAGCTCATTTTCGCACACTTCATTAGCCCTTTGCTGGGTGGTTATGTATTCGTAAGGGGGGTCTTTTAATAAATTCTCATCAAACTCCATAAAAAAATTATATCACGGAATAAGGTTTTTAATGAGGGGGAGGTTGGAATCTGTTTTTAACGGTCAGATTTACTGATAGAAGTTTTGTTTTGTCACTGTAATTACTTTCGC
>PCQY01000032.1:0-417 GCA_002770755.1 candidate division WWE3 bacterium CG23_combo_of_CG06-09_8_20_14_all_40_14
TCTATTAAAGATTCACCTTTTCCCATCAATCTTAAAATTAGGCGGATTATTTCCAAGTTTGAATACTCTTTATCTTTCTGCCCCCCCACACAATAAGTTTCTCCAATTTTACCTTTATGGATAATTAGGTCTATAGCAGAACAATGGTCCTCCACATAAAGCCAATCTCTAACATACCTCCCATCTCCGTAAACGGGGATTTTTCTTCCCACCAAAATACTGTTTATTACAACAGGAATAAACTTTTCAGGATATTGAAATGGTCCAAAATTGTTACTGCAATTTGAAATGGTAATGCGCAAATCATGGGTATGGTGATAGGCTCTAACTAAATGGTCAGATGCCGCCTTTGATGCCGAATATGGAGAGCGGGGGTCGTAAGGAGTTTCTTCATTGAATTTTTCTGAGGAATCAAGA
>PCQY01000032.1:463-2613 GCA_002770755.1 candidate division WWE3 bacterium CG23_combo_of_CG06-09_8_20_14_all_40_14
TGCGCTACCACATCCACACTGGACATTAAATCGTCCACAAGCCTTCTATTACAAATATCGCCTTTGACGAACATGTAATTCGGGTTGCTGGGCACATCAACAAGGTTCTTTAGATTACCTGCATAAGTAAGTTTATCCAAATTTATAATCTTATCTTCAGAATACTTTTTTAGCCAGTATCTTATAAAATTGGAACCGATGAATCCGGCTCCTCCAGTTACTAATAATTTCATAGTTTATAACAAATCCACAATACTATTATCTCCAACCAGCAGATTGTGAACTCTAGGGAGTCCATTTTTACCTTCGGAAACCAAAGCAAAGTTGCCTATTAAAGAATCGCCTATCCTACCCCGAACCCCCTCTATTTCAGCGCTTTTTAGAATCACAGAATTTTCAATCTCCGCATTCAAAACTTTGGATTTATGATAGATAGAAGTGTAAGGCCCAATAAATGAATTCTTTACTATGCAATCTTCCCCTATAACAACGGGTCCTCTTATTCTTGAATTAACTACTTTTGTCCCTCTCTCAATTTTTACATCCCCTACAATCTCGGATTTTTTATCAATTGTACCCTCAATTATTCTCCCATCAAATTCGTCTAAAATCATTCTGTTTACCTCTATCAAATCTTTCATTTGCCCAGGGTCCTTCCACCAGCCATCTATTTCACAAGTTTCAACGCTATACTTGCGCAATAGCAAATACTTAAAAGCGTCGGGGATTTCCAATTCCCCCCGAGCAGAGGGTTTTATCCTGTCTCTGCCCTTAAAACATTCAAGTATATGGTGGTCGGAAAAATATATTCCTGGAATGCAATATTTATGCGGAGGATTTTCGGGTTTCTCTTTAAGATCAACGAGACGCCCCTTTTTGTCAAAATAGGGTACTCCCATTCGCCAGTTTTCCTCATGTTTTAATATAGTGACTAGACCATTGGCATTGCTATCCAAGAACTTTTTAAGCGGTTTTTCTATGCCGCTCTTAAAAATATTGTCCCCAAGATGAAAAACGAATTTTGATTTGCCCAAAAAATCTTTGGCAACATAAATTACATGCGCGAGACCCCCTGGATACGGCTGAAGTATGTACTTTATCTTAACCCCCCATTTACTCCCATTACCCACAACATTTCTAACCTCCCTCTCCGATTCCGGGGGGACGACTATTCCAATAGTTTTAATACCCGCATTAACCAATGTTTCAATGGGGTAAAACAGCATAGGCTTATTCGCAATCGGAATTAAGTGTTTATTTTGGGTATGAGTAATAGGCCTTAACCTAGTACCTTTTCCACCTGCGGCTATCAGCCCTTTTATTTCCATATTAGGATAATATCATAAACTATGATTTTTGTTGGACAAGACCTTGTTAAACCTAAACTTGTTTCTTAAACGAAAGGTTAAAAAGTAGCCAAATTTATCCACGCAAGGGTTGGTGAAAAAATCAACGGTGTAATGAGAAAAAAGGGCAATAGATAAAACCGCAAACACAGGAGTTTTGGTAAATAGGAAGAGGACAAGGAAAATTAAAACATATTCCCAGCCATGAAAAAATATAACCAATTTTCCCCACTTACTAAAAAATTCCCCGCTAAAAAAGCTCTTAAAATCTACTCTAAATCCTTCCGCCAAAAAATAGTCCAAAAGATGGTCTACATCCACAAAAAAAGCCACTGCGAGCGCCAATATACTGTACCTAATATCTCCAAAAAGAATATGGACCATTAAAGCCGCCGTTAAAGCGGCAATAAGATGAAAAATCTCCGTCTTTAGGGTATATATTATTTTATTTTTAACAAGCTCTACCATATTTTAAGCTTTTATTTCCCTGCCGGGCAGTTTTGAATTGGCAGACGAAAAAAGCTGGGAACCCATTGCTTTAATAGAATGCATCCAAAACTTTGGATTTAGAACACCTCGCTTTTGCTCCTTATCAAAATCCATCAAATGCGCAATTAACCGCTTTGCCGCCATAGCAAAAAACTTAATATCATCTACATTTCTTATAGACATAATTTTCCTCGCTATAAATTTCGGTGTAAAAAACGCGCTGTACAATTCCTGCGTTAATTCCAGAATTTGGGAATCGGTCATAGGTGTTTTCATTACAGGTTTTCGCATATCGTACTCCTCATAATTCTCGGT
>PCQY01000032.1:2626-9026 GCA_002770755.1 candidate division WWE3 bacterium CG23_combo_of_CG06-09_8_20_14_all_40_14
TTGTTGCCTGCATAGAACTAAAGTACCCCTTGTCAAAACACTCTCTGGCAAGCCGTATTGTTTCTTTGGCATCGTCATAGCTTTCCCAAGGGTATCCAAGCATTACGGTAGCGTGGACTTCCAACCCTGCTTGAGACGCAATTCTTGCGCCATTTTTTATATCCTCAACTTTAATACCTTTATCAAGTTTATCCAAAGTTTTTTGGTTAGCGCTTTCCATTCCATACAAAAGAAAACGAAAATTGGCTTTTTTCATAAGCTCATAAAAATCTTTGGTTAAGGCGTTAAATCTCATATTACAGCCATAAACAACTTTTTTGTTGTATCCGGATTCTATCAAGAGCTCGCAAAACTTCTTAAGTTTAGGACCAACAAACATAGTACCGGCATCGTCAAAAATTTCGCGGACATTGTATTTATCCACCACATATTTCACTTCGGAAAAAAGCCTCTCGGGAGAAAAACTGCGGTAAGAACCGCGCGGGTTTATAGTGTGGTCCCAAACACAGAAGGTACAGCGATTCCACCAGCAATCCCGACCGGAGTACATGTAGGTAGCGGGTTTGTACTTATAATTACCGTTTTCATAGGCATACAACTCCCACTTGGTTAAATCGCGGTCCATAAAAGGCAGTTCGTCCAAGTTATGGGCAAGAGAGGCGGGGCCGCTGTTTCCAATTTTTAAGGCGGGGGACAATTTATTCATTGCGGCGGGCTTCTGCTTTATGGATTTATCGGAAACTCGCCAGTAGACTCCTCCTTCAAGCTTTGTTTTTTTGGTTATGTGGTCAAAAAGGTTTTTGAGGACAAAATCATAATCCCCGCCGGTTACAATGTAATCAACAGGACAATTTTCAAAAGATTCTAAAGGATTAAATGTAATGTGGTCTCCAACAAGGATGATTTTAAGATTCGGATTTTGGATTTTTAGATTTTTTATTTCTTTCCAATGAAATTTTATAACCGGAGCTTTAGTTTCAACAATCAAGTAATCTGGGCGTACATTTGCCAATTCTTTTTCCCACTCAATAAGAGTTTTATTCTCGGCGATTCCGTCCATCCAATACACTTTATGCCCCGCATCTTTTAGCAAGGTCGCGGCGTAAGCGGGGACCATAGGATAAATATAGGTAGGGGCATTAAAATATTGAAACTGCCTATTCTGGGACAAAAGCGGAGTGCCTTTAGTGGTTTCTATAGGAGGATAGCCAATAACAATTTGTAGCATAAAACGATAATACCACAAAAAAAGAAGCCCTTGCAAAACACATTATACAACAGTGTCCCACAAAGGCTCACGAACATACTACTCAAAAAGCCCCATAATCTCGTCAATTCGGCAGCGGACACTCCGAAGCGATTTTGCGAGAATCCAGGGAAATACAATTTCCAAGATTCCACCGATCGCCCCAGGGCGATATTCCACAACGAAGTCCCCCAAGAAACCATGCTGTACAGCATATTTCAGCATAGCTTCGAGGTTAGTCCTTTTCCCCTCCGCGAACCTTTTCCATTCCCTCGCATCCCATGCCTGAACATGGATTAGGACTGAGAGAGGCAAAAGAGCCGCAAAATCCGCACCATACTCATTAGCGGGACGGAGATCGCCCGCTTCAGTTCGGCGGATGTGACGGGTATCAATCACAACGCCGCCTGGACCATATGCCCTTCTGACAAGCTCCGTGGCTGAAATTCCAAGCCCAGGATGAAACTCCACCAAACTTCCCGATTCCACATGATGTGTGATAAAAGTCGCGCCCAAAGACGCGACTTCTCTAAAGACTTTGCTACACACCGCAGGATTTGGAAAGAACAGAACATCCTGCCACATTGTAGGCATATTCTCGCTTCCCAACCTCCCGCGAAGATGTCCCAAAAGCGTCGTGGCATTCCATGCCGGTTCAACATATCTAATCGACACATGCAACTTTTTAAGAGCCGGAACAGAAACACTTCTTATAGGCAGAACTTGCCAAAAAGAAAATCCTGCCTTTTCGGAAATCCACCCCGCAATCCAAAGCCCAATTACAGGCACCGCCGCCCATGGAAGCATTGAGGCTATATTAACCCCAATGCGCTCCTCACATTTCACTGTCATCTTTCCCTCCTTATCGGGAACTCCTGCATCCTGCTGTTACAGATTGGACATTCACAACAACACCCTTATATACTACCACAACCTATAAGGTTTCGCAACTTCTTTGAACAATTTAGAAGGCGTCGGGAAGCTGCAAAAGCAGGCACGGATTTTACCCCGCTATAGAAACCTAAATAGGGGTCTGACCCCAAAGGGGTCAGACCCCTAAATACCCCTAAATATCCCTAAACTGTGATAGAATAAATACTAATGAGCAGGAGAAGAAAAAACCTTTTCATCATTTTTGGAATCGCTCTCTTATCCATCCTAACTAGGCTTTTGTTTATCTACACCATCCCTTACGATTCGGACGAGATTACTTGGTCAATAATAGGAAGAAGAGTTCTTTCTGGTGAGGATTTCCACATCTTTTTTCTAAATCAAAAATATATGGGGGCAATAGAAGGATACATAGTCGGTATATTTCAAGCTTTATTTGGATACAACCTAATAACACTGCGAATAAACTCTCTCATTTTTTCTACTATCCTCTCCATAACGATTTACCTTATCTTAAAAAAACTAACCGGCCCAAAAACAGCGTTGCTTGGACCCCTCCTCTTTAACTTGGCAAGCTATGATGTAACCTCAAATTACACCAAAGCATGGGGAAATAGACCTTTTGTTTCGCTGGTGGGACTTTTAGTTGTGTACGCTTGTTGGTACTTATTTTTAAGCAAAGAAAAGATAACCAGCAAAAAACGGGTTTGGATATCAAGTTTAACGGGGTTACTTTTAGGATTGTCTTTTTGGGCAAATTTAGAAAATGTTTATTTTATAGTTATAGCTTTTGCAATGTTTATATCAGGTATAGTAATGATAAAAACGGGCGAAGGCTGCATACGAAGAAATGCGTTTGCCCGTTCGGGGGACGCTAGAGTAAACGGGGGCGCAGCCCCCGGCATTTCATGGACACAACCGAGCATTAAAAATATTATCTCCTTTATGTTTTATATTCTGCTCTTTTGGCTGTTTTATATGCTCGCCGCCAAAAAAGCGCTTTTCAATCCTTACGAAACCTTATCCGTTAAATTCAACTTAAAGGGACAAGGTCTGCAATTCCTAAACTACAGCTTTGAAACCGCTCTTTTTCTTTTGCTTTTTTACATTATAGCCCCAATAAAACTTTTACTTTTCCCCGCAAGAGACAAAAATCTTAAAAGTTTCTCTCTCCTTTTTTCATTTTTTATGCTTGGGGCATATTTTACAATTTCAAGAAATTCAATTGAACGCGCCAATCAAATAGATGAAACTTTTCGCGAACAATACAATTTTTTAACAAATGCTATACTCCCCCTATTTTTTGGAACGGCTCTAAAAACTAAAACTTTTGCGCTTATTATGATTTTTCCCTTAACGAGCTTATTCATCTCGCTTTGTAAAGTAATTAAACTTCACAGGATAAAGCTGGAAGATGCTTTTTGCTTTTATTATCTAATACCCCTTTTGTTTTTTATCTCCAAAGCAGGGGGGATAAACAGCTCATCCAGATACATAACTAATATGTGGCCAGGGTTTGTAGTTTTATTCGTTTGCGGGTTCTATCGCTTGTTTAGACAAAAATCGTGGATACTGAGAGTCGCGACAACTTCTGTTTTAATATTTTTTATCTACAGAAATTATGCAATATATCCAAAAGCTTTTGCTAGTCTAAAGCAACGATACCACACAAAAACCGATTACATAAAAGCCGCCGACTATCTCGTGAGCAAGAAAATTAAAGGGTGTTACGCAGGGTACTGGAATGCTTATCCAATAATGTTTGAGAGCGATTACAAGGTTATCTGCTCCCCCTCTCCGCATTTTGGATACGGCGAAAATGAAACCCCATTTAACACACTAATCGTGGACAAAATGGACAATCCCGCATTCGTGTTTACCACGCAAAAACGGGTGGACGAGTTTTTTAGAAGATGGGTGGATAAAGAAATAGAAATTACAGAAGAAAAAAGGGTTGGGCGGTATTTTATATTTTTAACAACAAGAATTAAATGAAACTTACCAAAACTCAAAAAAAGTTTGTAAAGAAAAACATAAGAAAAAAAAGTTTAAGGGACATTTCAAAAAACTTGAATATCCCTCTTGAAGATTTAGGGATACATATAAAAGAAACTTGGGGCAAAGAAAAGTTTAACGATTTAGAAAGCCCCAGGGACATCTTGCGTCCTCAAAGTATCAAATACAACAAAAAACTTGTGTTCGTATTCTTGGCTTTTTTGGTTTTTGTTTGCTATCTAAATTCTCTGGGAAACGATTTTGTGTCCGACGATATCCCTATAATAAGCGCCAACTCTCAAATAAATAACATTTCCTACATTTTCGGGCCGCTTATTTTTAACATTAGAAACACAGTTATATTCTTGACAAATAAACTATTCGGACTTGACCCTATGTATTTTAGACTGCCAAATATTCTACTGCATTTAGGTGTTAGCTATCTCCTTTTTATTTTGGCAGCAGAATTAGTTTCGGAAACTGTGGGCTTAATAACAGCAATTGTTTTTGCAGTGCACCCTCTTGCGGTAGAGGCAGTGGCATGGATTTCTGGAGGCCCTTATGTTTTTACCGCTTTTTTAATTTTATTAATGCTCTATTTTTATCTTAAAAACAAAAAACTGCTTTCGCTTTTAATGTTTTTTGCGTCCGTAAACATATTAATCCACTCCGCCCCTTTGGGGCTTTTACCGTTTGCGTTTGAAACAAGCCGGGGGACATTGAAAAAAAACTGGAAAAGAACTGTTCCTTACATAGTGGTTATTGCCAGTATAATTCCTATTTCTATAACCCTTGCCAAACAACGAGCAGAAAGCCTGCATTTAGAACACTATCAGGAAAAAACTCTTATGAGCCCGCTGCTGCAAATTCCCACTGCCGTGGGAGAATATCTAAAATTAATGTTTTTCCCAAAAGATTTAACTTTATACCATACAGAAATATCTTTTAGTCCCGTCTCGTTTTCTTTACATTTTTTTGTTTTTATGTGTGTTGTCCTCCTGCTGTTTTTTTTATACAAAAAAAGCAGGCCTTTAATTTTTTGGCCGCTTCTATTTTTAATTGCCCTATCCGCCACCTTAACCCCCTTTGGAATATCGTGGATTGTGGCGGAAAGATACAGCTATTTCGCATCTGCAGGAATTTTTGTTTTGGTTGCATGGACAATGGAAAAGACCATTAAGAAATTGTCCAAAGAAAATTATCCAAAAGCGTTATATTTATCTCTCGCTATCATTATTATTCCACTTTCTATTAGAACTATAGTTAGGAATAGGGATTGGCGAAGTCATGACACTTTGTGGATTGCAACAGCGAAATTTTCTCCATCTAGCCCTCAGAACCATAACAACTTAGGAGACTATTACGGAAGACATAAACAGTACGAAAAAGCCATAGAAGAATTCAAAAAAGCCATAGAATTAAAACCCGGTTATGCCGATGCTTATCATAATTTAGCAAATGTTTATGGAGAAACGGGCGATATTGAAAACGCCATAGAAAATTACCAAAACGCCATAAAATACAACCAAAACCTTTGGCAAAGCTATCAAAATTTAGGCGCGATATACTTTAATTCAGGGGATAAAGAAAAGGCTAAAAAGTATCTTAAGAAAGCATTAGAACTAAACCCGGAAAACAAAAATCTGAAAGGGATTGTTGATACCCTCTAGCTATTCAACTTCCTCGCAAAAAACCCTTGTATAAATCGCACCCCATACCAAATATGTGTTAAAAAGATTCCGGGAATTACGAGTAATGAAATCATTATATTCCGCTCCTTTGAATATACCCAAACAGAAGTTAAAATTATTAAAAAAACATACATCAAAACTACTGCCGTCCATACTAAAAATAAAGGATAGGATAAGAAGTATAAAAACGGGCCTGAAAAAAAACCTAGCGCAAAGATAGTTGGAATAAAGTATCCCAATTTTCTAGAAGTTTGGGGAAGAATTCTTGCAAAATGTCCGCGATGGAAGCCAAAATTACCATTTTGCTTTAAGTGCTTTTTGAACAAAAGGCGGTGATGATGATATACAAGAACAGAAGGGACATACAAAATTTTCTTTTTTAGTTTGTGAACTATATCCAAACAAAGTTTAGTATCTTCTCCCGGATAAAAATTAGAATCAAATCCGCCAACTTTGGTAAAGTCCTCCTTTCTTACAATAAAATTCATAGAAGGAAAATCCTCCACAAACATTTCTTTAGTAGGAATAAATCTATGGCCGCAGTTTCCTCCTCCTAAACGAGATGCTGACACCCAAC
>PCQY01000032.1:9191-12657 GCA_002770755.1 candidate division WWE3 bacterium CG23_combo_of_CG06-09_8_20_14_all_40_14
AACTTCAAAGTTTGAGTAGTCCAAACCCCTATACTTTGGCAAAGACTCCTCCAGAAAAGAATTAAATTCTTCAACCGGAATTATAACTGAAATAAATGGATGATTCATAAATCCTAAATACTAAACTCTAAGCTCCAAATAAATTACAATCTCTAAATTCTAAACAGTTTGAATATTAGAATTTTAGATTTGAACTTTGACTTTTGACCTTGCTAGACATTAACCCTCATCTCCAGTTCCTTGTCATAAACCCATTTTCTTTTGCTTTTATCGCTGTAGTAGTCCAAAATGTTAAGACGATAAAAAACCCCCAGCATATCAACAAAAAACCGCCATGAGAATTTTACCAAACTTCTCCAATTAGAACTAAAACTATTTTCCGCCCAATTAACTTTAATGGGCGCTTCAAATATCCTTGTGTAACCTAAATACCGCGAAACCACCAAAAGTTCAATATCAAACGCCCATCTTTTTATAATAAGACGGGGCAAAACTTTCTCCAAAACCTCCCTTTTAAAAACCTTAAGTCCCGCCTGCGTATCCCGCAATTTTAATCCAAATAAAAACCGTTGAAGGTACTGCAACCCCACAGAAAAAAACCTTCTCTCAAAAGGATAAACCAATTTGCTGGCTGGATGCCGTTTGCTTCCCACCATAATATCCGCTTCATACCAATACATATGCTCCATAATTAAGGAAATTCCGTTTGGGTCAATATCCATCCCGCTATCTATAAAAGCTATAAAATCTCCCCTTGCCCTTGCCATACCAAAACGCACCGCGTAGCCTTTGCCTTTATTGGTTTTATAGCCATGAACGCGCAGTTTTTGATTATTTATTTGCTTCGCCCGTTGATAAGTTTTGTCTAAAAGTCCATCCACCACCGCAATAACTTCATAAGAAAAACGCGTATTTTCCAAAGCGGACAAAACATTTTTTAAGTCTTGTTTAATGGTGCTCTCCTGCTTATAACAGGGTACTATTACTGATAAATCCATAGTTATAAATTCAAATGACAAATATCAAAATTCAATTCAAATTAAAAATTTAAATGTTTAAAACTTTTTGAATTTTGAGCTTGATTTGTCATTTGTTATTTGAATTTTTGAATTTAAGATATAGTACCCCAACATCATCGCGAATAAAACCGCATTGATATAAATTAAATTATCTATAACCATACTTAAACTATTATGCCTTAACCATATCAAAAGGATTTGCGTAAAGGCACCTACTGCCAATACTATACCAATTTTGGTTTTGTAAATGGATAAAAAATACTGCGAAAACAAATAAATGAGCGTGTATAAAAACATAAAAATTGTGAATTTCGGCAGGTACTCCACCGCTTTTATGTAAGAACTGCCAAACAAGGTTAATACCACAAACTTTGGAAAAAACACAAACACAAAAAGCCCGCAAAGCAAAAGCGCCGTTGTCAACGCTAAAGAACTTAAAAACACTTTGCTGGTATTCTTTCCCTTAGCATAATTTTCAGAAGATAGAGGAAACAAAACCAAGCTAATAGAGGATGCGCCAAAGAACATTATTCTTCCTATAATAACCATACTAGAATACACTCCAGAAATTTCTTCGCTGAAGAAATGTTTCACCAAAACAACATCCACATTAAAAAGCGCCGTTAAGGAAAGTAAAGTTAAGGACGAAGGCAGGGCAAACATTAAAAGCTTCTTGAGCCATTTTGATATTTCCGCGCCCGTTGTTAATCTAAGGTCTTTTCTCAGAAAAAGGCAAACAATAACAAAAGATATTAAAGCTCCTATAAACATTCCCAGAAAAGTTCCGGTTATTTCATAGGTTAGTAAAGTTATGCCTATTCCAAGAAAAAACTTATTTAACGCCATCATAATATTTGACACGCTAAATTTCGTAAAATTTTGCAAGCCCTGCAAGAAAGATAGGGGAATGGTTAAAACTAGAGAAACAACAACAAACAGCATAAATATCATAAAAGCTAAAGGGTTGTTAAAATTTAAAAAGTGCAAAATTTGCCTATTTAGAACAAATGAAAGAAAAATTATAAAAACGCTAACAAATGAAAGGGTTTTCACAAGCCAAAGAAACAAACCCGAAACAGCTTCATACAAATTATTAGCTTTAAGTTCGGACACAATTTTTACAATGGATGTGTTTAGAATAATTGCGGGAACATTTAGAATTGCCGCCAAAGAAAAAAGCGATACTAGTATGCCATAATCCGAAACCGACAAAAGCCTTCCCATAAGGAGCTGAAACAGGTAGCTTAATATATTAACCAAAAAACTGCCGGCCATCACAACCACCGACCCCGCAATTAAAGGATTATTTAATTTTCTTCTCATAGTTGCAACCTCCATACTCAATTAGGGTTAAACCCAAATGGGTTTAACCCAAATGGGTTAAACCCTATTTTATGCGGGCAGGTTCTTGTACCAATCGGGAGCGTTCAGAAAAAATTCAACCTGCTTTTCAACCCCTTCCTCAAGAGAAGTTTTAGGGTTATACCCAAGCAAAGATTTCGCTTTCGTTATATCAGCATAAGTAATAGGAACTTCCGTTTTAGGAATGGGCAGATTGTTTATAATCGCCTTTTTGCTTAAAGCCTTCTCAATAACCGATATTAACTGGGTTAATGTGACAGCAGCGGAATTTCCCAAATTTATAACCTCAAAAGGCAGATTCTTATCTAAAGACAATAAAATTCCGCTAACAGTATCATCAACATAAGTATAGTCCCGCGCCATACTCCCATCCCCATACACCGGCAAGGGTTTATTGGCATACACGAGCTTAATAAACTTCTGGTGCGCCATACCATACGGCCTCTGATTTGGCCCATATACCGTAAAAAACCGCAAACAGGTAATAGGCATTTTGTAAATGTGATGGTAAGTGTAACAAATAAGCTCCCCTGCCGCTTTGGTAGCGGCGTATTGCGAAATAGGTTTTGTAATATCCTCCAATTCCCTAAAAGGTATTTCTGTCCTTCCTCCATAAACCGACGAGGAGGAAGCGAAAACAAAATTATTAACCTTATTCTGAACACTCACCTCCAACAAATTAACCGTTCCAAAATAATTAACATAGGCATAATTCAAAGGGTATTTCATAGAAACTGGAGGGGAGGCAAGCGCCGCAAGATGAACAACTTTATCAATACTACCTTTCTCAAAAATTTTATTTATAAACGCCTTATCTACTATATCCCCTTTCTTAAACACAAAAGAAGGCTTGTTCTCAAAAGCCTTTATATTCATTTCTTTAACCCTCACATCATAAAAAGGGTCCAAATTATCTATAGATAACACTTCATCCCCCCTATCAAGAAGCGCCTTTGTTAAATGGTAACCTATAAAACCCGCCCCACCTGTTACTAATATTTTCATAGCAGCCCCCTCCCTATGCCAAAATATTTAAATCCTAACTTTTCTACTGTTTTTGGATCAAAGATATTTCTGCCATCAAA
>PCQY01000032.1:12704-18258 GCA_002770755.1 candidate division WWE3 bacterium CG23_combo_of_CG06-09_8_20_14_all_40_14
ATAAGCATCTTTTGCGTAATATATAACATCATTGCCAAGCTCCGCTTTAGCATTCTCCAAAGCCGCCGGGTCAAAAACTCTAATTTTAGCGCCTTCCCCGCGCAATATCTTTATAACCTCAATAGCTACAGATTTTCTTATATCATCAGTATTGTTCTTGAAAGCCGTTCCTAAACACGCAAGAGTTTTTCCAGACAAATTACCTTCAAAAAAGTTTACAATCTTCTCCACATAAAAATATTTCTGGCGCTCATTTACATCCATAACCCCTCTTAAGAGCCTAAAATCATATTCTTGGTCAGAACTAGTTCTATACAACGCTTCAACATCTTTTGGAAAACAGGACCCACCATAACCGATACCTGCATTAAGAAAACTGCGAACAATCCTTTTATCATACCCCATACCATCCGCAACCGTTTTCACATCCGCCTTTGCTCTATCGCAAATTCGCGCTATTTCGTTAATAAAAGAAATTTTTGTTGCCAAAAAGGCGTTTGAAGCATACTTTATAAGCTCCGCCGAGCGGAAGTCGCTCTTTAGAATAGGAACATTTAAATGCGTGTATAAAGAAGCTATTTTTGAGAGGGCCGATTTAGAATCCGAACCCAAAACCACTCTGTCCACATTGTTGGCATCAAAAATTGCCGTGCCTTCCCTTAAAAATTCCGGGTTAGAAACCACATCAAATTTGGCTCTGCCTTTAAGATTATCTTTAATTATTTGTTTAATCCTCTCATTAGTGCCAACAGGAACAGTGCTTTTAGTTACAATAATTTTATAACCGTTCAAATTATCCGCTATGGTTTTTGCCACTACCCACACCGCTGACAAATCCGCGCTACCGCTTTGGTTTGAAGGCGTTCCAACCACAATAAACACAACATTAGAGTCTTTAACCGCTTTGCCTACATTAGTGGTAAAAGAAAGCCTCTTCTCACAAACATTTTTGGCAACTAAATCAGACAACCCTTCCTCATAAATAGGCATAATACCCTTTTTAAGAAGCTCTATTTTTTTCTCGTTTATATCCGCGCAAATAACAGTATGCCCCCCGTCCGCAAACACCGCCCCGGTAACTAAACCCACATAGCCGGTTCCTACTACCGCAATTTTCATAAAAATACCCTTTCTATGATATCAAAGTTTATATAAACCTCTAATATCGTTAACTCTAACTTTTAAAACATCCAAAGCCATTTTTACCGAATCTTTTATGGGATTAATCCTTTGAGTTTTAACATACATCCAGGTTACCGGCACCTCTTTTACCTTAAAGCCAAGTTTTTTTGCCAAATACAATACTTCCACATCAAAAGCGCCTAAATAAGCTTCTTTAATCTCCTTAGCGGAATCCCCATAAATTTTGAGGCGCTTAAAAATCTCTTTGGCAGAATTTTTCCTGAAAAGCTTAAATCCGCACTGCGTGTCTTCTATACCAGAAACAGCAATCAAGCGAACCCACAGATTAAATACCCTGCCCATTAAATGCCTATAATACGGCTCGTTTATTCTTGACGACCCTAACCCTTCGCGGGAAGCTATAGCAATATCATAACTTTCATCCACAAGCCAAACAAAAAGCCTTTTTATCTCGGAAATTTGGGCTGCCATATCCGCATCCGCCAAATAGATATATTCCCCTTTTGCGGTCATAACCCCTGTCCATATCGTTGGACCCTTTCCTTTATGCGGATTCCTAACGAGCTTAAAACCCTTGTGGTTTTTGCAAAATTCTTGAACAATTTTGGCGGTGTTATCGAAAGAGCCATCATCCACCACCAAAATTTCATAGGAATAATCGTAATCTTTTAGATATGCGTAAATTGAGGATAAGGACTTAACAATATTTTTCTCCTCGTTATAGGCGGGCATGATAATAGAGAGGTAGGGATTAGAAGCCTCCTTGTGTTCGGTTGTTTTAGCTTTAACCGCATTCATAGAAACCATTACTTCATTTTTCCTTCCAAACCACTTTAGTATACATTGTAAAATTCCAAATTAGCCCTAAAAGTATCCCTAAAACCACTAGAAATAGATAAGGCGGAAGGCTTGAAACATCTAAAATTCTAGTCCCCGCCCACATAACCACCGCTTGGATAATGATAGAACCAAGCGAAAGCAAATTAAACACTGGGAGTTTCCTAATAAGACCTGCAAAATTTACGACTTTCCTATCCGAAAAAGTCCACGCGTTATTTATAAAAAAGTTGGCAAGAATAGCAACTTCTGTGGCTAAAACATTTGATAAAACGGCATTTCTATAACCCAATAAACTAACAAGCAAAGACGCAAATACTATTTGGATTAAAGCCCCAATTGCCCCCACAATACATACTTTGAAAAATCGTTCATTCTTTCTATACCGCAAAATCAAAACAACTTTCATAGACTCTTTAGACTCTCGCACAGCATTGCTCTTAGATTTATCCTTTTCTCTATCTACAAATTTAATAGGTATTTCTATAGTCTTCGCTTTCAGATTAAGCATTTCGTATAATAGATGGATTTTGTAGGCAAAATTTTTTGAGAGAATTTTTGAAAGGTCTATTTTATCTAAATATCCCTTAACACGCATAGCTTTGTATCCCGTGGTATAATCCTTAACACTTTTGGTACCAAGAACAACACGAGCAAACCACCCGCCAAAAAAACTTAAAAACTTCCTGTGCAATCCCCAAGTCTTAGGAATGGATCCCCCACTTATGTAACGAGAGCCAAGAACATAATCATAACCAGAAGATATTTTGTCCAAAAACCTTGGAATATCATTGGGATTATGTTGAAAATCCGCATCCATCTCAAAAACCACATCCGCTTTGAGATTTTCCATAGCATATTTGAAACCTCTAACATAAGCTGCGCCAAGACCTTGCTTTTCTCCTGTAATTAAATGAATGTTTTTATACTTTTTCATAACGGAACGGACTATATCCGCAGTGCCATCAGGAGAATTATCGTCCACAACCAAAACACCCATCTTGAAACCCTCTATTTTTTTTAATACTTTTTGGATTTCTTCAAGTAGGGGGGCTATATTTTCTTTTTCGTTATATGTAGGTATAACAATTACAGTATTCATAATCTAATTTCTTTACTTCCTCACTTTTTTCCTCCTCAACCCATTTAAGGGTATCCTGCAACCATTCTAGCGCCCCAGAGTATACTTTATTAACGAAACTCTCAAAATTATACAACATAGTAATTTTTTCTTCCACAAACTTAAAAATACCAAGAGCATTGTCCACAAATTTCTGCGCCTGACCCAAAGATATTTTGGCATTCTCAAGAGCGGATTTTGCTCCTTTTACCTCCCCCGCTATTTGGTCAACAAAACCTGCGGCGAAGGCTTTCCTTGCTGTGGACCAGGACAAAAGGGATATAAGCATTAAACTTAAAAGAATTTTCCTCATAAGATATTAAGCGAGAAAGCAAAGAGCAGTACCACCAAAACAGCAATTAAAATATATTCATAAATGATATGCCAATATAAGCGGACGCGGATTAAGTGGTGGATTGTTCCCCAAATAACATAAGAGAAAGCGCTAAATACAATAACCAAAAATTGTTTATAGGAACTAAAGCGAAACGAGAAAAAAAAATACGCACACAAAGCAAAAATTGCCAAAAGTGCGGTGTATTCAAGTATTTTTATATTCTCCCTATTCATTGGGTTTATAGGTTTTACCCCTCAACAGAAACATTTTTCTTTTTACAATACCACTCCAGCATTTGCGTACCAAATGCCAATTAACGCAAGACCCAAAAATATTAAATGCGCTAAAGTATTTCCCGTAAGCCTCAGGATGCTATTCCTTCCAACATACCACATATCTAATGCTAGAAGCAGGGTTAGAAAAGCTCCCAACGAGAGGGATATGCCTCTTGAAACACTAAATATATCTATAGCAGGAAGTATTTCCCCTTTTTGTTCCTTTGAAACAGGTATAGAAGCTGCCTCTTTCTTTTGAATACTAACCGCTTGAATAGACGCTTCTTTTTCTGGTTCTATAGAAGCGGTGTATTCCGGGTACCTACTTTTGCCAAACATTTGCACAACTAGGGTAGTTTCATACCCATCTAAAACCCCGTTAACCACAGCAAAACCAATATCCTCATAATTTGAACTCAACAAATTGTCTCTGTGCGAAGGGGATTTAAGCCAAGCCTGAACAACAGAGCTGGAATTGTTAAAATCCCGCGCCAAGTTTTCTCCAGCGTAAATATACTCATAATTATTGTCTACAATAAAATCCCAAGGTTCTTTTCCTGTTGGAGAAATATGCGCCCAATAATCTTTTCTGAACATATCTTCAGCCTTTTCATAAGCCGCGGACGAGAGAATTGCATTAAACTTTAATTCCGGCTCGCTATTTTCAACTCTCGCCTTATTCGTGTAATACAAAAGATCTTCTGTATTAATGTTAGAAGCAAACCCCAAAACTTTAGGAAAACGGGCGCTGACAAAATGCGAAGCCAATATTGCGAAAAAAATAAAAAGGATATAGGTAAAAAGCGCGGGGTGCAATAAAAGTTTAGCTCGTTTTTTATGTTCTTTATGTGGCAGAAAATGAGCAAGAAACGGAGTCATAGAAAAATTATACTACAAACAAATACCGCTCGTCATAGAAATCAATAGAGGTCAATAGGGGTCTGACCCCTTTGGGGTCAGACCCCTAAAAATGGCGGGGAGACAACGAAATTTGGACACTGCTTTACAAGCCTTTGCTAAAGCCTTAAACAGACCCACTTTATAAGCGCCACAAAAGCGAACTGCCTAATGACTATGGTATAATATAGGTTACGATATTCCTGTTAAAGAAAAGGAGGAAGCAATGGCACGATTTATGGTAGGAGGTACCGTTCCCGCAACAACGCCAACATCGCCATCACAGTGCTTGTGCAATCAGTGTGAACTTTTTGGCGCATGCGGAGAACAACTGTTTTCTGTATGTCCACCACCTTCTAAAATCGCTTGGGACGACTATTCGGTTTTTCCATTCTGTGTTGGATGCCCCAAAAAACCTGCTGATAAGGCATCATGCGGAACGCCGTGTGACGCCGTTATCCTGCAACAAATGGGATAGCTCCGCTAAACCTGTGGACGGAAGGACCTCAAAAATCTTTCCGCCCACACCTTTTTAAGTAAGCTTACCTTTTCCTATAAGCATAAAATCCAATGCCCCCTATCCCAAAAATTATCAGAATTACCCACCAAAAATCCCAAACAGAAAGCGGGGATGCAACCTCCTCATCAGCTGTATCCTCAACCGCCAAAACATTTCCCTGCTCACTATTATTTTCGTTGGGGTTAATTTCCTTCTCCATTTTCGGCGCTAAAAACTTTGCCGTTTCAGCTTCGGCAAGTTTTTCCTCAACTCCCAAAACTGCCCCTTGCGGAAGTTCCAAATTTGGAATTTCCTCAACAACCACCTCTTCCTCCTCCTTGGAGGGTTTTGCGGAAACTCCCTCAGCAGAGCTGTTATTACCTGCGGTGTCAAACGCAACCACATAATAGTAATAAGTGGTATCGTTCTCCACATCCTCATCATCA
>PCQY01000032.1:18343-52890 GCA_002770755.1 candidate division WWE3 bacterium CG23_combo_of_CG06-09_8_20_14_all_40_14
AATAATCTACATCCAGACTTGGAGAAAAATCCCACTCCAAAACCACTAAGAAATCAAAAGCCTCCGCCCTTAAATTATCAACCGGTAAAGGACTTTCTGTATCCTCCTGCAAAAATTTTACAACAAAAGATTTTGTAGAAGAAGTGTTTCCAGCCTTGTCCAACGCTCTATAATAAAAAGTATGCCCCCCCTCTATAGAAATTAAGGGCTGGGAGTACACAAGCCATACTCCCGCTTCAGAATCGTACTGATATTCAATCTTATCCAGATTATCTTCTACCGCGCTTATAGTAATAGTTGCGGGGCTAACGGAGCTTAAAGAATGTGAAACCTGAGGCGCAGTTTTATCAAAAACTATGCCGGAAGCCTCATTTGCCGTTTCTATGTTTCCCGCATTATCGTAAGCCTTGTAGTAAATAACATAGTCCCCCTCAATTGGCGTAAAGGAATAATTCCAAGCACCCGTTCCAGCAGCCGTAAGCCAATGCTCGCTTAAATCAAAATCTGCGCCATTCCAGTACTTATTTTCTCCCGGAGCTGTAACCACTTTAACTTTTAATTCCACTTTGGACACACCTGAATCAACATCCGTTGCAGTTCCTGATATATCCCCACTCCATCCCGCCGCATTATAGAAACCTGCTGATGGAGAAGTAAAAAGCGAGGAAGGAGTTTGCGTATCCAGCCTAATACCATCGCTCCAGCTAGAAGAATAAGTGTTTGCTGTATTACCCGCATTATCCACCGCTTTAACTTTTGCGTAATAAGTACTTCCCAAAGATAAAAGCGCAGCCTCCTCGTTAGTTAAAGTGTAAGTTAAAACATTTCCAACATATTTCCATTTGTTAGGGGATGCAGAATCCAAATCTAAAGCATTGGTTTCATTGCCTGCCGTTGAAAGCCAAAATTGATAATAGGAAACCCCCGAACCTGTCCCATCTAATGATTCTGGCCACTGAAATGTTAAATTGGGATTATTTGCCCATTCCCCGAAGTCCTCTGTTGGGACATTATTGGGTTTAGTTTTGTCCAGTTTAATAACATTCGCGGAGGTTTTAACCTCTTCAGAGTTGCCCGCGTTATCAACAGAAAAGTATTTTAAGTTATAAATCCCATCCGTTGTTACAGAAAAAGATGTCCCGCTATTTGAAAAATTAGTAGGGTTTTCGCCGTCCAAAGTATAATAAGTGTTAAAACAACCAAAGTTGTCCGAGCAAGTTAAATTTACTAAAACATCCTCTTTACGCCAAAGAGAATCCAGCAGAGAATCTGTGGTTGCCGGCGGCGTAATGTCTATAGTCATTTTGCACCAAGACAGATATGGCGAGGTATCTGCCCAAACCGCATCGCTTATGGACGCGTTTCCATAAGTATCTATAGCCCTAACACGCACATAGTAATTGCCCTCGCTTGCTCCATCCGAAACACCGGGTATAAAAGTGCCTGTGTAATTTGTTAGCTCGCCTCCGCTGTAAATTAGAGACCCGTCTTTAACCTCCTGTATTTGGTACATATTTATTCCCGAATCATCTAAAGCCTGCCCCCACAACCTGCGATAAGCCCCATCGTTTTTAAGGTAGCCGCCGCAAGGAACAAATCCATCAATACCCACCCCATCCCCTGCGTATCCAATAGGCGGAATACTTTTTCCCCAGCCGGGATTACCCGGTATTACAGGAGGCACAGTATCTTCCCCACCGTTTGAAGCGCCTTTTGTGGGAATCGCAAAATTAGTTACTATACCCGTCCCGTTGGGATAAAGCCCCCAAAAATGGTCTGTCCCGGGGTCCCCAATATAAATAAGTTTGGAAGCAATTGTAAGGTCGGGCTTATATAAAGTGACATGAGTTTCGTAATGTTTAAGGTCAAACCCAAATTTATTTGCGCCAACCCCTTTTTCCACCACCAAATAACCCCCTGCGGGGATAACTGTTCCAGCTGTAAATGTAACATTAGGACCCCCTATGGTGGGTCCGCTGTCGCTGTTGTTAAGTATCCAGCCGCCAATATCAATAGAGGAGTCTCCCGGATTGTAAAGCTCCACCCAATCAATGTCATCCTGCGGATAAGGAGATAGTTCGTTTATAATAGGAACGGAGGACGCTTCTACGGGATTTGCGGACAGAAAACATCCTGCAATAACAACCAAAATTGCAAAAAATATTTTACTATATAAGTTCTTTAAGTGGACAGGTAGTAATGTTATAGTTATAGTATAGAAACTTTTTTTATAGATGGCAATAAAAACTTTAAGTGATATAAAGGATTTGAAAAATAGAAATGTTTTGGTCCGCGTGGATTTTGATGTTCCTATAAACGAAGGGGGACAAGTCGCAGACGCAACGAGAATTGAAAAGTGCCTGCCAACTATGCAATATCTTTTGGATAAAGGCGCAAAGTTAGCCCTTGTAACAAAAATCGGTCGGCCGAAAGACAACAAAAAAACCTCCACCAAAATCTTGACACCTGTTTTGGAAAAACTTCTAGGTGTGGAAGTTATATGGGTAGCAAATCCACTGGATCCTGGAATACTTAAATTGCTTAGTAACCCTGCCAAAAGTATCCTCCTACTTGAAAACATCCGCTTTTATAGAGAGGAGGAAAAAGCCGACGAAACTTTTGCCAAAAACCTTGCCAAACCTTATGATTTGTATGTGAATGAGGCGTTTGCTATGTGCCATAGGAATGAAGCCTCTGTTTCTATTGTGCCAAAATTTCTGCCTAGTTACGGGGGATTTAGATTAATTAGGGAAGTAGAAACATTAACCGCGCTTTTAAAAAACCCGCAAAGGCCTTTTGTCGCGGTAATAGGAGGAGCAAAATTAGAAACCAAACTTCCCGTAATTGAAAATCTAGCAAAATTAGCGGATAAAGTGTTGGTAGGAGGAGCTCTGCCCTTTTCGCACTTCTTCCCTTCTAAGTTGCATAAGCTATCAAATGTACTTATTCCTTCCGACTCTGTTAACGGCAGAGATATTGGTCCTCAAACCATTTCAATATTTAAAGCAGAACTTTCAAAGGCAAAAACTGTTGTATGGAACGGTCCTATGGGGGTGTTTGAGGATAGTAAATACGCTAAGGGGACTGTGGAAATTGCAAGGTATATCTCTAGTTTAAGCGCTTTCAAAGTTGTGGGCGGAGGGGATACCATATCCGCTGTAACAAAAGCGGGAGTTTTGGAAAAGATGGATTTTGTTTCTATGGGAGGGGGAGCAATGTTAACATTGCTTGCGGAAAAGCCAATGCCAGGGCTAACTTCCCTAAAGTAAAAAGTTCTGCCCTCCAAAAATGTTAACCTCGTTTCCTCCCAATATTAGGCTCTGCTCCATATTCGGGAAAAATCAAATCTCCCCACGACTTTATTTTTCCCTTGGAATAATTGAAACTATTGGCAATAGAAACCCCAATCTTAAGCCCCGTAAAGGAACCCGGACCCTTATTAACATCTATTCTTGAAATATCGTCAATGGATACATTACTATTCTTTAGAATTTTTTTAATGAGTATAAACTCATCCTCTATACCTGATACCTTGCCAATAATTTTGGAACCTTTGAAAATTTTAATAATCTTTTTGTTTCTATCCGTAGTATCCAAATATAATCTCATAGTACAAGGAGTATCCTTTTTAAGAGATATATTACGCACATTTTTGGAGACAAACTTAAACCTAATTTTCAAAATGTTCTTAGGCAGAAGTCTTCCCATTTTTTCAGGCCATTCTATTAAGCAAATGGTATTTTCGTCCTCCAACAATTCAGATAACCCTAGGTCTAAAACCTCCTCTTCTGACTTTATTCTATACAAATCAATATGCGCAATTCTAGGTTTACTGCCATAAAACCTAACAAAAACAAAAGTGGGGCTTTGAACTTTATCCTTAAAACCCAATCCTTCCACAAAACCTTGAACAAAAGTAGTTTTTCCATACCCCAGGTTGCCGTATAAAGCGATAATTTCTCCGCCCTTAAACTTTTTCGCTAAGTTAGAAGCCAATTTTTTAGTTTGGCTGGCAGAATTCGTAAAAATTTCCATATAAACACTGCTCCTAACAATGCTCCTATTAAATCAACTGAAACATCTTCTATTCTACCATTTCGGCCGGGAACAAACCGCTGATGGAACTCGTCGGATAAAGCATAGAAAAACACAAATAGAAAACTCAAAGCGCCTTTTTTCCTAAATGCTTTATAAGAAAAAACAAAAAGAATGCCATATTCAAACAAATGAGCGCCCTTATGCAGAATAAAATCTATTAAGGGGTTTTTAGAAACGCTGGCGCCGGGAAGGGAGGAGCCCGCAAAAATAACACTGCACCATAAAGCTAACAGCAAATACCTGCTGTTAAGGATTTTCCGACTTAAAATTTTTCCAAAGGCCATAAATTCTTTTTCTAAACATTACTATTATACCAGCAAAAACGGCGGGAAAGATAATTACAAACCCTACCCACCGAAAAGAATTTTTATTATTTACAACTTCGGAAACGGTTTCATCCAAAGCTAAATTTTGAGCGCTGGGAACAAATTCACTCACGCCTTCTTTAATTTCAAACGAGTCGGGAATTTTTATATCCGATTTAGCGAAACTTGCGGATAACACCTGTCCAGAGCTTTCATCGTTGGGAAGGACATCCTCCGCATTTAGAACTTCTCCCTCTTCTTTCTCCTCCTCAACTTCTCCGTTAACAATTTCATTTTCTTCCCCCGGAGTGGGTTCTTGGGTCAGCTTAAAATCTCCAGAATCATCTAATGCGTAGGAGTAACCTGTTTGGCAATCCTCGTAGCTTGTTTCGTCCACTACCTCATTATTTGGATTAAGAAGGCGAACGCTGTCCCCGCCAGTATTGTTGAATCTGCTAGAAGAAAAGAAAATAACAAAATACTTTTCCTTTTTAACGGTTAGACTTTTTCCAATCTTATCCTCATCCAAAGTGTACGGGGACGCGCCACCATCAACCACATCATCTATTTTCCAAGCTGTTAAATCCAAATCTTCTCCAGTATCGTTGTAAATTTCCACCCACTCTTCCTCATCCTTTTCAGGGCAAGCCATAAACTCCGTAATTTTTACATTGTCCGGGTAATTGACTTCTTCCTCTTCCACCTCCTCTACTTCCTCCTCATTCCCTTCCTCTTCTTGCTCTATCTGCTTCTCTAAAACCGGACAAGACGGGATAGCAGGGTTATCAGAAAACTTCCACTCATCACCATTTAACAAAATGGAATATCCTTTTCGTGTGTTTTTATAGTCCAGAGTACAAACAACTAACCCTTCTGCATTCAAAACACGCACACTATCCCCACCACTATCATTAAATCCAGAAAATTCGAAATGTCCGCAAGAGCCAACTTCTAAAATTCCCCAAATATCTTTAGGCTTGGAACCCTCTTCAATGTCATCTATCTTCCAACTGGTAAGATTTATAGAAGTTGCGCCAAAATTGTAAATATCCACCCACTCTTTTTGCCCTGTTTCTGGGCGAGGCATAAATTCCTTTATTCTTATATCTAAAGCACACTTAACATTATCAACTTGCGGACTTGTTTCAGCCAACACATTCACAGGACTTAAGAGAACTCCCAACCACGCGATCGCAAAGCCATAGAAACATCTACATCCCCATTTACTGAACATGTAAGAAATAAGACACCGTTTCATCGTCATGGACAATGTATTTTATATTAATCATACTTGAACTTCCGCAGGCTTCCCGCGTGGAATAGAGGTCCCCATCTTCCGGCGCTCTTACAACAGAACTTGCGTTTGAAACCATATCAAATCCAGTATGAATTCCTCCAGAATACTTATATCTCCAAGAATACGGCGTTTTCCCATAATCCTGTGTTAAAATTATGGTATCACTTAAGGGCCATGCCCAGTCACCATCTCCAATTTCTCTATATTCATCTGCCGTTGCATCATAAACGGTCTTGGATTCCAGATAATCAGAAGGGTCTACCCACTGATTATTTTCTCTAATTTCAAAATGAAGGTGCGCTCCTGTAGAACACCCCGGATAACCGGAATTTCCCACTACCGCAATAGCATCTCCCTTTTTAACATGCCCTGATAACAACCCTTTTCCAACAGCTGCATCCAACGCAGCAAACTCCGCCAAAGCTTTTCTTAAAAGCTCCTGATAAGTAGCCTCATCATTTTTCGTATCTGCGAGCAGCTTTTCCTTTTCCCCCTTGCTTACCTCTAACTCACCTCTGTATTCCTGCGCGGTGCGTTTTTCCTGCTCTATAGACTTTTTTAAAGCCTCTACCTTACTTTTTTTATCCTCCAGTATAACTTTTTGACTGGTAAAATTCCGCTTCGTTTCCTTAAACTCTGCCAAAAGTTTGTTATCCTGCTCCTGCGCTACCCTCAAATACTTTAAACGATTAATCACATCTGAGAGACCCTGAGAATCAATAAACAAATTAAGAGATAGGGCTCTCTCGGATTTGTACCTAACCCTAACCCGCTCTTCCAAAATTCTTTCCTGCTCGCTTAAAGCTTCGGACACCCTATATATTCTATTCTCCATATTTTCCACATCTTTAGACAATACATTTAATTCTTTTTCCTTTTGCACTATCTTATTTTCAGCATCTCTTATTTTTAGTTCCACATAACCTATCCTAATATCCAAATAAGTTATTTCGCCCGTTAAACTTTTGGCTTCGGCTGAAAGCTCTCGCAGTTTCTGCTCATACTCTCGTATTTTATCCTGAAGATCCGATTCTTGAGCAAATAACACAGTATGCCTAAAAAGCAAAAACGATGAAAAAATTAAAAGCAAAAAACACGAGAAAAAATGAAGGGGCCTCATTATATCTTAAGGTATTTTCTTAAAGCAATTATACTGCCAAAAGCTCCCAGCAAAGCTCCGAACACAAGTTCAATTCCCAAAAGCGCCAGTACCGTAAAAACTGTGAAAGCGGGAATTGGAATGCCCGAAAATACATTATTGAAATACGGGTAAATAAAAGGAAGAATCGCTCCAATAAAGACCATTGAAATAAACGCCGAACCCACACCATAGAAAATTCCCTGCGCCAAAAAAGGTCCTCTAATATGCCAATCGGAGGCGCCTATAAGACGCATAACAACAATCTCCTCTTTTTTGGAATGAATGGCGGAGCTTATAGTAACCAACACTACCAAAATAGAAATTAACCCTAAAACACCCACCAAGAAAAGACCTGCGTATTTAACGGTATCCGCCCATTTTTGGAATGTTGCAATAACATCTTTGTAATAAACTACTTCTTCCACCCCCTCCACTTTCTCAAGCATCCCGGCTAAAATAGGCAAATCCTTAATGTTCTTCGCCCTCACATCCAAACTTGCGGGAAAAATACTGCTTGAGATAGACTCAAGCAATAACGGCTCGCTTTTGTGCTGACCCATATATATTTTTAAGGCTTCCTCTTTTGACACATATACTACTTCTGCCGTCAAATCCGTTTCTTCCAGGCTTTTCTTTGTGCTAATAATACTCTCCTCCGCCGAAGAATCCTTAAAAAAAGCGGTAACCTGCGCTTTGGATTCCAAATGCCTTAAAACTATGTTTGAAATGTAGGCAGAGATAATAAAAAGGCTTGACACAAAAAAGGTCAAAGTCATAACAATAACTGATGTGGCTGTGGACCACCCACTTCGTTTTATATTTTTTAATGTTACACCCAGCACTTTCTTAAAATTCATATCTTTTTCCCGGAAACTAACCTTCCTTTTTCAATTTTAATATCTCGTTTGTTCAAAGAGGAAACCACATCCAAATTGTGGGTTGCCACAACGACTGTAGTCCCCCACCCATTTATTTTCTCAAGCAGATTTACAATTTCCCAGCCAGTGGCGGGATCAATCATACCGGTTGGCTCATCGGCTAGTAATATTTTGGGTTCGTGGACTAAAGCTCTAGCTATTGCCACTCTCTGCTTTTCTCCGCCGGATAAAAGGCTCGGAAAAGAATTGATTTTCTCAGAAAGACCCACCAAATTAAGAACTTCACCCACCGCATCTTTTATATCTTTATCCCCTCTGCCGACCACTTCTAAAGTTAAAGCCACATTTTCAAAAACCGTGAGGCTTTCTAAAAGCTTAAAATCCTGAAAGATAAATCCAATTTTTCGTCTTAAACTCGGCACCTCTTTAGGCTTTATTTTAGTTATTGAATTTTCATCAACAAAAATCTCGCCTAAGGACGGGGTTTCTTCCCTGATAATAAGCTTTAGCAAAGATGTTTTGCCAGCCCCGCTTGGACCTGTTATAAAAACAAACTCCCCGCCTTTTATGGAAAAATTTATATCTTCTAAAGCAAGGGTTCCATCGGAATATTTTTTTGACACATTATCAAATACAATCATAATTTTTACGCGAAATATCTTTCAAGTTGACCACGCGAAGCGGGCTCGTCTAATCGCGGAAGATGCCACAGCTTTAGCCGTGGATTCTTCACTTAAAAGAGAGAGCTTCAACTTTTAACACCGTCTCGCCAGAAATATTTCTTTCCAAAATTCCGGAGACCTCAGCATATCTGCCTTCAACGAGCTTTAGTTTAGCGTCTTCTGCGGTAAGAATGACTATTAAATTGCCGTCTTTATCCAAAAGCTCGTAAGAAGATGCTCCAGAAGGCACCACTTTTCCCGCATAAGTAACCAATCCTCTTTTGCCGGAGGGAAGTTTAATGTAACCGCTGGAACTCTCTTGAACAACAGGGGTATCTTCCACCAAAGGACTTTTTTCCTTGGGGGCAATTTTTCTAAAAAGGACAATGGAAGATAACAAAACTACTAAAGATGCGGTTAAAAGGACAACTTTCTTCTCCATATAATCATTATACACTATACGCAAAATCAAAGGGCAATATCAAAATTAGGGTTAAACCCAAATTGTCCTTGAATAATGGATTAATAGATAGTAAACTAAAGTTAGTTAGGCAACATTTTCCTCAAAAATAATTTTTCTCTTTTACTCCACCCAAATTTGCCTTATTTTTCATTATTTAGTACAATAGTGCTTATGAACTACAAAGATATAATCACTATCAAACCGGGTAAACGTGGTGGCCAGCCAACCATTCGTGGTATGCGTATCACCGTTTACGATGTTTTGAGGATGCTTGCGTCAGGCATGAGCGAAAAGAAAATTTTAAGTGACTTTCCTGAGTTAACCAAGGAGGATATTAAGGCTGTTTTGTCTTATGCCTCGGAAAGAGAGCATTCTTTGACTACCGCAAACCATGAAGTTACTCTTAGATCAAAACATCTCACGCAAGCTCGTTAAAGAGTTTGAAGATTTGTTTCCAAGATCAAACCATGTTTACCTTCTTGATTTACAGAAGGCTTCTGATGAGGAAATATAGAATTACGCTCGTAATAATGGCTTTACCATCGTAACTCAGGACTCAGATTTCAACGAAAGAAGCCTCGTTTACGGATATCCGCCTAAAGTAATTTGGCTTCGGACCGGTAACATTTCCACTCAAAATATCAAGCGCTTGTTGAAGAAACACAGTCAAGATATTTTATTGTTTGAAAAAGATAAAACCCTGGGCTGTCTGCAAATTTACTAGTTTCAAGGAGGGAAAAAATAAGGCAACTTCCCATAATACCGAAACATTAGGCAAAATCGCTCGCTTTGCTCGCTAAGTTCCTCCTTTGGAGGAAGATTTTGCTTAATGTGCGGCGGCTACGCTTCGCTTGCCTTGTTAGTCGCTCAGAAAACGATTTATTTATAAGGGGAAAACGAATACAATAATACTGCTTAACATGAAAATAATTTATGCCGAAAATTAAGGATATACCAAAAATTGATCGCCCAAGAGAAAGGTTTCTTAAAAAAGGGGCAGACGCACTTTCAAAGAGTGATCTTTTGGCGATTCTTTTAGGTAGCGGGATTAGGGGGAAAAATGTTAGGCAACTTTCGGAGAGTATTATTAAAAAATTCGGTAAAAACTTTTTGAATATAACTGTTGATGATCTTTTAGAAATTTCGGGCATTGGCCAAGCTAAAGCATTACAAATCGTTTCTGCAATTTCTTTGGTAAAAAGATTCTATGCGGATGAAAAATCAAACGAGATTATTATTAAAAATTCCCAAGATGTTTTATCTCTTACTTATGACTTAAGGGATAAGAAAAAAGAACATTTGCTTTGTTTGTATCTTAATGCAAGAAATTCCCTACTCAAAAAAGAAATTATCAGCGTAGGTTTGCTAGATAAAGCATTACTCCATCCAAGAGAAATTTTTTATCCTGCGATAGAATTAAATGCAGCCAGTGTTATTTTGATACACAATCACCCATCAGGTGACTCTTCGCCAAGCGAAAAAGATATTGAAGTCGTTGAAAAAATTGTACAAGCGGGCGAAATAATGGGTATTCCCATTATTGATTTCATTATTCTCTCCGAGAATGATCATTACAGTTTTCACGAAAAACTAAAAAAGCAAAAGGGTGGTTTTGATTATGTTGCAGACGGAATACAGGGAACTCTTTTCGCCTTGCTTGAAATTGAAAAACCAGCCTACGAGGTAACGACTATACAAAAAATTGACAAACCCTATTTCCACTTTTCAAAAGCTCAAAATAATACCTTCCAATTGCAGAATAGAAGATATTTGGGCAATAAATATAAACTGCTCGGATTTATTGAAGATATTGTTGCTGAAAAATGCAATGGAATAAAATCATTTTGTGATATTTTTGCAGGTACTGGTGTTGTCGGAGAAAGATTTAATAAACCAGAAATAAAAATCATTTCTAATGATTTCCTTTTTACAAATTATGTTTGTCTGAAAGCGTTTCTTGGTACGAGTTCACCTATTCAGAATGTCACAGATAAAATTGATATTCTCAATAGTTTAAAAACTGCCCAAGATAATTATTTTTCAAAATACTTTGGTAATACCTATTTTTCACTTGAAAATGCTAGAAAGATTGGGGCAATCCGTGGAGAAATAGAAAGAATTGCCGAAACGGAAGAAGAAAAAAACATTCTCATCTGTTCCTTAATTTATGCTGTTGATAAGGTTGCAAATACAGTCGGACATTATGACGCTTTTCGTAAAGATTTAGACATGCTACAGCCAGTAAAACTTTTAGCCCCAAATATTGACCACTTAAATAATGGAAATAACGATATTTACAAAGAAGACGCAAATATCTTGATTAGAAAAATTGTTTGCGATGTTTTATACATAGATCCGCCCTATAACTCGCGTCAATATTCAGATGCCTATCATTTACTGGAAAATTTAGCTGAATGGAAAAAACCTAATGTTGAAGGAGTGGCAAAAAAAATGGATCGCTCTCACATAAAAAGTTCCTACTGTCTTAAAAATGCTACACAGGCATTTGAGGACTTGATTAAAAATGCAAATTGCAAACATATATTATTGTCTTATAATAATACTGGGGATTCAAAGGATGGACGGTCCAATGCTAGAATAAACGACAACGATATTTTACGAATATTAAAAAACAAAGGTGAAGTAGAAATTTTCGAAAGAGATTACAAGGCTTTCACTGCTGGAAAAAGCAATGGCGATGGAAACGCCGAACGAATTTTTTATTGTAATGTAACAAAATAATTATGAAAAAACCTTGGTCGATTACTACAACACTAAGAAATCCCGAAAGATTGAGAGATTTTTTAATTGTTTTGAAACAGCTTGAAAATTGCAAGTGGGATTTAGAAAGTCAGAGAAAATATCAAATTCTTTTGATAAAAGAAAGGGTTTATGGCTATGGAATCAATCAATTCTACAATGGATTATCACAAGAACAAATTGATTTAATTGATGATCAAACAAAAATAATTACTTTTGAACAAGCCGAAACGATTTTTAATGTTAAAAACTACGAAGATCCTTCGATGAGAGGACGGCAATCAATAAATCCTCTTAAAAAATTCGGTCTTGTTGTCGTTAAAGACGAAAAAATCTGTATAACCAGCTTAGGAAAACTATTTTTAAAAGACGATTTCGATCTTGGTGAAATATTTTTTAAAAGTTTTATCAAGTGGCAAATTCCAAATCCTGATAGTGATGACTATAAACTTGAAGACGGATACAACATAGAACCATTTGTTGGCGTTCTTCATCTTATCCAGAGAGTAAATGAAAAATCAAGAAAATCAGGAGAAAAAGAAAAAGGAATTAGCAAAGAAGAATTTTCTTTATTTTGCCCAACCCTTGTTAATTATGAAGATATAGAAATTTATTCTGAAAAAATTATCGCACTACGAAAAGACCTTAAAGACAAACCGAAACAAGAGCAAAAAATAATCCGAGATAAGTATAAAAAAACTTTCGCACGAGAATTTCTAGGTAAATCAAATAACACAGAAATTCAAAAACTACTAAAAAATCTCAGAGACTACGGAGATAACGCTATCAGATACTTCCGCCTAACTCGCTATATTTATATACGGGGTGGTGGTTTTTATATTGATCTGGAGCCGAGAAGATCGGTTGAAATCAATGCTTTGTTGGATTTTGATAATGCTCAATCAAAGACCTTTGAATCAAAAGAGCAATACTTAGACTATATTTCTGACATCTCTGAGCCAAAACTACCGTGGGAAACTAAAGAAAAACTTATTGAAATTGCCATAAAATTACTTGAAGACATAAAGTTGTTTGAACGAGAAACAAGGGTAACACCGAAAGTATTTTTGGATTATCAAAAACTGGGTGAAGATGGATTGAAAAAATTTATCAACGATCTGAGAAACTATAGAAGAGAGCTACAAGACAAACAAAACCATCAAAAATCACAAGACACAGAACAAATTAAATCCTACATTCAAGAATTTGAAAATATTTTTGAATCTGAAGACAGACCAATACTGCTTGAAAAATTATCATCACTAGGTCTGAATGCCCTGAACGATGCATTAAGAATACAGCCAAACTATCCAGTCGGAGATGATAACGAACCAACATTTACCGCACCAGCAAACACGCCAGATATTGAGTGTTTTTATCAAAGTTTTAATGCTATTTGTGAGGTAACAATGCTAACGGGCAGAGATCAATGGTATAACGAGGGGCAACCAGTGATGAGACATTTAAGAGATTTTGAAAATAAACATAGCGACAAAACTACATATTGTTTGTTTATTGCTCCCCAAATGCACAGAGATACTATAAACACCTTTTGGACAGCCATAAAATACGAATACGAGGGCAATAAACAAAGAATAATCCCTTTATCAATAAATAATTTCGTATCTCTTTTAAAAGTGCTCGTTCAGATAAAAACGGAGAATAAATTTTTAAAGCACAGCGAAATTGCTCGCCTATACAATGAAATAATTAATTCATCGAACTCTTTTAGTGATTCAGACGGATGGCTTAGAAATATTCCAAATGCCATTTCGTCATGGCAAAAAAGCCTAAATTTTTAACCTATGAGTATGAAAAAAAATATTATCTACAACGACGATTGCATAAACATACTCAATACAAAGATTGATAAGAGTTCTATTGATCTTGTCTTTGCCGATCCTCCATATAACTTGTCTGGCAATGGACTAACATGGAAAGGTAATAAGACTGGTGGCGATTGGTATATGGTAAATGAAGCATGGGACAAAATGACTGCCCCCGAATATCTACAATTTACAAGAAAATGGATCGGAGCTTGCCATAAAGTTTTAAAAGACACCGGCTCAATCTACATCGCATGCAGTTATCACAACATTGGAGAAGTAATGATTGTTCTTAAACAGCTTGATTTCAAAGTAAATAACATCATTACTTGGTATAAAACAAACGCGATGCCGAATATGACAAGGAGGGTGTTTACCCACGCAACAGAATTTGTAATTTGGGCTGTCAAAGGTAGTGGCTGGACTTTTAATTATAAAAAAATTAAAGAAATAAATCCTGAAAAACAAAAAGACGGGACAGAAAAACAAATGCGTGATTTTTGGGAATTACCCTTAGTTCAAGGCAAAGAAAGAGTACGGGGCAAAGATGGAAAAGCTCTGCATCCAACGCAAAAACCCGAAGAAATGCTAAAAAGAATTATTTTAGCAAGTTCCAACGAAGGCGATACTGTTTTAGATCCATTTTTAGGAAGCGGAACAACCGCCGTTGTGGCTCAAAAATATGGTCGCAAATGGATTGGGATTGAGAGAGAAAAACAGTATGTGGAAATTTCTAAAAAAAGATTGGGGATATAAATATAGGGTACTTTTTAAAAAACATCACTAAAAAATAGTATTAAATTCAAATAATTCTATGAAAGCAACCGAAGCAAAATTAGTCGACTTTCTAAAAAAATCACCTCAATTCATTATTCCTATTTACCAACGAACATACAGTTGGAACGAAAAGGAGTGTCTTCAGCTGTGGAAAGATATTTTACATACCGGAAGTAATGATAAAATCACCGCGCATTTTGTTGGATCTATCGTTTATGTAGAAAAGGGGCTTTATTCTGTCTCGAGCCAATCTTCATTACTTGTAATTGATGGACAACAAAGACTTACCACGGTATCGCTAATAATAGAGGCGCTCGCTCGCGCCCTCGGTGAGAGCGAACCAATCGAGGGATTTTCGGCAAAAAAACTTCGCAATTATTTTCTGCTCAATCCACTTGAAGAAGGAGAAAAGAAATACAAACTTATCCTGTCGCAAACTGATAAAATAACATTGACATCACTACTCGATCAAAATTCATACCCAAAAGACTTTTCCGTGAGAGTGAAAGCTAATTTTGATTTTTTTAGCGAAAAAATTGCCGAAGAAAAAGACAATCTACTGGCGGTCTGCAAAGGGTTGGCGAAACTTATTATCGTAGATATTTCTCTTAATCGTGACCAAGATAATCCGCAATTAATATTTGAGAGTCTAAATTCAACGGGTCGTGAATTAAGCCAAGCTGATTTGATTCGAAATTTTATACTTATGGGACTAGAACAGGAACTCCAGTCCAAACTGTATGATCAATATTGGCGACCAATGGAAATAGATTTTGGCCAAGAGGGTTATGCTGTTTATTTTGACGGCTTTATGAGGCACTATCTCACAGTGAAAACTGGCGTAATTCCGAAAGAACATGAAGTGTATGAAGCGTTTAAGCAATATGCACACTCACCAGAAATATCCAGTATCGGAGCACTTGTTTCTGATATTAGAACTTTCGCCGGGCATTACTGCGCTATGGCACTTGGCACAGAAACTAATCAGGAACTTAAAATAGCGTTTCATGACCTCCGAGAATTAAAAGTTGATGTTGCATTTCCTTTTTTATTAGAAATTTACAATGACTATAAAAAAGAGCTTTTATCTACCGATGAATTATTAAAAATTGTACGACTTATAGAAAACTATGTTTTTCGACGCGCTATATGCGGAATTCCAACTAACTCAATGAATAAAACTTTTGGGAATTTTTCTCGCAACTTAAGAAAGGACAGATATTTAGAGAGTGTTCAGGCAATTTTTATGCTTCTCCCATCTTATCGCCGTTTTCCTGATGATGAAGAATTTAAACGAGAAATCAAGGTTAAGGATGTCTATAATTTTCGTAGCCGAAGTTATTGGTTGCGTCGATTAGAAAATTACGACAGAAAAGAGCGTGTCCCTGTGGACGAATACACGATTGAGCATATCATGCCCCAGAATGAGAATTTATCTGCAACATGGAAAACAGCACTAGGTTCTGAATGGGAACGCATTCAAAAAACATATCTTCATACATTGGGCAATCTTACTTTAACGGGTTACAATTCAGAATATAGCGACAGGCCGTTTATTGAAAAGCGAAACATGGAAGGCGGCTTTTCAGAAAGCCCGCTAAAACTAAATAAGTCTATTGCCAATAAAGACACATGGACAGAACAAGATATATTAGAACGCGCCGAGACTCTATCGGTACAAGCGATTAATGTTTGGTTTGCACCAAAAATAGAAAATAGTGTATTAGAGACTTATAAATCTAAAACGGAAGTGACTGAATATAGCATTGAAGATCATCCATATCTTGCATCTGAACCAATGCAAAGTGTATTTAATGAATTTCGTAAGCAAGTATTAGCACTCGATCCATGCGTAACTGAAACAATTTTGAAATTATATGTTGCATATAAGGCGGAAACTAATTTTGTCGATATTGTACCGCAAGCAAAAAGACTACGCCTTTCATTAAATGTAACATTTGCAGAAATCAATGACCCAAAAGGCTTGTGCAAAGATGTTTCAGCACTTGGACGCTGGGGCAATAGCAATGTTGAAGTTGGTCTCTCGAAAATTGAAGAAATCCCTTATGTTATGAGTTTGGTACGCCAAGCATTTGAAAAGCAAATGGGGCAGGAAGTAGATTAAGAATTAAATGTCCGAGAGGGTGTATAGGAATTAAAATAAGGAACCAAACAAACAGTCAAAAATTCCCGCCCCTTAAACCCCTTCCTGTTTGTTTGAAAAGAATAATAAGGAGTCTTGGCTTCGGGCATTTACCCCTTTCCCCTCTGCCCTTCGCCAAAAACGGAAAAAGAAATTTGAAAATTTTTTAAAACAAGTTTTCTTATCAGAAAACAAAAGAAAAGCATACATCACATAACAGCGTATATCTGGTTACGGCTTTTATACAAAAGCCTCCACCCATATTAACCCATTTGGGTTTAACCAAAATGGGTTAAACCCTATTTCAGCTGGCGGATCTCGGCTTCAATGAAGTCGTCTAGTTCCCCATCCAAAACAGCCGCGGGGTTGGCGCTTTCCACTTCCGTTCTTAAATCTTTAACCATTTTATACGGGTGCAGTACATAAGAACGAATTTGATTCCCCCACCCAGCGGTTTTGTGCACTCCCTTAGCTTTCAATTTCTCCGCTTGAATTTTTTCCTCCTCTATGGCATATAATTTGCTTTTCAAAAGTTTTAGGGCAATTTCCCTATTTTTCCCCTGAAACCGCTCGGTTTGACACTCTACCACAATTCCGCTTGGAATATGCTTAAGCCTTACAGCCGTAGAAACTTTATTTACATTCTGCCCCCCCGCCCCGCTTGAGCGGGAAGCGGTAAATTCAATATCCTTCGGTTTTACCTCTATATCTATATCACTGGAAATCTCCGGCACAACTTCAACTAAGGCAAATGATGTCTGCCTTAAATTGTCGGCATTAAAAGGGCTCTGTCTAACAAGCCTATGCACTCCAGCCTCATACTTCAAATACCCGTAGCTAAAACCGCCAAGAATATGCATAGTTGAAGATTTTATGCCCGTTTCATCCCCCACTGTTCTATCAATTTCATATACTTTCCAATTTTTTCTTTCACAAAACCGCTTATACATCCGAATAAGCATACTCGCCCAGTCGCAGGCTTCCGTTCCCCCCTGCCCGGCATGAATTGACAAAAAACAATTTCCAAAATCGTATCTTTCGGATAAAAAAGTTTTTACCTCCAAAGCTTTAAGTTTATCCTCAAGATTTTTAATGTCTTTTTCGCTATACAAAAGCTCAACAAACTCCACTTCTTCAATATCCTTTTTTAAATCCCCTAAAAGTTTAGATTTTTTTATACCTTCTTCCCTATTCCCCCAAAAAGCGGAGCTTTCCATTTCTTTTTGAATGGCTTTTACCTGCTCTTTTTTATCGTCAATTTCTAAAACCTTCTTTACAGAAGCTATTCGCTCCTCCAATGTGTTTTCCATAATACCGGGTGGGGTACTTAAATATATAAACTACCGCATTATCTCACTTTTTAGTTCTTTTACCAAATCGTAGGGATTTGAGCCTACCACGCTTTGGGCGTAAAGCTCCATTGAACCGAAGTCGGAGTGGCGGGTTTCTAAACTTCCGCGGTCCACAATCTCAAGAATAACCGGCATATACTCCCAACTTTCATAGGTTGGAGTAATGGGATGCGGAATAGCAATTAAATTAAAACTTCTTACGCCAAATTTATTAACCAAAGTCCTTAATATACTATTAACAGCAAAAGACAACGAACCGTCAAAACTTTTGGCATAAATGGTAATGCCCCTCTCCTTAATAGGGCACAAATAAGCCATAACCTTTACATCTTCCACCATAAATCCAAGCCCTAGTTTATGATGAACATTAAAAACATCGTTAAAATAATTGCTTTTATATTCCTCCTGATACCACAGAGATCTGCTTCTTAACAGCCCTATTTTAGAATAAGTAACATCTTTGGCAACAGTAACCTGCGCATGCCCATGCGTTATGGACGCTCCCGCTTTCCATAAACAGTTCCACATAAAAAACGGGTACACAAAACTTTTGTTATGTTCGTTCGCCTTTTTGAAGTAGCTGTTGGCAACTTCAAAATAATCGTGGATTTTTTCAGCGTTAAAATCTAAAGGATTATGGTCTTTAAAAATTATAACGCTGTGAAACCCGTCTATTTTGGCTATATTGCTCGCTGTAAGGGAATACTTTCCTTTAATTCTCCCAAAAACATCTTCTGGAGTGTTATTAAGAGGCGAACAAAACATTTCTGAACCGCACTTGTAATCAAAAGTTTCCCCCAAACTTATTTTCATATCCGGCCTTTTAGACCTTAAATCGTTAAAAACGGAGCCTTCGTAAGTTATTAGATTAGAAGCTTTAACAATAATCTGATTTTCAATGGCCGAAACGGAACCAAATTGGGAAATAACCCAAGGCTCCATCGCGGGAGGAACCGCTAAATCCCCTTTAACAATATTTACTTTGAATATCCTGTTAAAAACCTCTCTATCATCAGGAGAGAGATTTTTGATGCTATTAAAAAGTGTTTCCTTAAAACTTCCTTCCACCATTGAATTTATAATATTAGAAACCGCTCCATTTTTCAATCCCAAACAAAATTACCTCCCAGCAATACAGCAATTGGACAATGAAACATTTTACTTCTTTATATTCTTAAAAAATCGCCGTTTGGCAGAGGAAATAGAACTTTTTATATTCTTCTTGCTCGCCTCTTTTTTGACCACCGGCTCTGCTTTTTGAACAGCGTCCTCCACCAAAGGACTAATGGTAGTAGTAAGCTCCTCAACAATAGGACCAACGGTTTCGCCAACTTTCTTTTTAGCGGCTTTAAGCTTTTTTCTCGTCTCATCGCCGGGACCCGGCGCAAAAAGCACCCCAGCCACCATCCCTAAAACCGCCCCAATTAAAACTCCGGAAAAAAATCCGCCGCTACTGTTCGCGCGCGAAACATTGTTATTTGCCTTCATCTTCATCCTCCTTGCTTGCCAAATCTTTTATGCTCTTAAAAACTTTAAACCCTTGAGTGAATGCGCCAAGAGCGGCGCTTAAACCAATAAGAGGAGAGGAAAGCGACTTCACCACACCGTCTGCGGTTTCCAGCATATCGTTAACCCTGGCAATAACCGACCTCAATTCTTTTAACACCAAAACTAAATATACCCCCACCGCAACAAGCGTAACCGTTAAAAGAACTATTACTAATATTAAAATAACTTGAAGATCCATGGGCAGTTTTTCTCCTTATTTTTTAATATAAACATAAACTCTCCCGCCGTCAATACCAAAATTTCTTATTCGCAAAATTCCGCCTCTAAACCGCATTCCGATTTAACATATTCTCCACAAGAAACTTCCATTACCGCCCTCGCTTTCCCATTGGGACAATTATCACACTCCCTCCAAACTTCCCCTTCGCATTTTCCATCCTCACAAAGATTTACGGAACCGCAAAAAACCCGCGACCCCACCTTTGTTCCCGCCGCCATAGACCGCAGAACCTTGCTATTTTTTACGCTGCTCACACTTAACAAAAGCCCTATCACAAGAAAAAACACCGTTAAAAAGGCAAACATCTTAACCGGCGATGTTGTTTCTGTAGCAAAACTAATAGCGCTAAAATCCTTGCTCCTATCAATTTTTATCCTGCTTAAAAGTTTTTTCAACAAAGCTTGCATCCTTTCCCAAAACCCCCATATCTTTACCATTTAAGTATACTTTAACCACGCTGGCATTTCCAGCCTTTATCGTTATAAAATCCTTTGCGGTAAACTCGGCCTTTACTCCTTTAAGCATCAGCCCTCCCGGAAACAAAGTTTCACCATCGCCCATAACACTAATCCAGGACGCGCTATTTACTATCTCTATTTCAACCTTAAGCTCTTTCTGCTCCTCAAGAACCTCTTTAACCCCTAAAACCTCCGTTTGGTTAGGCAAAGGATTACTTACCAAAATTGTTCTAGTAACAAGTGATTCTTTGCCTAGCTTATTCAGCGCCTTAAAATTTAAAACATTAACTCCCTCCGAAAGCGATACTTTAATAGCAAAACTCCCTTCCGTTTCCATAGAAATCCTCTGCCCATTCAGAAAAAGGTCGGCATCCTTATCCACTTTTCCAAAAATATCCACAAAAGATTCGTTAATAGATAAATCTGTAGAAGGGCTTTCCACCGCCAAAAATGGCGCTCCAGCAAAAGAGCGGTATTGATAAAATAGATACCCTAAAAACCCAAAAATGGAAATTAAAGTTGCAAAAAAAATCGCTATTCCCGGCGTTACAAGAAGCTTCGGAGTGAACAAGGGCTTCATTATAAGTTTAATGCCCTCCGCCTGCTTAACCTCTTTTTCCTCGTATTCTCTCCTCCAAAACGCCATTACCTCCTCATCATTTAAACCCAAAAACCGAGCGTAATTCCTTACAAAACCCTTTATTTGAACGGCATCAGAAAAGACGGAATAATCAGAATTTTCTATAGCTGCTAGGAATTTAATGTGTATCTTTAACTCACTGGAAACATCCTCCAAAGGAATGTTTTTTTTCAGCCTGTTTTCTTTTAATATCTCGCCCGCTTTTTTCATAGTTAATCTTCATCACCAAAAACATCTGAAGAATCGTTGATTAAAACTTCTCTCGGCTTGCTTCCTTCCTGCGCGCTAACAATACCTTTTTCCTCCATCTCATCCAAAAGCCTCGCCGCTTTAGCATAACCTATGCTCAATTTTCTTTGCAGTAAAGACGAGGACGCTTTTCCATACTGCACTACCACTTCAACCGCGTCCCTAAACACCGAACCTTCTTCGGAACTCGCCACAACCCCCATTCCCTTTTTAATAGAAGACTCGGTTACCTCGTTTAGGTATTCCGGCATCACATCGGCATTTCTCAAAAAAACACTTAACTGCTCAATTTCGGAATCTGAAATATAAGAACCCTGAAGTCTAATAGGTTTGGAAGCATCCGGCGGGACATACAACATATCTCCCCGCCCCAAAAGTTTTTCGGCGCCCGCCATATCTATAATAACTCGCGAATCCACTTGACTTGTAACATTAAAAGAAATTCGGCAGGGGATATTTGCTTTAATCAGCCCTGTTAACACATCCACCGATGGCCTCTGCGTTGCTAATATCAAATGGATTCCTGTAGCGCGGGATTTCTGGGCTAAACGGCAAACCGATTTTTCAACATCGGTTTTAGATAAACTCATAAGCTCGGCAAGCTCATCCACAAAAACAATAACATAAGGCAGAGCCTGAAACCCCGACATTTCGTTATAAGCATCCACATTGCGAACTTTTGCATGCTCAAATAATTTGTATCTTCTATCCATCTCCATAACCGCCCACTTCAAGGCAGGCACAGCCTTTTCCGGCTCCACAATAACAGGCGTTAAAAGATGAGGAATATCCGCATAAGAAGCGAACTCCACCCTTTTAGGGTCAATTAATATAAACTTGCACTCATTTGGCGAGCATCTAAAAAGCAGAGTGGAAATGAAAGAATTTAATAAAACAGATTTGCCGCTACCGGTGCTTCCAGCAATAAGAACATGGGGCATCTTGCCAATATCCGCGATAAAGGGCTTTCCCGAAACATCAAGACCCAAAGACACGGCGAGTTTAGATTTTGCGTTTTTCATAATATCCGAAGTTAAAACATTTTTTAAAGTTACCAAAGCGGGCGAAAAATTTGGAACCTCAATACCGATTAAAGATTTCCCCGGTATAGGCGCTTCTATTCTAACCATACCGTTTGGAGAAGCTAATGACAAAGCTAAGTCGTTTGCCAGATTGGTAATTCTTGCAATCTTTGTTCCTTTAGCCGCTTCCAAAGCGTACTGCGTAACCGTGGGACCCATATTTATTTCAACAATGCGGGAACGAATACCAAAAGATTCCAAAGTTTTTTCTATAGTTTGAGCGCGCTCTTTTACATTTCCCCTATCAGCCGCAGTGGAAGGCACATCCGCTAAAACATCTAAAGGAGGGTATTCCCAAACTCTATCGGGATAGGGTATGGAGGATTTAACAGGGGGGAAATACTCCAGCTTTCCCGCTTTCGCATAGCCCCCACTAATAATAGGCTCGGCTATATTGGGGACCACCTTAAATTCCTCTTCTCCCTCCTCCTCAAAATCTTTTTCAGAAGTTTCTCTGCTTGAAGAGGTTTCTTCAACAGAAAGCTCCTTTTTATTCAAAACGAACTTAAACGGAAAAGCCATCTTAAACTTAACATTAGAGATTTTTGGAAAAATTTTTTCCAGTAGAGAAAAAAGCGAATCTAAACTTATATTAAAAACCAAAATCAGCGAGATTATAAAAAAACCAAAAAAACATACAAAAGCTCCCGCTTTGCTAAGCGCCTGCGCCGCGGTATTGAAAACTTTTACCCCAACAAATCCCGCCTTTTCGGATAAAAGACCCAGCGTAGAAATATAGAAGAGAAAAACCCCCAACAAAAGACGGGTTTGCAAAAGTCTAAACCTAAAAGTTCTAATTAAAACCAGCGCAAGATATGCAAGAAAAAGCGGAATAAAAAATGCGGTTGAGCCAAAAACTTCCCCCATAATTTCTTTAATTACAGAGGTTAAACTACCAACCTGCGCAAAGAGGGAAACGAACAAGACACCGGCCAGCAACAGCAGGAAAACAGAAATTAAAGACAGCAAAACATCTTTCTCTATTTTAAGTTTTAGAGATCTTTTTTTTCTCCTTCGCCCCATCAAACATATTATGCCATAGGATTAAAAAGAGTTAAAGTCCCCAAATTTTTCTTTTCTGCAACAACATATAATCTTATTTACGATATATGGCATATGTCATAAGATGTGAAAGTGAAATACTTTGGTAATATTCAATAAAAACTGCCATTTTCCCGAGCCTCCCGCTCTTTTAGAGCATTATACATCTGCCATTCGGTCAAAAGCCCATCAATAGCCCCAACTTTTTGTATTACCGACGCAGAATTCACCGCTCCCCACCGCAAAGCTTCTTTAATATCTTTGCCATAAACAAGTGCGGACAGCACCCCCGCGCTAAAAGAGTCTCCCGCTCCCGTCATCTCCACCCGCTCTCCCGGAAAAATGCCCATTTTCAGAAACTCCTTCCCATCATAGGCAAAAGCGCCATTTCTGCCATCAGTAATAACTACAATCGCGGGACCTAATTTGGATAGTATCATAAGCAAGTCTTTTATATTCGCCCCCACAGCAATGGTCCCCTTTAATACCAAACTTTCGGCTTCCTCTTTATTAACCACCAAAAGCTTGCTTGCCTCTAAAATACTTTTTATCTTAGGCAACCCCGCCTTAAGTTCGTATATTCCGGGGTTGAATCCTATCTTTGCCCCGCACTCTTTAGCCCAGCTTAAAAACTTTTTGTTAAACTCTTCAAAATCCTCGCCCATAGAGCTTAAATACCCCCATTTTGCGCATGCCGCATTTTTTGGAAAAACATATTTTCTTTTTTCATGAAAAGCCAAAATTGTCCGCTCGCCTTTGAAATTGATAACTGTGGAATAATCGGTGCCAAAATTATCGCGGCAAATATATTTAAGGTCCTTTATTCTTTCTTTCTTTAGAACACTTAAGACAAAATCGCCGTTTTCATCCTTGCCAATGCGGGAAACCACTCCAACAGAAAGCCCTAAACGGGAAGCTCCTATAGCAGTGTTGGGAGCGTTGCCCCCTATTGCGCGATGAAAGGAAGTAACAGGAATTTTTTCGGCATAATCCAAGCAGATTTGGCAGTTTTTGTGGTTAATATCACACTTAACCCGCGCGTCGGCTATTGCCAAAAAAACATCTGTAGTTGTATGACCAAAGGTTATTAGGTCAAGCATAAGTAAAATTCAAAGCTCAAATAGACAAATAACAAATCAAGCTCAAAATCAAAATCCAAAAAGTTTCAGACATTTGAATTTTATCATTTGATTTTGTCCTATTACCACTCTGATATTATCCTGCAAATTTCCTTAGAAAGACCTAGCGGCTCCTTCGCCTGCCAAACATTTCTCCCAACCGCCACTCCGGAACACCCCGCTTTTATAGCATCCTTTATATCTTTTAGAAATTCCCGCTCGTTGGTTTTTAACCCACCCGATATAACCACTTTTGCTCTGCCGGCGCTCTCAACCACCAGCCGCATATCCTGGACACTTCCCGCATAATGCATTTTCAAAATATCCGCCCCAAGTTCAAGCCCTGCTCTTGCGGCGTAAGCTAAAACTTTTGGCGAATCCTCTTTTCCTTTTACCGCTTTCCCGCGCGGATACATCCAAGCAATCACAGGAATGTTTTTATTATGCGCCTCTCTTACCACATTCCCAAACTCTTTGAACATAAGGCTCTCAAATTTGCTGCCCACATAAACGGTATAACCCACAGCGCAGGCTTTAAGTTTAATTGCCTCGTCCACAGTACACAAGGGGGCGGAGTAAGGCTCGTCTTCAACAAAACTAGTTTTGCCGTTAAGTTTAATAATTAGAGAAACTTTTTTGCGAAAGGGCACATAGTATTTTTCGGCAATACCTTTTTGGAGGATAACTGCGTTAAATTTAGCTTTGTCGGCAATATCCAAAATATAATTAGGGTCTATGTTTATATCGTTAAAATCCGAGGGGCCATGTTCTAATCCGTGGTCATACGCCAGGAACATAAACTTTCCGTTGGTGGATATTTTGGACAGGGATAACATAATACTATTATAGCAAAGAGAACATTTTTTTCAATAAAAAGATTAAGATGGTAAAGAACTTCGGGCGTTATAAGTACTTCTTAATATTATCATTATGCTCCTGTATGGTTTTGGAAAAATGCGTTACTCCGTTACTCCCCGTTAAATAAAACCAATAATCCGTTTCCTTATACTCTAAAACCGCTTTTATCGCATCCAATCCCGGATTGCAAATAGGCGCGGGAGGCAATCCTGCATATTTATAAGTATTGAACGGGGAATCTATTTCTAAATCGGCGGCGGACAAAATATCCCACCAAGCGCAGTCCTGCGCAGAAGAGCAGACCGACTCGTTTAAATCTTTCGCGTATTGGATTGCAGCATCCGCCTGCAAAGGCCAGCTGTTACGGTATCTTTTTATTAATATCCCCGCAACCGCTGCTTTATCCTCAAAACTTCTTGCCTCCCTCTCAACTATGGATGACAATATAACCACCTCATCCAAACTAAAACCGCTCTCCTTTATTTTATCTTCAAAAGGGCTAATTTTCTCGTCAAAATTTTGCCGCAGAGTTTTGGCTATATCTTCCCCTGAGACACTGTTATAAAAGAAGTAAGTATCCGGAAACATAAAACCTTCTTTGGTATAGGCGCTTTTCAGAAAATCCATTTGCGCCGCCTTCGGAAGAATCTGCGCCATCTGCTCAATTCTCCACCCTTCAATGAAGGTAACCTTCTCCTGAAAACTTCCTTTACCAAAAAGGTCTGCCACTTCAACAACGGAGGCGTTGGTTGGGATAATAAATTTCCCCGCCTGCAAACTTCTTCTTCCCAAAAGAACATACAACTTAAACAACCCTTTGGAATTTATAAGGTCTTCCTTTTTCAAAAGAACAGCGATGTCCTCTACTCCAAAACCCTTGGGAACGGTTATTTCCTTATACAGCTCTTTTCCAAAGTAATTATTCTGCCTTCTTATGCCCCATAAATAAAAGGCGGCAAACACCGCAGAAAGAACTGCTAATAATCCCCAAAATTTCCAGTATTTTGGTAATTTAACTTTTATCTTTGCAATCATAGTTTTCAAAAAATTTCTCCAAAAGCATACAAGCCGCAACATCATCCAAATGTTTTCTGCTTTTTTTTGAATATCCCATTTTTATTGAATAATCCAAAGCCTCTTTGGAAGTAAAATCTTCATTTAGACCCCTAATTGGAATGGAAATCTGCTCTTTTAAGAACTCCTTAAAACTATTCGCCCCAATAATATCTTTTTTTGGGATACCCAAAACTATACAGGAAATTTCGTTTTCCTCAATAATTTTTTTTAAAACCCGCAGAACTTCGTTCCAATTTTTCCCTTCAAGAATTGCAAACGGAGCAAAAAAAGGGTTTTCCCCCAAAGCTACCCCAATACGCGATTTCCCAAAATCAATACCTAAAACCTTTGCCATAGACTATTCATTCCTAATTTCAACTTTTATACGAGATTTTATATGAGGGGTAGTGTTTAAAAATCCCGGAAGTCTTGGCCAAACAGTTAGCTCATAAGAAGTTACATTTTTTAAACTGTCCAAATATTCTTTAGCGGCGGGAACTCTTACATTAGCAATATTATCCCTAACTTCCTCAGCACTTATTTTCGGCACCACAAAACTTCTAACCTTAACCAATAACTCCAGCTTATCTTTAGACAACGGCATAGGCTTGCTTGCAAGCACATTTCCTATTTCAAAACGGGTCTCCGCATCCGAAAAAGCATATTGTTCAGGAACAGACCTCTCCAAAACGCTCTTAACAATTTGTTCCAAATCGTTTTGATAGTACGCCAATGTGTATGTCCTCCCCTGTAAAGAAAGGTTTAATTTATCCGCCTCGTCATCAACATTTTTATCAAACACCTCATCAAAAATTTCAAACCCTATGGAATTTTCGGCAATTTTCTGCTCCCCAACAAGTTTTAACTCCAAATCTGTTTTAGCGCTTAACTTTAGTTTCTCCTCCAAAGTTTGCTTAAGCGCTTCTTTATCCTTTTCTGAAACTGCGTGCACCTTCTTGCTGGAACCTCCCAAAAACTCTTTCTCGTTTTGGGCAAGAAAATCAGAGGTTTTATGGTCGTCCACATAAAATTTTTGGTCCTCTTTAATATTATAAACCGCGCCAAAATTTTCGGCTTCAACCCCCACTTCAGAAAACCCATAAGTAATGCCCTCTGGAAGCTCTTGCCGCTCCTCAACAACAACATCCTCAAGAGTGTAATAATTCAGCTCCTCCGTATCCGCAGTAATCAAAATTAGTTTAGTCCCTTTGCTAAAAGTTTTTTTGCCCGAAGTTTTATTGTATATTTTTACCGTTCCTTTAGCTTTTTCTCCAACCTCCTTCTCCCCGGAAGTTTGAATAGAATCGCTTAACTTTCTAACTGCCTCAAGTAGAACAGCTGGAATCTCCTTATCGCTCTCACTAACCTTTTCCGCTTTTGCGCTTGCTGTAATATCCACATTTTTAACAAGCATTTCAGAATTTATATTTATTACAACATCCGCCTTCGGAACAACCCACCAAAAGCCAATCCCTAAACCAATTAACAGCAAAAAAACACCTGCCAAAAGCGCCGCATTTTTTAATATAGAAAATATTTCCATTTTTTGCACGGGCGCATCTTTAGAAAACTCTTTTTCTTCCAAAGAAGGTTGATAACTTTCCGCTTCCAGAAACTTTAGAGACTCGCCCTTTTCGTTAACAAACGATATTTTTTTCCCCAGCAAATCCGCCTGCCTTTCTAGGAACTTAAAGGATATTACATTACGCAAAAAAGGTATCTCAGAAGAACCCGCAAACACAAGCTCCAAATCCTCAATCTTACGCATATCCTCCGCAAGCGTGCATAAATCGTCGGCTTTATTAATAACAATTTTTTGCATTCTTTATTTCAAAACTTCTAAACCAACCATCCCCAAAGAAACGGGAACAACATTTCTTAAATCTTTTAAGTACCCGTTAGGGTCCTCTATATTTTGAAAGTCTTTCAGAGTTACTATTTCTGCCTCCGGGACAGATTTAAACGGAAAATTCTCATACCATTTTCTTTCCTTTAGTATTTTTACAAGGTCATAAGTCAGCCCCCCTCCCCCGAATATAAGAATTTTTGGCGGAAACACTTTTATACCATCAAAATTTTCCAAAACGGTTTCTATACCCAAAAGCCAATAATTTAAAACTTTAGAGGTGATTTCTTTTATCTGCTCTGCCCCTAATGTTCCTTCCTCGTAAGCGATTTTCTTTTTCTCCGCTTCGCTTATTTCCACATCCAAGATGGAAGCTATTTCTTTAGTAAGCTGGCTGCCGCCAAAGTCTAAAGTTTTAGTGGAAACAATTCCGCCTCCATAACAAATACCAACATCTGTTTTATCCCCCCCAAAATCTACTAAAATAGCATTAAGAGCTTTGTAATTTGGGCTTAGGAATTTAGACAGCGCATACATTTGGGAACTTGCCGCCGTAAAATTAACTTTTAGTTTCTTGCAAAGCTCCGCTAAAAAAGACAAAGTATCTTTTTCAGCAAACGAAGTAAAAAGGCCTATTTCTAAATACTTGCTAGATTTATCAAGAACATCCTCTACCAAAACGCCGTCAATTCTGGAAGATATTATGCCCGAATTAACCATAGTTAATTCTCTATCCTCTAAACCAACCCTGGAAGTTTGGATTCGTTCCGCTTCAATAAAAGCCAGCTCTTGGATTCTTTTTATTATATCTCTCAGTTCTCCCTTAGAGACCCTTTCCTCCGGGTTCTGTCTTTTTACTTTTACCGTTGTGGCAAATCCAAACACGGTTTCCCCAGAAAGGCCAAAAATAACATTCTGCCCTTCAACAATATAATCTTTAAGAATAGATGAAATTGCTCCCAAGTCGGTGAACATCCCCAAATTCACCGCATCTTTGGGAGTATTTACAGTAGAAAGATTTTCAAGAAGCAAACGGTTGTCGGGCAAAAAGAAGAATTTGCTTATTTTTATTAAAGAGGAGCCTAAATCTATAGCCAAGAAACTCTTATCGGGTTTTTTCCTTATTAAGGACAAGGGATTAAACATACTAAATAAAGTATAGAACAAAAACCCCCCTTTGTCATCTATTCAATTCAACACAATAAGTTTTCTCTAAAATTACTTCGCCTTCCTTATATTTAAAAATATTAAGATTACCTCCTACCCAAATCTTCCATTTTTTTCTATCAGGAGAAACCGTTACAAAAAAGTTTATTTTTTCTATTGGCAAATTTTTTAAATTTGTGTTTTCGTTTGACACCCAGAAACTAACACTTAGCAACAGAGGCAACTCCTTATTTTTAGGAGAAATTTCCTCAAGCAAATTATCAAGCGCTTGTCTAAAATGTAAATTAGATTTATAAAAATTCAATTTTTCTATATCCGAAACAACTTCCGGCAATTTATAAGAACCCTTATTTTCTGTAAGATCTAAATATTTTTTCGGGTAGCAAGCAATAATATCAACATATTTTCTGGGCTGACCACGACCAGTGCCAGCTTGAGGAAATATTGCCCTGTCCCCTTGGGCTCCGGGGTAACTCAAGGAAATAATATCAAAACCATTCTTCCTTAAAACTTGATGAGCAACAATATAAGTAATGTCGTCCTCCTCAATAAAATCCCTTTCCTTCACTTTTGTTGCTTTTATGTTTGAGTTTTCTCCAAAAATGTTTTGAGTAATATCCCACCCTAAAACAATTTTGGTTTTCCCCCTTTTGTTTTGGATTAGCAACTTACTAGAATTAGAAAATATCGCAAGCAATGCCTTATTGAATAAATTTAGATTATCAGAAACAAATTTTGTAATATTTATCTCTTTTGAAACTAATTTAGGTGACAGGTACCCTTGTGTTTTTAAAAAAGTGGTAAAGTTGCCACCCATATCTAAACTGGTTCCCTCTATAAAAGCATTCAAGTAATCTAAATCATTTTTTAACTTATTTTTCTCAAAAACCCTGTCCCCACGGGATGGAAAAACTATTCTTGATATTATCTCCTCATTATATCTACATTTGTAATACCAAATCATACCTCTCTCCGGGTCCATTGCATGCCCCATACGATTAAGTTTAAAAAGAAAAGCATTCTCTTTTTTTAGCCATTTCAGCCTGGAGCTTCTAAAACTAGAATGATCGGCTAAAAGAGTAAATTTTTCAAGTCTTTCGAGCCATTCTACTAAATATTTATTTTTTATTTGGGGCAGAATAATTTTAGAAAGTCCCTGTTTCTTTACATCTTTATAATTTTCCGAAACAACTTTAATTGTTTTAACTATTAAATAATCAAAATTCGCTATATTTGGCGGACACGAAAGGTATTCAGGATTTCTCTCTACGAGACTTGGCGTTTCCATCGGCCACTCAAAATGGAATGCTGGTAAGTTAAATCTTTTAAAGATCAAAGCATAGGGTTCAAAGGTATCAAAACCGATATTACCGCCATGTCTACTCTGCGATTCTTTAAATGGTGAAATCCTTACATAAAAACATTTTCCCGCTACCGCTCCAAGATAACCATCAAACCTTTGCAACTCGTGATCCTCCGTTGTTACAGCTTCAGAAAATTCTATTACAAACAGAGGTATTTCCTCAGTACCTACTACACAGGAAATCATTATATCCGGATTTTTAAATTTTAGTATTTTAGAAATTAAAGACCCGTCAATGTACCCCTTTCCTTTAGAAAGATAAACAAGTTTTAGTCCTATATCAGGAAAACTATTTTTAATAATTGGTTTAATGTAATGATTTGCCTGCTCGTATGATTCGTAATATATTCTTATTTCTCTGTTCATAATTATTTCTTCAGTAAAATTAAATGCTCCTTTTTTTCAAGAGCAGAGGCAAAACTTGGATTAAATGCTCTAGAATGTCTTGAAAGTGGCACCGATACCCCATCTATATATTTCAAACCAATCTCACCAGAAAGTCTTTTAATAATCTCATCCATCTTTATTATTTTTTTATTTATTACAGAATCTCCAATAATAATGAAAATATTTTTGTGCTCTCTAATTATTCTTCTCATCTCTAAAAGACATTTTTTGATATCCTCCTCCCATTTTTTAGGACTTTCTTTAAGTGAAGAAAACTCTCGTCTTGAGCCAATCTCATTTAATTGCGCGAATTTAATATCCATATCTAACCAATACTTCCTATGCTTATGATATAAGTAATAGTCATAAGTATTTGCATACGGAGGAGATGTAATTATTATATCAACAAAATCATCTTTGATTGCAGATAGATTTCGACTATCTAACTGTAAAATTTTAACATCTATTTTTTTATTTTTAGTCTTTTCAAAAAAATCCAAATGCGCTCTTTTAATTTCCTCAGCTTTCTCAATAAACATTTTTATTGTTTCATAATCTTTTAATCTCTTCTCTATCGCCACATACCTTGTATCGCTTTCTTGGTTTGAAACTTTAACAATTATTGATGACAATACTATCAATAGCAAATCTCTTAAATCCTGCTCCTTAATTCTTAAAATATTTTCTTTAAGAAATGAAAGCTCCCTAACAACATTCTCCTGAAACCAATGCTCAATACTTTTATAATAATACTCCTTAACCACATCCGTTTTTTTATAATGTTCTAACAGATAAGTAAGCAAAATATCAATTTTATTCAACAGTTTTTTATCTAGCGGTTTTCCCTTAACTTTGGACAAAAGACATGAGAGAGGATTTATATCATTCCCTATAGAGGAATATCCTAAAAGGGTAGCTTCCAGCAATGTTGTACCAGAACCAACAAACGGGTCGCAGATTACATCCCCTTTATTAGCATATCTTTTAATTATCTCCCTTGGAATAAAAGCAGGAAATTTACAAGGGTAGGCATGAAAGGAATGAAGCGGATGATCTAGTCCTTTTCTCTCGTGATTAAATATTTCTAATAAATTATTACCCATTGTAGTAGGGCTTACGAAGAATTACAATAAATGAACAGTTTTGATTTGTATAGAAAACACTGGGATATCCTAAAAGCACCAGCCTCCTTTGGAAATTTTGATTCCAAATAATCAAATCGTGGTAATACCACCCTGCTTCTTTACCAACACTCGCTAGATCAGAATGGAAATCTATGTAAGGGATTTTATTTTTTGTATCCCTATAATCTTTTACCACCCAAACACTATACCCACCTATTTTTGTTACCTGCAAATTGTCTATCAATATCTTTTTGACCTCTTTGAGAAAGTCGGGGTAATCTAAATTACCAAAATCTTCTGCCTTTTGGCTATATTGTTTTACAGTTGAATTGTTGGCATATTTTATTAAGGATGTTTTATGCACTTTCTGCCTATCTTTCAATGACCGTTGAATAAAGTTCGCGTAGGGTGGCGATGTGAATGTTAGTTGGATAGAAGACTCCTTCAAATACTTTTTAAGATTTCTACAATCGTCATTGTAAATAACATGGAATAACTTACCTCCTTCTTTGTCAAAAAAATTGGCTTTCTCCCGCTTCAAAACACCATTCGCAATTGTGAAAAATTTTTCATCCAGCTCTATACCTATTCCAGAACGCCTCTGCCTATATGCGCTTGTAACAGTGGTCCCAACCCCAACAAATGGGTCAAAAACAATATCCCCTTCATTAGAGTACATTCTGATTATTCTATCCGCTAAAGCAATAGGATAGGTTGCTCCATGTTCTTTTTGATAAGGCTCCCGTGGAGAACTAACATCATCCCAAACATTTTTACTTAAAGATGCCCATTCTGTTGGCGTTAGACCATTAAAAGATTTTTTATCTCTTTCATTAATATCTTTCATAATTTTGCATTCTACCCCCTATTCAAGTACCGCTTTTATTCTTTTAACATTACTCCCCACCGATTCCTGTTTAATTATCTTAAACTTTCCCAACTCTTTTGTATTTTTAATGTGGGGGCCGGCGCAAAGCTCTTTTGAAAAATCCCCAATGCTGTAAACATTAACCCTATTCCCATATTTCTCGCCAAAAAATGCAAGCGCTCCTTCCTTCTGCGCTTTTTCAAGGGACATTTCTTCGCATTTAACGGCTACATTGCTCTTAATAATTTCATTAACTATTTTTTCAACTTCAAGCAATTCCGCATCCGTAAGTTTTCTATTAAACGAGAAATCAAACCTTAATCTTTCGGAAGTGATGTTACTGCCTTTTTGCGAAATGTTTGCGCGCAAGACTTTTCTTAGAACTGCGTGAAGGATATGCGTCGCGGTATGCAGTTTTTTTGTCTCCTCGCTTTTATCGGCAAGCCCGCCTTTAAACAACCCTTTGGAAAACTTCTGCGAGGATTTTATATGCTCGCTTTTCCGCTCTAAAAAACCTTTCTTGTCCACGCCTTTAATAAAACCCTTTTGGCGGACAAGCTCGTCCGTTACCTCAACAGGAAATCCATAGGACTCGTACAGCAAAAATGCTTTCTCTCCCGAAAATACAGCTCCAGAATTTTCTTTAGCCATTTTATCCAAAACCCTAAAACCCTTGCCTAACGCTAACGAGAACTTTTCCAGCTCCTCCTTTACTGTAGTGTGGACAAGATTTGATTGACGAAATTTTTCTAGCGAGGCCATCCCGGCAAGAGTGAACATTTTAACTGCAAATCGCCTAATAAGCCTTCGCAGAACATACCCTTGGTCCCTGTTGGAAGGAACAACTCCAGACTCTATCAAAAATTCCGCAGCTCTTATATGGTCTGCCATTATTCTCATCGCTGGTACATTTGCGTTTTCGGAATAATTTTTACCTGTGAAACTCTCAATTTTCTGTATTATTTCCTGAAACACATCTATCTTGAAAATATCGGCGGTATTATTAACAGCCGCAGTAATCCTTTCAAGTCCTCCGCCAAAATCTACATTGCTTTGGGGTAATTTAGTAAACATCCCATCCCCCTTTTTTACATATTCCATAAAAACGGAGTTTCCAATTTCCATAAATCTTCCGCAATCACAGTTTGGATGGCAGGTCTTGCCAAAAGCGGGATTGTGAGAAATGCCAAAGTCGTAAAAAACTTCGGAATCGGTGCCGCCTATTTCCCCCACGGGCATTTCCTGAGGCGCTCCGCAACGACTCCACCAATTTTTTTCAACGGAATAACCGTAAATATGGTCATCCGAAACTCCTAACTTTCTCCATGTTAATATAACTTCTTCATCTTTCGGAATGGATTTGCTTCCATTAAAGTATGTTACAAAAAGTTTTTCCTTTTTAAGACCAAGTTCTTTAGTTAAAAATTCAAAAAAGTATCCGAGCTGTTCTTTCTTAAAATAGTCGCCTAAAGACCAGTTGCCCAGCATTTCAAAAAAAGTGGTATGGCTGGTATCGCCCACAAGTTCAATATCCCCAAGACGGATGCTGGGCTGGGAATTAACCAGCCGTTTTCCCAAAGGATGAGGTTTGCCCATTAAATAAGGAATGAGGGGCTGCATACCAGACGATGTAAATAAAGTTGTGGGGTCGTCTTTGGGAACAATAGAAGCAGGGGGAACAATTTTATGATTTTTCCCCACAAAAAAGTTTATGTATTTTTCCCGAACCTCGGATACGGCAGCCATAATTGAATTTTAACACATCCACAATTTTTGCCGAACCGAAAACTTTCTCACGC
>PCQY01000019.1 GCA_002770755.1 candidate division WWE3 bacterium CG23_combo_of_CG06-09_8_20_14_all_40_14
ATATCCGTAAAGGACGGCATAAAATTATATGAAATGCAAATTTTTGAAATAACACTAATTAGCCAATTTGCGTCATCCACTTGACGCAAAATTTAGAGTGTGTTAATTTTGAGCTATGATAAAAAGGTATTACGACAACCTGATAAACCAACTACTTGAACCCAATAAAGTTTTGGTGATTTACGGTCCTCGCCGTGTGGGTAAAACCACAATGATAGAAAACTTTCTGAAAAAAGTACCCCGGAGATTGAAAATATACAAAAGTACGGGTGAAAACGCCGAATTAAAAGATGTTTTGGAATCTCAAAACTTCTCTAGAATGATTCCATTTTTTCAGGATTATAACATAATTTTTATAGACGAAGCTCAAAAAATTGAAAATATCGGTCTAGGCTTAAAAATTATTGTTGATCAAATCCCAAACAAAAAGATAATAGCAACAGGATCATCGTCTTTCGCTTTATCAAACAAAGTCGGAGAACCGCTCGTTGGAAGACAAACCATCCTAAAGCTTTATCCAATTTCTATGCTGGAACTCAAAAAAGAATATGGGGGAGCGTACCCTATTGAAAATATTGATAATCTGCTTGTATATGGGAGCTATCCTGAAGTAATAACCAGCAATACTTTTAAAAAGAAAAAGGAATTTCTAAATCAAATAAGGGATTCTTACCTATTTAAGGATATATTAGAATTGGAAAATGTTAAAAGTTCGAAAAAAATACATGATCTGCTGCGGCTAATCTCCTTTCAAATAGGAAAGGAAGTTTCTCTGCAAGAGTTGGGCAGTCGATTAGGTTTGAGCAAAAATACTGTTGAAAGGTATCTCGATTTACTGGAAAAGTCTTTTGTGCTAATCAATCTAAGAGGATTCTCAAGAAATTTACGGAAGGAGATTACCAAAACAAGTAGATATTATTTTTACGACAACGGTGTAAGGAACGCGGTTATAGGAGATTTTCGCCCGATTAGTCAGAGAAATGACATCGGGGAACTATGGGAAAACTATATCTTTACAGAAAGGTTGAAAAAACAAGAATATCACAATATCTACACAAACAATTATTTCTGGCGTACATGGGACCAAAAAGAAATAGACTTGGTTGAGGAAAGAGAAGGCAAACTCTATGGATACGAATTCAAATATTCTAAGGAAAAATTTATACAGCCAAAATTATTTCTTGAAACATATCCAGAAGCCGAAGTCAAACTAATAAATAAGAACAATTACCTCGATTTTATAACCTAAAAACTCCAGCAATTCCGCTCCAAAATTCTAAAAGAATTCCAGCATAAAATTATAGGTAATGCAAATTTTTGTGCTGGACACCTAAATCCCATACACTCTTCCTTTAACTAAATTGAAGCATCATCTCCTTTCTCCTCTCTCTGTATTTGGGGTGTATTTGGGGTCAGACCCTCCGCCAGCTGGCGGAGGGTCTGACCCCTATGACTTTTTCAAAAGCTAGCAGGTATTCAAAACTGCAAAAATTCTATCCCAAAAACCTCGCAAATGCTAGCCCACATATAAAGGCGAGTCCATATCATTCCACACCGCTATCATTTTAATAATGCTAACTTTTAAACTTCCATCAAAACCAAGCCCCTTTTCCAGCTCCCCCCAGGTCATACCACTGGAGAGAAAAAGCAGAATTTCCGTTCCGGAGCCGGTTTTTTCGCACCAGCCCGCGGAAGTGGTAGCAGGCAAGACAGAGACAGTGGCGGTAGATGATGCATGGCCGCAATGAAACAAAAAAAGAACAATCAGCAAACTAAAAACTCTTCCCTAATTGCGCAAATAAAATTCCAAAAATGGCGCAGACTATACCCGCAAGCCAAAACCGTATCACCACTTTATCTTCGCTCCACCCCAGAGCCTCAAAATGATGATGCAAAGGCGCTATTTTAAATAACCTCTTCCCGCCTCTGAAAACAAATGAAGCCCATTGAAGCAAGGAGGACATCCCGTCCACCACAAATACCCCGCCTATAATAAAAAGGGGTATAGAAATATCCAATATCAAAGCTATAACCGCCAGAACCGCGCCAAAAGCCAGCGCCCCCGTGTCCCCCATAAAAAGCCTCGCCGGCGAAACATTAAAATACAAAAACGCTAAAACCGCTCCAAACAAAACCGCAATCGCCGTTAACACAGAAACATTTCCAACAGCGCAAAACCCAAGCGCCAAAATAGAAATGATAAAAAGCCCCCCCGCTAAACCATCCAAACCATCCGTAATATTAAAAACATTGGCAAAAAAAGTTATTACCAAAGTTGAGTACAAAACATACCATACGCCAAAAGAGGCTTTTCCTAAAAAGTTATAAAGCAAGATGGAAATTATTAAAGCCAGCCCAAGCTGAATAGCAAGTTTATGCCTCATTCTAAGAGAAAAGGCGGAATCTTTTGGCTTAAAAAGCTTTTTAAGGTCGTCCAGCAAGCCCAACGCCCCAAAAAGAATAAGGGTAAGAAGTAGAATAAGAGAGGTTGTAGAAATAGGCACAGATACAAGCAGAAAATATAAAGGCGTTAACAGCGCAGATACCGCTATTATCAAAATACCCCCGCCTATAGGTGTTCCTACTTTATGCCCCTGCAGTTTATTAAATAAAGTTTTCCGCCCTAAAATATCTCGGCTTAAATTGGCGGGGTTTTGAAATTTTAATTTATACAAAAGGCCTATAAAAGGCACAAAAAGAACGCCCGAAAAAAGGAAAGAAATTATTGTTAATAATAAATAATTTATAATTTGCGCCACCTTTTAGTTATAACGAGTGTAAACCCGCTTTCATTACTAATAATACCAAAAAATCGAAACTATACTAGCTCCGCGATAATTTCAAAAATCGCGCTAACTCGGGCTAAGAACTCACCTTTTTCAAAGAAGACCTGCTATTTAGAAAATTGATGCTTGAAAATTGAAAATTACTATGTTATCCTCCCTCTTATGGAAAATAAACAAAACATGCTCATGCCTGTTTCTATAATAATTGCGGGGCTTATAATTGCCGGGGCAATTGTGGGCAAAGATTTTTTGCCAAAAAATAAGGCGGAGACAGCGAAAGAAAGTTCCACCGTGAAAACATCCACAACGGCGCCCGCGCAAGCTCCTCAAACTGCTGTAGATAAATTCAAAGAGTACGCAATTGAACTTGGTCTAAACGCAGAGCAGTTCAACTCCTGCTTGGATTCGGGCAGATACAATGGCAGAGTTGACGAAACCAGCAAAGAGGCAAACGCGCTTAGCGTAAACGGCACCCCAACTTTTTTTATAAACGGAAAGATTTTAGTTGGCGCGCAGCCTTTTCAAATATTTAAAGCGGTGCTGGATAAAGAACTTGGCATTACAACGGATTATCCCGCAGATATAAAAGAGGATATGGACAGCTTAAAGAACTCAAATTATTTTTCCGAAACCGTTAAAGATATTCCATTATCGGATAAAGACCCAATAAAAGGAGAGGCGGGAGCGCCTGTTACCATTGTGGAATTCACAGATTACCAATGTCCCTTTTGCTCGCGCCATACAATGGAAGTTTTGCCGCAAATACAAACCGAGTATATAGATACCGGAAAAGTTAGCTATGTTATTAAGGATGTTCCTTTAACATCCTTAGGACACAAAAACGCTCCTAAAGCGGCAGAGGCAACGCATTGCGCGGCGGAGCAGGAAAAATATTGGGAAATGCACAACAAAATCTTTGAAACCCAAAGCGCCTGGTCTGTCCTGTAATGTAATTCACACACCCGGTGTGTGTCCACTCTTTAACCTCGGGGGTTAAAGATTTACGACAAAGAGTGAAACTAAGAAGAGAATTTAAGGGCTTTGGCATAAAGCAAAACATACTCCCGAGCAGATTTGTCCCACGAAAAATCGGCATTTACACAATTGGAAACTACTTTACCCCATAAGTCCGCACTCTCATACACCCTCTTCGCGCGCTTAACCGCGCCCAAAAACTCCGATTGATTAAACCCGCTAAAAACAAACCCCGTTATCCCATCCATTACTGTATCCTTTAATCCACCCACCCCGCGCACAATAGGCACCGCCCCATACCGCATAGCTATCATCTGCGTTAACCCACAAGGCTCAAAACGAGAAGGCACCGCAAACATATCTGAACTTGCATAAATCCTACGCGCTACCCCCTCATCAAATTTAATAATTCCCGCACAATCCCCGCTAAACTCGAGCTCGTTCATTTTAGATAAAAGCATATCCTCTAAAGTTTTATCTCCCACCCCCAGCACAACAACCTGAAAGCCCATACCTAGCAACTCGTCAACGGAATTGATAAAAAGGTCTATTCCCTTTTGTTTTGTTAAGCGGGACACTAATCCAAGCAAAGGCGCATCTTTTTCCTGCAAATTTAATTCTTTCCGCAAAAGTTTTTTGTTGGCGCTTTTTCCCTTTAAGACCTCCTCCAAGCTTTCTAACGAAAAATTTACCTTAAGATATGAGTCTTTTTGGGGATTAAATAAAGCCCCGTCTATACCGTTTAATACCCCAAAAACCCGCGCTGATTTTGCTTTAATCGCTTCCTGCAAGCCCTCGCCAAACTCCGCAGTTTTTATTTCTTCCGCATAAGAAGGCGAAACAGTGTTTACAACATCGCTTGCTAAAATTCCCTGCATAATAAAATCTAAATTGTCGTCGGCGGCATCCCATTTAATTAACGGAGATTTAAAAAGCTCTTCCCCGTCAAGCCGAAACAGCACATCAACTGAGCTTATGCCTTGATTAGCAAGGTTATGGACAGTAAAAACAGCAGCGGGGCGCTTTAATTCAATATAGCGCGCTTCCGCCTTAATAAGCTGGGGAATTATGCCCGTATGCCAATCGTTGCAGTGTATTAAATCTGGGAAGAAAACATCCTCGCGGCTTACAAAAAGCTCTACCACCGCCTTGCTAAAAAACGCAAAGCGCTCTATTTCATCTTTGGACGAAGCGAAAGCCGAAGGACTCATATAGACCCCACCGCTTGAAATGTATTTCTCGTTCTCAATAAAGTACAAAGGGATATCCGTATCGGAAAGAGTGGTTTGGTGAAGAATAATTTTCTGCGCTTCCCCGCCATAGTGAATAGCGTACTCCTTACAGCTAGCGCCGCCACCCCCAGTGTATAGTATATCCTTATACCCCGGAATAACAACGCGGACATCCAGCCCCAGCTTTTTTAGAGCTTTTGGCAGGGAGCCAACCACATCTCCCAAACCCCCAACTTTAACAACGGGTGTACATTCCGAAGCAACGAGTAGAACTTTCATAAAAACATTATAGCATCTTTAAATTTCTAATAAGGTCAATTTACTTTAGCTCCACCTTCGCTCCGGCTTCTTCAAGTTTTTTCTTGGCGGCTTCGGCATCCTCCTTTTTGGCTCCTTCTACAACCTCTTTGGGCGCGCTTTCCACCAAAGTTTTGGCTTCCACCAATCCCAAATTCTGATTTAGCTCACGAACGGCCTTGATTACATTTATTTTGTTAGCTCCAGCATCCGCCAAAATTACATCAAACTCCGTTTTTTCCTCCGCCGCTTCCACAGGCGCAGGCACAGCGCTATTGCCTGCCACCACAACAGGAGCGCTTGCCGAAACCCCAAACTTTTCCTCCAGCGCTTTAACTAACTCATTAAGCTCTAAAACATTCATTTTTCCCACTATTTCCATAACCTTTTTTGCGTTTTCGGTTAATTTTATTTCGGACATAGTTTATAGATTACACCTCCTTTGCGTTTGTAGACATTTGCTGTAAAACCGTAATAAATTTTTTTTGCGCTCCAGACAATACCCCCACCAAACTTCTCACTGGGCTGGACAAACCTTCTACAACTTTTGCTGCAAGCTCCTGTTTGGCGGGAAGCTCCGCCAACATATTTACCTGATTTTGGGATATAAACGCCCCATCTAAAACACCAAATTTAATATTAAGCGTTTCATGCTCTTTTTTAAATTCATAAAGCTCCTTAATAGGTTCCACGGGATCCTCCCCCGCAAAAAGAACGGCGGTTGGTCCAGTTAATTCTTGAGAAAGATTTTTATCAAAGGCTTTTTTTAGAAGGGTGTTTTTAAAAACGGATAAACTTGCGCTTTTATAAAAAAGTTTATCGCGCAAGCCATTTAAGTTTACAGTAGCGATGTTCTGATAATCAAAAAATACTAAAGATTTTGAAGAGGATATTTTATCTTTGAGAATTTTTAGTATTTGTTCTTTTTTTTCTCTTTTTAATGGCATAATTTTTCCTATGCGGGCGATACTTATTAAGTCCAACTTTTCAAAACAGCCCCGTAATGAATTCTTCACTAGTTTGCGCTAGTGATATCCAATTCCGAAGCCATCCGCAACATTAGCGGAGGATGGCAAAGGACACCCAGCAGTCTTTGGAATGCAATCCAAGATTTAGCTTATATATCACAAATAAATTACCGCTGTCAACAGTTTTTTAATTCCCTCTGGCAACCACTTGGATATTTCTAATTGCTCTTAAACTGCTGAATAAGGGTGTTTATAAAAGAAATTATCTTTCTAAAATACTCCGAGGGAGACTCTTTATACATCTTTTTATACTCCGTCCCTAATTTTCGCAGTTCTTTAACAACAAGCGCGCTCACTTTCGCACTCTGCGCCTCCCAGCTTTTGCCAAAATAGCCCCCCATAAAACTTTGATACACATCCAAAACTGAAAGAGAACAGTTATTGTCAATGCCTTGCATCCACAAAGCAAGCGCTTTTGCCAAATCCCGCAAATGATCGGAAGCGCTTGTGGTAAAACGGGAAAACTCCATATCTATTATTCCCGAAAGAACACCTTTATCATACAAAACATTGCGACGATTGTAGTCATTATGCACAACCCCAGCTTTATGCATTTTAGCAAGCCCCCCTCCCGCCTGCTTAATGTGCTTATTTTTTAACCCAGTTCTTGGAACAGTAGCTCCCGATAAACAGCTTGTTAGTATAAAATATCTTTCCCTTTTGTAAATTGCCGCTTTTGAAACAAGCCGCCTTTCTTTATTCTTGTATATAAAATATGTGGGAAAACCCTTTTTGCTCAAATATCTGTAAATCTTTGCTTCGCGCCTTATATTCTCAAAGACACGGCTTAAAGAATACACTCTAAAAACATATTCTTTGCCATTGTCGTCATTTGCCGCAACAATCGCCTTAACCATAGCATTGCCATACCCGGCAGGAAAATCCTCGCAGAAAATCTCCTCTTTTATGGAATAATGGCTTTTCAACAACCTAGAAACTAAATTTTTGTCAAGAATATATTGCAAATTTTTAGGGCGGTCAAATTTCCCAAGTGTGATGTCGTTAATTACGGAAAGCAAAAACCGCGTGAATGATTCGCGCAAAGGATTAATTTTATCCACAAAGGAAGTTGTTTGATATAGAAACCGCACCGAGAAAAGCAGTAAAAAACACTTAAATGTTCCTATCATACCTTGCTCCCATACCCTGGCAAAGATTTTTTTTCTAAAGAAGTCTTCCTTCCAAAACATTAAATATAAAAAAGCCTCGTTGCACCCTAGCGCTGTTAGGTGGGACTGCTCCCAGTCAATAATTTTAAAATCGGGCGAAAAGGGTTCCTTCACGAAAAGGTTTTCCGGATACAAATCTAAATGAGATAAAACTTTGTAGTTATTTATAATCTTTTCCCTCGCCTTTAAGTGCCTAAAAACTTTTTCCCACATAACGGAACTTAAAATGTTAGGGGTATTAGCTTTGTAAAAAGAAAGCTCCCCCATAAAACGGCTAAAACCGTACTCGCTCAACCACTCAAACCCGTCTTGGCAGTAGTTATTGACATTGTGCCAGAACTCCATAAATTCCTCAAAGGAGGCTTTCTTAAGGATTCCCGTTTGATAACCAGCATCTTTGGTAAATTCCCCAAAACTTTTATAACTAAAATATTCCAAAATATAATACAAAGAGCCTTTGGAATCCTCCAAATTATATTGGTACACTTTTGGGACAAATTCTACCAATCTCTTAATCTCACCGAGTTGCGAAAGTATTTTTACCTCGCGGATAAACTTATTTTTGGCGTTGTTATCAGAGGAAGCAAAAATTTTAAGGACTTTTTTAGCGCCATGTTTATCCTCGCATAATAGGACAAAGGACCGCTTAAACCCACCATCGGCAATACGGAAAGGTTTTATAACCGCGAGGTTGTACTTATTTAGTAATTTGTCTACTTCGCTAGAATACACAATCTAAAAAATTCAAAGCTCAAACTATCTTTCCGGCTGGCCGGAATTTATAAACTTATACTCTTTTTGATATTTAGAAACTAACTCCTCATATTTAGAGAAATCAATAAAGCCTCTCAACTGGTCAATAACATGCACTGCGTCATAAACATCCGTATGATTTTTTAGCTTTTGCCTGGCATCCCGCCACCTAATTGCCTGCTCATACTCCCCTCGTTTGGCCGCCTTTTTTTCCTCCACTTCTAAAAGCTCAAGTAAAGCCTTATATTCCCCCGTCGTTGCCCTTTTAACAAAAGGTATTTTCTTCCACCTATAAGAGCTACCAGACTTTTCTTTAACAAAGCCCGTTCTCTGCCAACTATGCGCTAAAAGCAAAATTTCAAAATAAAGCTTTCCCGCGCGCTCTTTGTCCTTTGTATCTGCATCGGGAACACTTATCACACACTGCCAAAGATTGAAAATTCCCTCCTCTATCATTTCAATACTCCACCAAGGGTTAGCGCTTGCCCACCAATAGTGACAGGAATGCAAAGCCTGGTCTAAAAGATTTCGCGCGTGAAGCCACGGGGAGGCAGACGATGACACAGACTCGCTTGGAAAAAGCCCTTCTCCCGATTTATATTTAGAATCATTCACTGCTCTTATTGCAATGTCCGTTAATTCCCATTCCTTTCTATGAATTTCATTATTTTTGTCAAACCATAAATTAAAGCTGTTACCCTCGAAAATATCTTTTTCGCTTGATGCCCAAGTTGAATCTTTTGGTGTTAGCTCTTCTATCTCGTTATAACAACTGGAGAGTTCTGACAAAGTAACCGTTTCAACATTTGGGTCTGCCAGCAAATCTAAAAGGACCTTGTCCAACCCAACGCGATGGTGGCCAAAAGTTTCGCCGTCCATAGCGGTAAGTAGATATTTCTTGCCATTCTCTCTACCCACCGCCTTCGCTATCTTTTCAGAAGAGCGCACCACCGCGCCCATAATTAAATTGCTGGTTCTTTTTTCTCTAAAAAAAGCCAAAACATCAAAGCCCTTTATTTTGTAAAGTTTGTTAAACTTAAGCTGGTCCAGCTTTCCATTATAAGCAATCTCATCCACAATCACCCACTTAAAACCAAGCTCTTGCGCAATTTCGGCAACTTTGGGACTGTAACTCATTTCAGGGCTGAAAAATCCTTTGGGGTTATAAAAGTCTCCAAAATACTTTTTATTAGCTTTTGTATTTAATTTAACTTGGCGCATCGCTTCTGATTTTGGGATAAGAGGAATAAAAGCGTGGTATTTTGCGCTTCCGGTAAATTCTATTTGCCCTTGTTTCACCAAATAAATAATGTCGTCAACAACATCTTTATACCCATTTTCGTATAACTGTTCAGTGAGAACTGCGCTTATGTTCAAAATAATTTTTGCCCGCGGAATTTTTTTTAAGCCCCTGAAAATGGGACGATAACTCTCATTAACCACTTTTTCCAAAATATCCTTGGACTGGTTTGGAGGCTGATAAATGTGTAAAAAGCATGCCCATTTCATACAATATCTCCAGAAACGGCTTCCAGGCTGTGAAAATATAAAGCCTTTTCGTAAAACTTCAAATACTCCGCGGCGCTTTTCTCCCAACTGAAATCGCTTTTCATAGCATTCACCTGCAGTTTTTTCCAAATCTCTTTATGCCTATAAGTTTCTAAAGCGCGCACAACCTGCGCAAAAAACTGCCATTTGTCATAACCCTTAAACACAAACCCTGTGCCTTCCTTAGTATCGGGATTAAAATCTTTCACCGTGTCACCTAAACCCCCCGTTGCGCGCACAATAGGAATACAACCATATCTCATTGCCTCCAACTGCACAATACCACACGGCTCAAATCGCGACGGCATAAGCATAATATCCGCTCCCGCAAAAATAAGGCGGGGCAAAGTGAAGTTGGGCAGAGGATGAATTCCCACTTTTTCAGGAAACACCGCTTTTAATTTTTTCAATATCTCCACATAATGCCCAGAACCTCCGCCCACCTGCACAAACTGCACATTAAAGTCCCGCAGCAACGGCCACAAAACCGCAAATATCAAATCCAACCCTTTTTGTAAGTCTAGTCTCCCCTCATACGCTAAAACAGGAATGGACGAGTCCTCTGCTAAACCAAACTCCTTTTGCAAAGCAGTTTTATTTAGCGCTCTACTTTTTAGAGTGCTGGGATTATAATTTTTTGCCAAAAATTTATCCGTTTGAGGGTCAAATTCCGAATAATCAATACCGTTTACGATACCAAATAGTTTACTGCGCAACTCCATTAGCAAATTATCAAGCCTTTCGCCATATTCCGGGGTTAAAATTTCCCGAGAATATGTTTCGCTTACGGTGTTAACAGCAGAGGCGTAAATAATACCTCTTCTCATAAAATTCTGCATTTTAAGCCTTTTGTTAAAAAAGGCGCTAATAACCGATCTGCCATCATCAAACTCCATTTCTGACACATTTTTGTGGTCAAAATTTCCTTGAAAAGCCAAATTATGTATTGTAAAAACGGAGGGTATATTGGAAAGTTTTATATCGTCCTCGTACACGGTTTTTAAAAAGTTTGGAATAAGACCGGTATGCCAGTCATTTGCGTGGATAATATCTGGCACCCAATCTGATTTTCTTAAAAACTCTAAAACCCCACGGCTTAAAAGCGCCCAGCGGATTGGGTCGTCGCTGTAACCATACACATTGGCGCGCTTTTCATAATATTCCATATTCTCCAAAAAATATGTTGGCGCATACCCTTCTAAGGTATAGCTTTTTACATTGCAAATTAGCTCCTTTGGTCTATTTTTAACATGTCCTGTGGGTACGGCTAAATTCTTGTGGACAAGCTCCATTTTATATTCCTTCTCGTCAATAAATCCAAATTTAGGCATAAAAACACGCGCATCCACACCAAGCTCCCTTAAAGCCTTTGACAAGTACGAAAGCACCCGCGCTTGTCCGCCCACGCTGGCGTAAGGGCTAACCTCGGCGCCGACTATTAATACTTTGGAAATGGAATTGCTTTTAGCCATAAAGGCAGTATATCACAAACCACCCTCCTAAAAAAGCGCGTGTATAGGTTACGGACATTTTGGAAAGAATACCCTTAAATACTAGAAACCCCATGGGAGTTAGGCTATCTAAACTCCTGTGTGGCCTTATTGAGTTAAAGTACACTTTTCCTTTAACTAATTTGACTAAATTGGAGCATCTTCATCTCTTATTCTTCTCTCTGTATTTGCTGTATTTGCTGTATTTGCTGTATTTGGGGTCAGACCCCCTAGGGTCTGTACCCCTATGACTTTTGAGCCTTTCAAAAAGCCGGCGAATATGTCATATAAGTACCACTTCGGAAGTGGTATCTGTACTTCGCTCGAAATTTTTGTTAGGATTATACTCTACTTTTTAGTTCCTCGGAAAGTTTGTCGTAACCTTCGCCGCGCAAATCCTCCGCCAAAACTTCACGGCTTACCACCATAAGGCCGCCAAGAGACTCTGCCGACAAAAGAGCTTGCGCGTTAAATTTCACCTTTAAATTAGCGGTGAGTTTAGAGGCTTCCACTAAAGCAAGCTCCCTAATCCATAAATCCAATAAATCACGCTCTATGTAAACCTCCAAATTTGAAAAGGGCTTTATGGGATAATGCAAACTCAACCCCCCCAACCCGGTAAAAGCATACTTCAAGCCCTGCCTTTCTGCCACTTCTTTTATCTTTTTTGCTAAGCCGCGAACATCCAAATCATCCGCTTTATAATATATTTCAAAAACTTCCTCCACTAACTCCTCTTTGCCCAATTCTTCCTCCTTCTCTTCTTCCGCCAAAGAAAGCCCCGCGCTTTGCTCCTCCTTCATTTCTTGCTCTTCTTCCTGCCCCTGTTCCAAAACTTCCTCCTTTTTCTCCTCCATTTCCTCTGCCTTCTGTACATTAGAAACGGGCTCCTCCGCCACTGGCGCTTTAGAACTTTTTTCTGCAGGAACCGCAACTTTTTTCCCTTTGCTTAAAAATTCTTCTATATGTCTTTTTACAAACCTATGTCGCCCTGTGGGAGTTTGTATAGAATCCATATCCCCAGATTCTATATAACGATAAAGTGTTCTGAGACTTACGCCTAAAATGCCGCACACTTCGGTAGACGAGAATAATTTGTCAGGTAACGCTAGTTCCATAATCACATTATGGGTACTTTGTTGCACCTTGTCAAGAGTTTTTTGGAGAAAAACAGCAAAGGGAATAATATTACGGAGCGAAAAATCTTTGGGAATCTTCTTGGGCTGGCAATCAGCCTAAAAAACCAGCTAAAATACACCGTTTGTGGCAACTTGATAGCGCCTGTTATAACATCAAACGAGCCGCCAATTCCTATTGCCACTCTTGACCTTGTTCTGCCCATATTGTCAACAATAAACTTCTCCTGCTCTACCTCCCCCAAAGCGCAAAGAAGAACATCGCACCCGCCCACCACAGAATCCTCCTCTTTCACACTAAATACCAATTTGGGATACTTTGCTCTTAATGTATATTCCATCCTGCCCTTCGGTGTTAGAGAGTCCCTTTTGGACACTATATGTACCTCACTTCCCAACAATTCAGCCTTATCTAGTAGAAGTCTTACAATATCTACCCCCGGTATAATTTCAAGGCTTCTATCCGCAATTTTTAGGCCCACACCATCCGCTACATTTAATGTGGTCTTATGATTTAGGATTTCTTTGAACGACACATCTTTTTGCGCTTTTAGAACGAACGAGGGGTTCACTGTGGCAATAAAAAGGGGCTTTAATGGGCGAGGTGCCCCCAAAGAGGACACAACCTCCTTTTCGAGGTCTCGGCGGGATATTTTGTGTAATCTAATGCCAAGAATTTTAGTTTCTGGGTACATAAATTTTAACTTTTGATCTTTTATCCTTATTTAACAATTAACGCCTTCTCAAACACCCCCAAATTCTCAACTGCCGTTCCCAAACCTTTAATAACGCAAAAAAGCGGGCTGTCCGCTATATGCGCCGGAATGCCTGTTGCCTTGGTAATATATTTGTCAAAATTTTTCAAAAGAGCTGTGCCTCCCGACATTACAATTCCTTTGTCCAAAACATCCGCCGAAAGTTCCGGGGGAGTTCTGCTTAAAACCTCCTTAATAGCCTGCGCTATCTGTTTTAGGGTAGGTTCAATAGCGGCGGTTATTTCGCTTGAGGTTACAACAAGAGTTTTTGGCAGGCCCTCAACAAAATCTCTGCCTTTAACCTCAGCTTTTATTTCTTTCTCAAGCATAAGAGCGCTTCCTATTTTTATTTTCAATTGCTCGGCGGTTTTATCTCCTATGATAAGCCCATATTTCCTCCTAATATACGAAGCTATAGCTTCATCTATTTTATTGCCCGCTACTCTAACACTACCGTGGACAACTAAGCCGCCCAATGACACAATGGCAATTTCAGTTGTTCCCCCGCCGCTATTTACTATCATATTACCGGAGGCGGCGGATATAGGCAAACCCGCGCCAATACTTGCCGCTAGAGGCTCCGGCATTAAAAAGGCGGTTTTAGCGCCCGCCCCAAAAGCCGATTCAATTACCGCGCGGGATTCAACAGAGGACACCCCTGCGGGCACGGCTATTAAAATGGTAGGACCCATAAATCTAACCCTACCCAAGGCTTTATTCAAAAAATATTTAAGCATTGCCTCGGTAATAGAATAATCTGCAATTACGCCGTCTTTGAGGGGCCTAAAGGGCAGGATTCCTTCAGGGGTTCTCCCTATCATTTCTTTTGCAGAATTTCCCACGGCTATAACATCGCCCCCCCCCACAGAAACGGCGACAACGGTGGGTTCGTTTATAATTACACCCTTGCCGCTTACATATACAAGGCTGTTGGCAGTACCCAAATCTATGGCAATTTTCTTGGAGAACATTGGTCTATTATAGCAAATATTTTACAGCTTATATTTTTTCAAATTCGGGATACTCCCGAATCGGGAGTATCCCGGATTTAGATCCCGGATTTAGATTATAATACCACTATTTACATCTTCACTTATATCTTTACAATAAGATTCAATATTTCTATAATCCGTGGATAACAAAAGTTGTTCGTTTAACTTAAGCCACGCAAACTTTTTCTTTTCCAAATAATTTTTGTAGGAAGTGTATTCATAATCCTTAGCTTTCTTTACAAGTCCAGCATTTACTGGATTTAAGTGGATGTACCTCGAAACATAGATAAACTGTTCCCCCGTTCCCACATTTACCGCTCTGTAAGATCCTTGAATTAGGGGGCCCTGCCTCCCCTGCTTGTTATTAAAGTAACTTGAATACCCTGTCAAAACCCTCCTCATAAGTTTACTAACTCCCTCTTTCTCTATATTCTTTACAAGAAGATGAAAGTGATTTGGCATTAAACAAAACGCGTATAGATGCACTTGATCAGCCACACTATTTACTGCTAATTGAATTTTTTGTCCTTTAAAAAGTCTAGTTTCTTTGAAGTCTGGGGTTAAATATTTTTTAAATTGGTACGCGAACAACCGATAATCCTCTTTATCGGAAAAGATATCCATTTTGTTCACACCTCGGCCATACAAATGATAATAACAATTAGGCGCTAACACCTTGAGCGTGTTTTTGTAAGGCATACTGACATTATTGCATATATCTTCAAATGGAGTCAAGTCGGGATACTCCCGAATCGGGAGTATCCCGATTCGGGAGTATCCCGGATTTACCTTATCCCCACCGCGTATAGGTCGGGAAGGGTGTTTTGCTTGAAGGACGCCCTTATTATAATCTTATCCCCCCACGGGGACACAAAAAGTTTATCAGACGCCAAACTTCCGTTTGCGGTAAAAATTTCCGTTTTATTCGTGCCATCTATTCTAATAAGGCTAATTGTTGTACCCTCTAAAAGCGCCAAATGGTAGCTATCGGGGTACCACGCTATATCCTTTAAATCACTCTTGCGTGCCCTATATGTGGAATACTGCCTTTTCTCGCCAACAGGCAAAGGGTCCTCCATATTATAAATTTCTATTTCCACCACATCTCCATAATTTTTTAAGTATAAAAACTTTTTCTCATCTGGGCTCCATAAAGTGTTTTTGTCAAGCGCTACGACCATTAAATCCTCGCCAATTTTTTGCTTTTCCAAAAACGGCTTTCTTTTTTTTGCTCTCTCAAGCTCCCACACAGAAAAAATTTCTTGAGGGTCTTTTATTTCCAACGGTTCCTTTATCTGCCGCTGTATGTCAATTAGGTAAAAGCCTTCTTTATTTAACTGCACTAAAAGTTCGCCATCATCCGGCGACCACCATATATTTTCGGCGCTGGAATAAATGTATTTTTCGGTATCCTCCGCCACCAAATTTTGGCCTGCTCTAAATAAAGTTATAGGCGCGCCTGATAAAGGCAGAACCCAGATGCCCTTTTTTTCGGTATTAATAGGAATATACGCTAACTTATCAAGGCTTGAGGACAAAGAAAACAAGCTAATTCCTGTATTGGTTAAAGGTTCTATTCTTGGGCTTTGGGAAACTAAAACGGCAGTTATATCTGTAACTAGTTCAGGAAAAATTTCCACGCTTTTTGTCCACACTTCAAAACCTTCTTTTTCAACTTTTATTTCGTAAGTTCCGGGAGTTAAAGAAGGGATAGTGTCATTTGTGGCGGTAGCTATCTTGCCGTTTAAATAAACTTTAGCCCCCTCAGGGGTTGAGCGGATAGCCAGCATTCCGGTTTTTTGAAGCACTTTTCCTTTGGCGTTAAATCTCCAACCTTCGGAATAAAGCATTACCAAAACCGTTAACAAGGATAAACCAAACATTGTCAAAAAAACAGTTATAAGCGGTTTAATTTTCATCTTATGTAATAATACCACATTTTATTTTACTGGCATAAGCTAGTGGAAATTCATTATCCTTGTAACCTCACTATTGTCATTATCGCAATCCCCACAATAATGGACTGTTTACTCCACCGCTTTCGCAGTTACGATAAGCCTGTTTATGGTTGTTCCGGGCGGAGTGCAGGTCTGCAAAGTTAAAACAGGCAAAGTAGTTTGCCGTAAAAGAGGCAGAGTGTTAAAACCGGGAACAATCCTTTTATCTATCACCTCATAATCAAATCTCTTATTTTTATAAAAAAGGATAATCGGGTCCCCCGCCTCAAGTTTCCCCAGCAAATTAAAAACTGTGGCATATTTGCCAAGCTCCCAAAAATTAAGCGAGGAATGCGCAAATAAAAAGGTGTTCCCGGGAGAACCCGGCAAAGCAGAACCACTTGCATGAGCAACTCCTTCTTTCAACGCCTCTTTATACTCGGCGGAGTCGTCGGCATCAACATTTATAACAATAGGCGCAGACACGCCTATTTTTTCTATTACAATAGAAGACTCTGCGTTGACAGGCTGTAGAGTAAGAGGCCTTCGCGTAATCACGGCTTGCAAAGGCTTGGGGGCGGTTTCGCTGGCGGCGGAGGTATTTAATTGCCAACCACGATTCCACGCTTTAGTTGCAACATATGATAACTCTTGGTACGCAAAAGGTCCAAGGGCGCGAAGAAAAAGAGCCAAAGCGCCAATTATTAAAAAATTTGAAGAGATTCTTAGCGATTTCCCAATTTTAGACATTTTAGAAATTTCATAGGGGTCGGACCCCGAAGGGGTCAGACCCCAAAAACCCCAAAAACCCCATAGGATTTATTCTCCGATTGTACCACATATTCATTTATTATCATAATATATGCGGGTTGTTTCCGCACCACCCTCGCTTTTTCGCCGCCGCAATTTTTCGTGCCAATGAAATTGGCGCGCCGCCTACTTCTTCTCGGGTTTTCTCATTATAAACAAATACTTAAAACCTCTCAGATAAAAATTATATTGCCTCGCTCTATTATGCCAAACACCCGTGTTTGATGTTTGATTGTGTCGTGTCAGACAAACAATATCAATCGGCTCAAAATATTTTTCTAAT
>PCQY01000038.1:0-490 GCA_002770755.1 candidate division WWE3 bacterium CG23_combo_of_CG06-09_8_20_14_all_40_14
AAAAAAACCCGCCAATTACGACGGGTTTTTTGAATTGCCACAGCTGTTATTTCTTTAGTTCAATACAATCTAGAGTGTTGGCATAAAGACTGGCCGTAATCTCATTATCAGTATTCCATCCTAATTGGATGGTGTGGTCACCAGCAGCAACTTCCAAAATAGCTGTGGTGTTTAAGATAATATGACCATCTCCTCCGCCCATTGTTGCTGATCGCACGGTCCGGTCAATCACTTCATTATCTAGTAGCAGAGCAACAGTAATCGAATGGTCAGGATTACCAGTCGTTCCATAACCGCTAAACGTGCAGAACAGATTACTGTCACCAGTGGTTATTTCAACTTCTGCTGCGGTATCGAAATCCCCCCCTGACTTAGTGGTGGTTTGAGAAGTAGTAGAAGAATCTTCCACTGCTTGAGTGACAGAATTATCCGCTAGATCCTCTGTGGCAATGGCACCATCAGCCACCTTGGCACTGGTAATTGCATTACT
>PCQY01000038.1:529-5693 GCA_002770755.1 candidate division WWE3 bacterium CG23_combo_of_CG06-09_8_20_14_all_40_14
GCACTGGTAATTGCATTACTGGCAATATTATTACTGGACACAATTCCCGAACCGCTTAATCCGGAAACGGTCAAGGTACCAGTGACTTCCATATTATCATTAACAATAAAAGGCATGGAATCGCTTGTCCCAGCGGCTGCACCCCGATATACTCTACCATCAATCCTGACATTATCGCCGAAGGTAACTGGATTATCAACACCGCTATTAGTAGTTTCATTTACAATCGTCCCGTTAAAAAAGGTCACTCCGCCTACTCCCTGGGCCCCTACTTTAATTGAGTCAACTTTCAAAGTTCCATCTAAATCAAAAAAATCTCCGCTTACTCCTCCTAGGGTGGAAGTAATATTGTATTCCGATGCCGCTTTCACTACGCCAACCGTTAGCATAACGGCAGCGAAAGCCACTAGCGTAATGGCAAGGCTTCTTTTCATGTTATCACCTCCTTTCCTGTTTATTTAAAAATGTTTATTCCTTCAAGACCCATTCTAACAGACCGATTTGTTTTTCCATTGCTTCGACTTTTTCGTCATACTCGCATCTTAGTTCTTCACCCTTCTCGGAATCTTCTTCAACATTCTCATCCTCCAGCGTCTCTTGAAATTCAGTTTCCAGATCATCTTTCTCTGATTCCAAATCGTCTATTTTTTCCTTAATTTCTTCCTCGGTTCGCATATTTTTTAAAGTTAATTATAAGTTCCAAAATCTTTTTAATTTCTAAGAAAATAAATGCTAACCTTAGTTTGGCTTATTGCGGAGTCACGGCAAAAATTTGAGTGGTGGAAAGCTGGCCGTCTTCATACCATCTGACATCATAATCGCCCAGAGGCCACAGAACATCAGGCGGAGAAACTAAATCACTAATCTGGGCGGTGGAAACAATAGTAATGGTAGCAATCTCGGCAACCGGCGAATAACTGGTAATATCCTGGGTATGGAACAAGTTGCCTTCATTGAACCACTTAGCGGTAAAGGTAATTCCTTGAGGAGTGGCGGCGGGGATTTCTGCGGCAGCAACCATCGGCTCCACAGTGGGAGAATAGAAATTAACTGGAATTTCTGGAGTAGGACTGCCCATAATGCCGATGGCCATGTAGGTTTTCTCGATGTATTTCACAGGAGGCTTTAGAGCGGCCGATTCCTTATTAGTTTGATAGTATTCCAGGGCTGCTTGGGCATCTTTATTGGTTACATAGTCGGACCAGATATCAAGCTCAGCAATGGCGGCATCCTGGTATTTTGATCCGTCGTAAACTCCCTTAATTGTTAATTTGATATAAGTAGTTCCAACGGTTGGAAATTCAATAAACTGCATGCCGTATTGGTCTGCAAGCGTTCTGGTTATTTTTGATCCGCCAGAAAACTCCAGTTCCAAATCCGCCACTCGGTCATTCTCGTTGTAGATTTCTTCATCGCGGGCGTATCCTGGCACGATTCCGATCGTATTGATTTCGGCTGTTCCTGGAAATTCCATTTTAATCCACTCACCCACTCCGTAACCGTTCACTCCTTCGGTCCAAGCCGTGGAAAAATCCTGATCTAAAACTTGAGAGGGGGAATAATCGAATCCGGTATTGCTGGCGTCTTCCAAGGTGGAGGAAGCGGTTACAATGGTTTCGGGGATCGGCGGCCGGAGTGGATTTACCGGATCGGTTTGAGTGAATTGCTCTTGGTTAGTATTTTCATTGAGATTCGCATTTGTATTTTCATTGCTATTCTCATTTAGATTTATGTTAATATTGCCATTATCATTTATATTCATATTCTCATCACTGTTTACATTCTGATTAAGATTAACATTGGCGTTAGTATTCTCATTGACATTCATGTTTAAATTTTGATTGGAAGGAATAGCGGAATTGGAATTTTTCTCATCCGATTCCCGAAAAACAAAAAAAGCAGCAATCAGTGCACCAATAATGACCAGGGTAAAAATAATAATGATAACCCAAAGTAATCTGTTGCTCGATTTTTTTCTTTTTTGTTTTGGAGTAATCGGAGTTTGAGCGGGTTCTGAAGTTTTGTTCTCCGATTCGATTTTGGTGCCGCATTCGCTGCAGAATTCGGCTTCTTTGTTTAAAAGGGCATTGCATTTGGGACAATATTTCATAGTTTTGCCTTTAATGTTTACCAGTTAATAGTAGCATAATAAGCTAAAAATATTTAATTCCCAGAAAATGGATTAAATACTATAATAAAGGGTATTGACCCCAGAGCAAGCCCTGGACCCCAATCCCGCGTCCGCGGGATTGAATGGAAAAGCGGCAAGCCACGGGGTATTTACCCTGTGTTTCGACCTACCTGCGCGAAGCCGAGGCTTCGCTTCGGCGGAGGCAGGCGTCGCTCGGCCAAAATGATAGCAAGCTTTCATTTTGCTCCTCGCTAGTCGAAATAAAAACAAGTTTAATGACTAATTATAATCCTATGAAAAACAATAAGAAAACGCTAACCATAGTGATTGTTGTTTTGGCAGTAGTAGCAACGGGAATCATTGCTGTGATTATTTATTATGCCAGCGGAGGCAATAAAACTGCGGAAGAAAAATACTACGAAGAAAAGTCCAAGGTTATTGAGGAAATAACTAACCAATCAGGGAAAGAACTAGAAAACAAGGAAGAAAGCATCGCTAACATCAAATCAATCGTCAGCGAGGTAATGGCCGGCAATAATATCCAAGGCAAACCTTATCTTTTTAAAAACGAATCTGATCGAAGAATGTCCGAGCAGGAAGAGTATTTTTCGCTGGTGGGATTTTGGGCTGATGAACACGAAATCACCACCAATTATGAAACTAAAGTGTTGGAGGATCTCAATTCCATTAAACTGAAATGCGCCGAGCTGTTTAAAGCATTGTACCAAGAAGAAAACAAAGTATATTACGCTAAATGCGAAGCTTACCAATCAGATGACGATTTGCGCCCTGTTTGGTCAGTGCTTTTGGAAAGAGAGGGGGCCGAACAAGTTAACTGGAACAAAGATGTCATTGCTTTGGTGGCGGACGAGCTGCTAAGTGCCTGGCATATCGACCGTGATGATTTCTGGCTTTATGAATGAAAAAGGGCGGGCACTTTCTGGTAAAAGTACACGCCCTACAATCTAAAGAATCGGCTAAGGAGTTAATGTTCAGAGAACTGTGTATGAGCCCCTGAAGCAATTCTTAATGCTTCGGCCGATGCCGAACCGACATATTCTCGCGGATCATGCAGTAACCGAAGGACGTCTTTGGGAATGTTTTCCAGTACTTTCTGAAGCGTCTGGCTACGTCTTGCCATTTTTTCCAGTTCCACGATTATTTGGTTTCCGCTTTCTTTAGCACGCGGGGTAAGCGTGTGGTTCACAAACTTGTGCGCATCACCCCGGTAGCCGCCCAGAATCAGCGCCAAATAAATCGGCTCTGCCAGAATCACGTTGGCGGAAAGCTGGAAGTTGCGCTTCAGCGCTTCCGGGTCCACAACCATTTTCGGAATTAAGCGCAGCAGGCTCTCCAGCTGGTACTGAACCAACACTACAATGCCGGGAAATTCCCGCATTACGGAGCTGTCTACCAGATCGCGCTGGTGGTCTGAAGTCATGCAGTCCATCACCTTTAGGAATTCTGCCTTTACGATTTTGAAGATGCCGGCAGTGTTTTCAAAAGTAATCGGATTGCGTTTGTGCGCCATAGTAGACGAGCCGGTCTGACCTTTCTCAAACACTTCCATTACTTCCGCAATTTCCGTGCGCTGTAAATTGCGCCCATCGTTGCCTAACTGGGCTAAAACGGCGGAAAGTTGGAAATAACTGTACAGAAAGCGGGAGAGTGGCTCCGGCGGTAGAATCTGGGTAGAAACGGCAGCCGGTTTTAAGCCGAGTTTTGCCAGCACAAATGCCTCGAAAGTATCGGGTAAACTTTTGCCGCTGCGCCATTCCTGATACTTTTTTTCGATTCCTAATCCAATCTGGGCATTGTGAGCACCGACCGCTCCACTGAACTTACCGACGAGCGATAAGGAATCAAACTCAAGATTTCTGCCAGCGGTCATCAGGCGGTTCAAAATAGTTGCCAGCCAGAACCCTACCGTTATCGGCAGAGCGTGCTGCCCATGAGTTCGCCCGATCTGAATTTTTCCGGCAAACTCCTCCGTTTTTGCCGCTATTGCCAGAGCCAGCTTCCGAACCGTAGGAGCGGTCACTTTCTGATACGCCGCTTTGAAATCAATGATTGCTGCCGTGTCGCGGATGTCAAAGGACGTAGCGCCAAAATGAACCCAACGCCTCAGTTCCGGCGGAAGATTCTCTTGCATCAGTAATACCAGCGCCCGAATGTCGTGCTTAGTTCTTCTTTTCGCCGTTTTCTCCCGATAATCAACCTTGGTCGTGGTAATGCAGCTTTCCAGATGAGTCTGCCAACCCGCTCTGCCTCTTAAGCGTAAAGCTGCTTCGGCATCATCCGGCAGATAACCGATATCCGCGAGCGCTTTCAGAAGCGCCGATTCCACCCAAATCCACGAATGCACCAAATTGTCATACCCAAAGTAAGGTACCAGTGAAACGGGCTGGTAGCGGGGATTGCCCGGCAGTACCAGATTTCTTTTGGCCATTTCTGGCCTCCTTTCTTGTTTATAATGAAACGAACTTTCTTTGTTTACTTCTTAGAAGGCGAAACGTCGACGTTTCGCCTTTTCGAGTAAATAACCTTAGCAAATAACCGCTATTATATCAAGAAAAAATCTTGATTTCAAATCACTGATGCAAGAAAAATGATTATTCTAGGATTTTATTAATACCTCTCCTAACCCCTCCTGCAAAGGAGGGGAAACATAAGGATTCCTCCCCTTGATAAGGGGAGGATAGGAGAGGTAGATACAATATTTAAAACTAATCGTGCTCTTTAAACTTTTGATCAAAAACAGGATCATTTTTCCGCAGCCACTCAACCAGCATGGCGGCATGCTCTTTTTCTTCATCGCGATTATGAGCTAAGATTTTCTTTAGCCCTTCATCTTTAGCATTCTCTATCCTCTCTTGGTAATAATCAATTGCTTCCAATTCTTCTCTTAAAGATTTAGAAGCCCGTTCCAGATCCAGTGTTTTGGGATCTAAATTTTCCTCTTTTTCGAAATAAGGCATAGGTTTTTAGAATTACTAATTACGGGATGATGGAATAAATTCGGTTGGTGACAGT
>PCQY01000038.1:5763-6639 GCA_002770755.1 candidate division WWE3 bacterium CG23_combo_of_CG06-09_8_20_14_all_40_14
AGTACATCCAGCCAAGCCAGGCCGGAGAACCTTACGTAGGTCGAGAAATCATTTAAACAAAGTATTTAATCACGGTTTCTCTGTTAAGCAGATTGCTTTGCATTCCCGTCTATCAATTGACGCTGTCTACAAAAGATTCAACAATGAATTAAAGGCTGTAGTAAATGCCCGAAGAATTATCCGAATCCGTGGTCAGAAACTAATATTAATCGTTGACGCCGAATGGCAGTTGTTTAAAAACGGATTTTGGACATTGTATTGCTTATCGGTGAAATCAACTAATTCAGAAACGGTAACAGTATTTGATCCGGTCTTAAAATCTGGCAAAGAGAATGCTACTGATTGGAACGTGGTTATCAATGGACTTCCCCTATCCGTGAAAAACCGCTTAGTTGCTGTTGTTTCTGACGGAATTAGAGGATTTGATGCAATTGCCTATGAAAATGGCTGGATTATTCAAAGATGCCATTTCCACTTACTTAGCATGCTCCAAAAGATGAGGGGCAAAAGAGCATCTACCCCCGGCAGGCAGATCAGGGAAAAGATTTATCAATCAGCAAAACTGGCGATTACTGAAATATCAAAACGGCGAGTGAATGTTCTTTGTAGACGGTTGGCTATACTCGCAAAACATCCGTTATGCCCCAGACGAATGAGAATGGTTGTCCGAGAACTTTTGAGACATTTCCCTGAATACAGAAGCTACTTGCAACATCCTGAATTTAATTTGCCAACAACAGTCAACGTAATGGAATCGGTAAACAGTTACATTAGAAGAAAGGCAAGGACAGTTAACGCACCCAATGCTTGGCGTAAATGGGCTATAGCAGCTATTAGATTCAAGTCAAAATTTACTTGTAAATGAACAATTTACCA
>PCQY01000015.1 GCA_002770755.1 candidate division WWE3 bacterium CG23_combo_of_CG06-09_8_20_14_all_40_14
TTAATCCAACTTTATACTTTTGAGGACGATGTTGTTTTAGATCCATTTGTTGGAAGTGGTACAGCCTGTATTGCGGCGCTGAAAACAAAAAGAAATTATGTTGCTTATGATATTGATAAAAATTACTGCGATTTAGCAGAACAGAGAATAAAGCAATTTTTGCAGGAACAGGTTACTTTATTTTCAGAAAAGAATCCGCCGCTAAACCGAGCGAAGCTAGGAGTTCCGCTAAAAGCGGAACGAAAAACTTGTGGTTCGACAGGCTCACCATCCTGAGTAAAATCGAAGGAAAATCGTCCTTTTCGCTTCCGCTTCCCGCCTACGCACCACTTCGGTCGGGCAGGCAAGGCGAGGCGAGCGGAAAGGAGGGGGGTTACACAAAATACTTGACACTACCGAGGAGTCGGGCGAGTTGCCTGAAGACATACTTACGCGGATGGCCAAGAGGATATTATTAGTGGGGTGTCTTTCTTTTTTGGTAGTTTGCCCCAAATTTCTTCCGTTACAAAAGGCATAAACGGATGCAAGAGTTTAAGAGATGTTTCCAGCACTTCTTCTAAAACAGTTTGCGCATCCTCTCTGCGGTCTTTTACGCTTTCAATGTATTTGTCGCAAAAAGAATGCCAGAAAAAATGGTAAATTTCCTCTACCGCCTTATCAAATCTGTACTTTTCTAAATTTCTGGTCACTGTTACTGCCGTTTTTCCCATCTCTTGTATAATCCACTTATCCCCCTCATTGACTTTTGACCTTTTACCTTCAATTTTGACCCTTGATTCTTGACTTTTGACTTTTGTTTCCCTCTGAAGCACGAAACGGCTGGCATTCCAAACTTTGTTGGCAAAATTACGCATCGCGCGAATCTTATCCTCGCTCACAACAACATCGCTTGCTGGAGCCACGCCAAACACCAAAGACATTCTTAACGCGTCAGCGCCGTATTTTTCCGCCATCTCAATAGGGCCTATTACATTTCCTTTACTTTTGCTCATTTTCTTGCCCTGTTTATCAACTACCCTTGCATGTATGTGAACTGTTTTGAACGGAACTTTTCCCGTTCTGTAAAGACCAAGCATCATCATTCTGGCAACCCAGAAAAATAAAATATCCCACATAGTGTCCAAAACAGAGGTGGGATAAAAGTACTTAAAATCCCTGCCATTTGGATATCCCAAAGTAGTTAAAGGCCACTGCCCCGACAAAAACCAAGTATCAAAAGTGTCGGTCTCCTGCAAAACATTCTTGCCCCGGCATTTAGGGCATCCGTCACTTTCTAACGAATACTCCGCATCCACAGGGGCGGACAGGGATTGCAAACCTTTTTCAATTTCTGAAAAGTTGTACTTTTCTTTCAGATTTTTATATTCGCCAAACACCTTTTGCCCGTTTTCATCTATGAAATTTATTTCTATATTTTGATTGCAATCTAAACAAAACCACGCCGGTATTCTTGGCCCCCAAACAATTTGCCGGCTGATATTCCAATCCAACACATTCTCCAGCCAATCAAAATACATTTTCTCAAACCGCTTTTTGGGAACAATTTTTGTTTTTCCTTCCTTTACCGCTTGTATGGCAGGTTTGGCAAGCGCTTTTGTTTTAACAAACCACTGTGGAATAAGAAAGGGCTCTATTGGACTTCCGCATTTGTAGCAGAGGCTTACAGCGTGTTTTAGAGGTTCGGTTTTTACTAATTTTCCTTCCTTTTCCAAGTCCGCAACTACCGCTTCCCGCGCGCGAAGAATTTTGAGTCCCAAATATCTTTGGGGTACATTTATCATTCTTCCGTTACGGTCTATGGTTTTTATCACTTCTAGGTTATGTCCTTGCCCTATTTCGTAGTCAACAGGGTCGTGAGCGGGGGTAACTTTTAATGCCCCTGTTCCAAAATCAACTTTAATATCTTTATCCGTTATTATAGGTATTTCTTTATTTATTATGGGAATCACCGCTTTTTTGTTTTGGATGTTTTTGTATCTTTTGTCGTCAGGGTTCACCGCAACCGCCGCATCTGCAAAAATAGTTTCTGGTCTTGCGGTGGCAATTTTTATGGCGCCATAGTCTAAATAGTAAAGAATATCTTCCTTTTCCTGATGGTTAATCTCTAAATCCGAAAAGGCGGTGCCGCATTTCGGACAGAAATTAACCATTTTCTCGTTTCTGTAAATAAGATTATCTTTATAAAGTTCTCTAAAAGTATCAAATACGGTTTCTAAAATTGTTGGCTCTAAACTATAGCGATAGCGGGTCCAATCTAAAGAAAATCCAAGCTGTTTCATCTGGCTTTTATTTATATCTTTATTCTCTTCCACAAAGCTGGATATCATTTTATACAAAGTTTCACTATCGTAGTTGAAACGGCTTTTACCTTCTTTAGCGAGATGTTTTTCAAATACATATTGTGTTTCAATGCCGGCATGGTCACCACCGGGTAACCATAGGGTTGGTTCTCCAAGCATGCGGTGGTATCTTATTAGAATATCCTGAATGGTAAAGAGCGCGTGTCCTATGTGCATTGGGTCGTTTGCGTTAGGCAAGGGAAGAAGGATAGTAAAAGGTTTTTTAGACTTTTCTATCTTAGGGGTAAAAAAGCCCCCTTTTTCCCACATTTTGTAAATAGCCTCCTCAGTGTTTTTATGGTTGTATGTTTTTTCCATTTCCATCGGAGTTATTATAACAGATAATAGGTCGTTTTTAGATGAGGGGGGTTTAAAAATCAAGACCTTTTTTTGCTAAAATTCCTTTGTCGTGGGGGTGTTTTATTTTTCTAATCTCAGAAACCAACTCCGCTTTGTCCAATAAAGCCCGTGGCGCAAAACGCCCCGTTAAAATAATGTCCGTATCTTTGCCTATAGTATCAATGCTGTCTAGGACTTCTTTCTCTGTTAAAAGATTACCGGCTATTGCTCCGAGTACCTCATCCAAAACAATCAAGTTGTAGGGGGTTTCTCTCAGAAGTTTCTTTGCTTCTGTCAACGCTTCTTTGGCTTTTCTGCGATGCTCCTTCAGAGATTTTCTATCATTTTTTATCCCAACAAAGCCAAGACCCAAGGTTTTAAGGGTTACATTGTCCGAAAGGAATTTTTCTATAGCTTGCTTTTCCCCTGTTCTAAAAGTATTAGATTTTATAAATTGCATAAACAAAACTTTTTTATTCCAGCCGGCCGCTCTTAAAGCAATGCCGAGAGCGGAGGTGGTTTTTCCTTTTCCATCGCCGGTTAATAATATAAGCATAATTAGATGATAACGGATTAGGTTGGCAATTAAAAGCTAGAATTTTAACCTTTAACCTTTGCCTTTTAACTTTTTGCAATGTTATACTAAATTCATACTATGAACATAGTTCTTGCCCTTTTTTTGATTTTAGTTTTTTCCATAGCGCTTGCGAAAAGTACCGATTTGGTGATTGCCAATATTGTAAAGCTGGCAAGAAGGCTTGCCGTGCCCGAATTTACGGTTGGTTTTTTTATTTTGGGTTTTGCTACCTCTTTGCCTGAAATTTTTGTTGCGGTAAATGCGGTAATGGAAAAAACTCCCCAGCTGTCTTTGGGAAATTTGCTGGGGGCGATTTTAGTTCTTTTAACTTTAATTATATCCTTTCCAGCTGTTCTTTCAGGTGGGGTTGAAATTAGAAAAGTTTTAAGCTCAAAAGATATAGTTCTTTCCTCTTTTGTAATAGCTCTTCCCGCATTTTTTTCGCTGGACGGCAACCTTACCCGGTTGGATGGCGCAATCCTTCTTTTTTCATACTTGATTTATGTGTATGTGCTTAATGAAGACAGATCCTTTCTTGAAAAAATTAAAAGCGCGGCGCGTAAAAATAAAGGAAATTTGTTTAAGGTAATGGCTTTAACTTCGCTTGGGGTTTTGGGAATTTTTATATTTTCAAGATTTATAGTAGAGATTTCCTTGGATGTAGCGCAAACCTTTTTTGTGCCGCCCCTTTTGGTGGGAGTTCTCTTTCTTTCTTTGGGAACAAACCTTCCCGAGCTCTCGCTTGCCGTGAAAACCGTAATTTCAAAACATAAAATAGTGGGAATAGGCGATTTTTTAGGAAGTGCCGCGGTAAATACCTTTGTGGTGGCTCTATTGTGCTTAATTTACCCTTTTAAAGTTGACGACCTGGCGGGAGTTAGAAAAGTTTCCCTTTTTGTAATTGCGGCGGTGATACTTTTAGCTATATTTATGCGCACAAAAAGGCAGTTGACCAGAAAAGAAGGAATAATGCTCCTTTCTTTGTATGCCGTTTTTCTCTTGGTGGAGATTTCAAGCATTTGAGGTTGCATCCCCTTGATAAAAATTAACATATAGACTATTATCTATGCATTATGGCAATGAAAGATGCCTGTCCTTATTGTTTTAAGGTGCTTTCTGTTCCCGCTCGCGCGAAAATATACGGGCTTTTATTGAAAAGACAAAGGTCTGTGTCTGATATAGTTAAAAAGTTTGAATTATCCCAGCCCACAATTTCTTACCATCTAAAAGAAATGGAAAGAGCGGGGTTGATTGAGTCCGAAAAGGAAGGCCGGCAAGTTTTCTACTCGGTCTCCAACAACTGTTTTTATGGAGGAGGCGCTTGTATTTTGGAATAGGGGTTTGATGGCTAATAAAGATACTTAATATATATGCTGGAAGTGAAGAATCTAAAAGTTAATAGGGGCGGCACAAACATCTTAAAAGCCGTTTCTTTATCTATAAAAGAAGGCGAAACTCATATTTTAATGGGGCCTAACGGTTCGGGCAAGTCCACTTTGGCGAATGCCTTATTGGGGAATCCTCTGTACACAGTTGCGGGAGGAAAGATTTTATTAGATAAAATGCCTCTTGTGAAATTAAGTCCCGATAAGCGGGCAAAGCTGGGGCTGTTTCTGGCTTTCCAATATCCAGTAGAGGTGGAAGGTGTTTCTATGCGAAGTTTTTTAAGAACGGTTTATATTGAACTTAAAAAATCCGGAGAGAATTTTAACAAAAACCTTGTGGAAAGCTTAAAACTTTTAAACATAAATGAAAATTTTATGGGGAGGGCTTTAAACTTTGGGTTCAGCGGAGGTGAAAAAAAGAAGAGCGAAATTTTACAGCTTGCGCTTTTTTCTCCCAAATACGCTATTTTAGATGAGACGGATAGTGGGTTGGATGTAGCCTCTTTAAGGACAGTTGCTGAAGGCATATCCGCTCTAAAAAAAACAAATCCAAAACTTGGAATTTTGATGATTACCCATAACCCCCGTATCTTAAAATATCTTAACGCGGATGTTGTTCACATAATGTTTCAAGGAAAGATTATTAAATCGGGAAATGCGGCGCTTGTTAAGGAGGTGGAGGAAAAAGGGTATGGGGATACAAAATCTAAATTAATAATGATGAATTCCGAGCGAATTGGCTAATTCTAAAATTTAGAATAATGGAAAATTTTAAAGCAGATAATTATAAATACGGTTTCTCCTATCCCGAAAAACCCGCATATAAGTTAGAAAAAGGGCTTAATGAGGATACTGTGAAAGGAATTTCCAGAATTAAAAACGAGCCTCTATGGATGCTAAGTTACCGTTTAAGGGCATATAAAACATTTTTGTCCAAGAAACTTCCTCTTTGGGGGGCGGACCTTTCCGGCCTCAATTTTAATGACCTATACTATTATTTAAAGCCTTATCAAAGCAATGCGGATACATGGGAATCCCTTCCAAAGGATATAAAAGAAACATATGACCGGATTGGCATACCCGATGCGGAGCAGAGATATTTAGCGGGTGTTAAAGCGCAGTACGATTCGGAGATAGTTTACGGCTCCCTTTTAGCAGAGTTAAAAAAGAAAGGGGTGATTTTTTTGAGTATGGAGGAGGGGTTAAGAAAACACCCCAAAATTGTTAGAGAGTATTTTGGTAAAGCAATTCCTGCTTCCGATAACAAATTTTCGGCGCTTAACTCCGCGGTTTGGAGCGGGGGCTCTTTCATTTATATCCCAAAAAATGTAAAGGTAGAATTGCCCTTGCAGGCGTATTTTAGAATAAATGCTAAAAAAATGGGGCAGTTTGAGAGAACTTTGATTATTGCGGATGAAGGAAGTTTTGTTTCATACATAGAAGGCTGTACCGCCCCTATTTATTCGCAGGATTCTCTGCATGCGGCAGTGGTTGAGATATTTGTTAAGAAGAATGCCCGCGTTCGCTATTCTACTGTCCAAAACTGGAGCAGAAATGTTTATAACCTTGTAACCAAACGCGCCTTTGTTTACGAGGATGCCGTTATGGAATGGGTGGACGGTAATTTGGGTTCCAAAATCACAATGAAGTATCCCTCAGTATATCTTATGGAAAAAGGCGCTAGAGGGGTTATTTTAAGTATGGCGCTTGCGGGGAAAAATCAGTTTCTTGATGCAGGGGGCAAAGCGGTACATTTAGCCGAAAACACCTCAAGTCAAATAATTTCTAAATCAATCAGCAAAAATGGAGGGGGTTCCAACTACAGAGGTTTAGTTAAAGTATGCGCTAATGCCAAAAATTGCAAAAGTAGTGTAGTTTGCGATGGCTTAATTTTGGACAAAAAATCTTATACCAATACTTTCCCTGTTATGGATGTTGCGGGAAAAAACGCGCAAGTAGCGCATGAGGCAAGTGTGGGGAGGGTTGATGAGGAGCAGTTATTTTATTTAACAAGCAGAGGCATATCCGAGCAGGAAGCTGTAAATATGCTTGTTAATGGTTTTATTGAGCCTATTGCTAAGGAATTTCCTATGGAATACGCCTTGGAGTTAAATAGTTTAATAGCACTTGAAATGGAGGGAGGAGTGAATGCCTAGCAAAGAAATTAAAGTAAATTTGGATAAAGCAAAAGAAACCGCAAAAGTGGAAAGGGTGTTTGTTGGCAGGAAAAATGAGGAACTTGAGATTGATATACACATAGTTCACAATGCAAGAAAAACTATTTCCAAAGTTTTAGTGAAGGTGGTGCTGTACGACAACGCAACATTTAGGTTTAATGGGAGGATAAGGGTGCTAAAGAAGGCTCACCTGAGTGAGGGGTCTTTACGGTTGCAGGCGCTATTAATAGGAGATAATTGCAGGGTTTTTGCTGAACCCGCGCTTGAAATAGAAAATAATAGTGTAAAATGTTTTCATAAGGTGTCTATTTCAAAATTAAACGAGGAAGAAATATTTTATTTAATATCCAAAGGTTTAGAACGAGACTCTGCGATAGACCTTGTTGTACAGGGTTTTGTTAGGGCCCAACCCTAAAATATATGATAGGCGCAATAAGAAAGGATTTTCCGATATTGAGCAGAAGAATAAACAATAAAAAGCTTGTTTATTTAGACAATGCCGCTACCACGCAAAAACCAAAAGCGGTAATTGAAGCCATTTCCAACTTTTACTTAAACCATAACGCAAATATCCGCCGCGGAGTTCATACTTTAAGCGAAGAAGCAACGGCAAAGTTTGAAGAAGTCTATAAAAAAACAGCAAAGTTCATAGGAGCAAAGTCCGTTGATGAAATCATTTTTGGAAGTGGAACTACGGAGGCGATAAATATGGCGGCAAAATGTTTTGAAAATAGTTGTTTTTGGGATAAGGAAGGAGAGATTATCGTAACCGAAATGGAGCACCATTCCAATATTTTGCCTTGGATGAGTATTTTGGACAGGAAAGAAAACATTTTTGGATTCAGCAATGTTAAAAATCTAAAAGTTATTCGTATTAACAAAGACGGAATTCTGGATTTAGACCATTTAAAATCTTTGCTCACGAGCAAAACAAAAATAGTAGCTATCTCTCATATATCCAATGTTTTGGGTACAATAAACCCGGTTAAAGAGATTGTTAAAATGGTTAAAGAGAATTCTTCCGCTTTGGTTTTGGTTGATGGGGCGCAGGCAGTACCTCATCAGAAAATTAATGTTCAAAGTTTGGGTTGCGATTTCTACGCTTTTTCCTCCCATAAAATGCTTGGTCCCACTGGTGTTGGAGTTTTGTGGTGCAAAAAAGAAATTCTGGAGAAACTCCCGCCGTTTTTGTTTGGGGGAGGGATGATAGAGGAGGTGTATTTTGACAAGGCTGTATGGGCGGATATTCCTCATAAGTTTACTGCGGGAACATCTAATATATCGGGGGTTATAGGATTTGGGGCGGCTTTGGACTATTTAGAAAAGACAGGGCTGTCCTTGATAGAAAAGCAGGAGAAAGAGCTTGTTTCCTATTGTATTGATAGTCTAAGTAACATTCCGGGTTTAACAATTTATGGTCCTTTAGATATATCTAAAAGGGGGAGTGTGGTAGCTTTTACTTTATTTGGGGTACATCCGCATGATTTGGCAAGCGTTTTGGATTCTTACGGCATTGCAATAAGAAGCGGGCATCACTGCGCTATGCCTTTGCATAATAAATTGGGGATTAGCGCTACGGCAAGAGCAAGTTTTTATTTGTATAACACCAAGTCAGATATAGAAGCGTTAGTGGCAGGCATAAAAAAGGCAAAGAAAATATTTAAGGTTTAGGGGCATGTACAAAGAAGAAATTTTAGAGCATTTTAAGAATCCAAGAAACAAGGGGGTTATTGAAAAGCCTTCGGTGAGGGTTTCGGTTAAGAATGCTTTATGTGGAGATGCTATAACATTAACTTTGGCAATTAGAGGTGATAAGATTGAAGATATAAAATTCAGCGGTATCGGGTGTGCTTTGGTTACCGCTTCCGCGTCGCTTTTAACGGAGCATTTGAAGGGGAAGAGCGTAAAAATTCTTAATGACATTAATGACACATTTGTCTTAAAATTACTAGGTGGGGAGATAACTCCGGCTAGAATTGGATGCGCGCTTCTTCCGTTGAAGGCGCTAAAACAAATTAAAAAATGACACCTGCAAATTTTGTTTCTTTCGTAACAAAAAAAGAAAAATTCGGCACCCGCTTTTTTATTATAGACCTTCATTTAGACAAGCCCCCTGTTATGGACTTTTCAGCTGGACAGTATATTTCTTTGGATGTTGGAGGGGGAGTGAGGAGAGCGTATTCAATAGCTAGCTCCCCAAGCGAAAAGAATAAGGTAGAGCTTTGTGTGGATTATACTGCCAGCGGACCCGGTGGGCAGTTTCTTAGGAATTTAAAATTAGGAGATGCGGCTAATTTTATTGCCCCGCTGGGGTTTTTTACTTTGCCGGAAGAGATAGACTTAAATGCGGTTTATTACTTTTTGGCAACAGGCCCGGGTGTTGCGCCTATAAAAAGCCATATTTTGAGGTTATACGAGAAAGCGCCGCTAGCCCGCGCAGTTCTCTATTTTGGCACAAGGGTTAAAGAGGATATTTTATACAAACAAGTTTTTGAGAATTTAGAAAATGCGTATGCTAATTTTAAGTATGTGGTAACGATTTCACAGCCGAACGCCGACTGGCACGGAAATACCAAATATATTCCTGAGCTTTTGGATAAAGATTTGGGTGTTGTGGAGAATGCCCATTTTTTTATTTGCGGAAGTCCGCTTATGATGCAAAATGTTTTGAAGCTTCTTAAAACAAAAAGGATTTCCGAAACCCAGATTCATTTGGAAAAATTCTCTCTTCCAAATTCTAAATAGGGTTAAACCCATTTGGGTTAATCCCAAATGGGTTTAACCCTAATTTCAGAGTGCGGGATTTTAGGTTATTAAATCATTCACATTTTCCGTTGTTATCCAGGCGCATTGCATTCCATATCCCTTTTTATCTATGGCAAAAGGGCTTACTAACTCCACATTGTTAAAATGCACAAAAACCGCATATTTTTTGTTTGTTATATAATCCTCAACTTCCTTTGGGAGTATGCTTGTGCCTAAATCTGCGAGGCTGTATTTGTTCATTATTTTTATGGCGTTTTCATTATCTCTTACTTCGTATTGTTCCACCCTAGTAACTCTGCTTTTTATAGAGACGGGTTTTCCTACATCTTTGAAATATAAGATATCTCCTATTTTGACTCTATCCCATGGACATCGTTTTGATTTATACCAACGGGACTCTACGGTTTTGGTGCCGTCTATAACATTTGCTATTAAATTCCAAGAAGGTTTCATTATAGCTATGTGGTCCATAGAATCTCCTCAAAATTTGTCTGCGGGTTTGAAGGGCAGGCTATCAAAAAGATAGCCGGAATAACTCTGTGTTGTTACACCTTTAAAGATATAGGGGGATAATTTGTTGCTCAATCCTCCGCTAGGAATAAATTCCAAGGAATATCCATACCGCCCGTTTGGAATGCTTTTGCCTTTTGCTAAATGGCGGTATTCCATATCAATTTTTACAATGCCGCCCGTTTGGGAATCCCAAAGGAGGGAATTAGATTCCATAAGAGCGTTGTCATAAACATCTTCTGCGGAGGAATTTGGAAAAACCTTGCCTTTTATTATGTAGCTCCCTGCCGCCTTTACATAAGCTGTGCAGGAGATTATTAGTATCTTAAAATTATTTTTTTCCTGCAAAGTATCCGTGCAGTTTGTAACGGTGTAATTTCCCGTTGCGTTTTCTTCTATGCCCTTTCCAGTAGCTCTCATTTTGCGGTTTAGCTCCGATTCTTTCTGCGATAGCTGCTCCGTTTTAAGATTATTTGCTCGGTATTGTTCACGGATGTAAGCAAAGGCGTAAGTTAACCCTAAAATTGAGATGAAAATTAGGGATATTTTTAGATTTCTCTTCAAATTTTTGGTAAATACGGGGATGATTAGTCCCAAAAGAGTTATAGCTCCCCAAACGACAGAAAGAAACATTGTTGTTAGAGAATATCTTAAAGCGCAGCCATATTCCCCATAAACTTCCCAAGGAAATGGGTTGATGATGTCGTTGGAATTATAAAGGGAAACAGTATCGCATACATAAACGCCTGCCATATAGTATAAAAATAAAGACGCTAAAGTTAAATTGATAATAAGCCAAAGATTTTTTCTAAACATCTTTTTAATTATATGCTGATTTTCTCTCCCTGAGCAAGGAGTAAATAGGGTTTAACCCATTTGGGTTAATCCCAAATGGGTTTAACCCTAATTGCAGATTGACGAGGGGGGGGTTTATTTGGTACAGTTATAATTGCAAGGTAAGGTTAAACTTACCTTTTTTTGAATATGGTAATTACAGAATTTAGTTCGGCTCTAAATCAGGTGGCATCAGAGCGGGGAATTTCTCCCGACTCTGTTATTAATTCTATAAAACTAGCTTTAATATCTGCTTATAGAAAAGATTTTCCCGGCGTTTCCGCGGATGACATTGACCCCCAGGTGAACCCTTTAACCGGTGAGGTTAAAATAATGATTAAAGGTATGGATGCAACCCCTTCTGGGTTTGGAAGGATAGCCGCCCAAACCGCAAAACAGGTTATCCTGCAAAAAATAAGAGAAACCGAAAAACAAACTATTATTGAGGAATACAAAAAGAAAATAGGGCAGATAGTTTCGGGATACATTTTTAGGGTTGACAAAAATGTGGTTATTTTGGATTTGGGAAGGGCGCAGGGCGTTATGCCGACTGGCGAACAGGTTCCCACCGAGGTATACCTAACTAATAGAAAAATTAAAGTTTTGGTTAAAGAGATTGCCGAAGGTCCTAAAGGAGAAGAAGTAATAGTTTCAAGAAGCGCCCCTAAATTTATAGAAGCGCTGTTTGCTCAAGAAGTTCCAGAAATAATGTCGGGGGCCGTTAAAATTGAAAACATTGCGCGGGAAGCTGGAAACAGAACTAAAATGGCGGTTTCTTCCTCTGACGAAAGAGTGGACCCCGTTGGCGCTTGTGTTGGGCAAAAAGGTGTTAGAGTGCAGGCTATTGTAGCTGAGTTGGGAGACGAGAAAATTGATATTATTGACTACAACGAAGATATTAGTAAATTCATAACAGCCAGCCTTTCTCCCGCTAAAGTTGTGAGTATAAAAGTGGATGCCAAAAAGAGGGGATCCAATGTGGTGGTTCCTGAAAACCAGCTTTCTTTAGCCATAGGGAAAGACGGCCAGAATGTTAGGCTTGCGGCTAAATTAACAGGCTGGAAAATTGATATTAGGGGTGATGGCGTAGATAATGAGAAGAAAGAGGAGGAGGACAAAGAAAAAGAGAAAAAAGAAAAGGTTGCGAAGGAGAAAATCAAATCCCCGAAAGTTAAAAAGATTAAAAAAGAAAAGGCAGCCGTATCTATATCTAAAGTCCTCTCCAAAAAGAGCGCGTCCCCTAGACAGAAAGGTGAGGGTAAGGAACGGTAGAAAAAAGCATTTCCCAATTTGGGGCTTGGATTTTGGAATTTTTTTAGTTGGTGTTTCTCTTTTTAAATTATGGCATCAAAAGCAGGTGTAGACAATTTTATTAAGCCCTCCGTTGTAACCATAATGGGGCATGTTGACCATGGGAAAACCACGCTCCTTGACTATATCAGAAAAACAAAGGTTGCTGAAAAAGAGGAAGGGGGCATTACTCAAAAAATAGGCGCTTATCAGGTTGAAGCCAAAGGTAAGAAAATTACTTTTATAGACACTCCGGGGCATGCGGCTTTTGCGAAAATGCGGGCTATGGGGGAGAAAGCGGCGGATATTGTGATTATTGTTATCTCTGCCAAGGATGGTGTTATGCCCCAAACTTTAGAAGCAATTGATTTGGCGAAAAATTCAAACACGCCCTTTATAATAGCTTTTAATAAAGTTGACCTTCCGCAGGTGGATATAAACAAAATAAAAAAACAACTTGCTGATAGTAATGTGTTGGTAGAAGGGTGGGGAGGTAAAATTCCCTGCTCTGAAATCTCTGCCAAAACAGGAAAAGGTATTGATGATTTTTTAGATTTAATACTTCTTGTTGCGGAGCTTTTGGAACTTAAGTCAAAGACTTTGGAACCTTTTTATGGTGTGGTAATAGAGTCGGCAAAAAATCCAAAAAAGGGGGCGGTGTGTACCGTTATAGTAAAAACAGGGACTTTGCAGGTTGGGGATACTATTTATTCTCAAGACGGGCAAAAGACCAAGATTAGGGCGTTAATGAATTTTAAGGGCGAGAATGTAAGAAAGGTTTTGCCCGGGGACCCGGCGGAGATTTTAGGTTTTGCAAAGGCAGTTAAACTGGGCTCTGTGTTAAGCGCAGATGCAAAACTTCTAGAATCAAAGAAGCTTGACGCAACTGAAAGTGTTAAGGGAGGAAAAGGAGAAAAGAAATATTCCAAAATTTTGAATTTAATTATCAAAGCTGATACACGCGGGTCATTGGACGCCATTTTGTCCACGCTTTCCGCGATAAAAAAAGAGGGTATTTTTATAAATGTTTTGCAGGAAGGAGCAGGCGCGGTTTCGGAATCGGATATTCTGCTTGCGGCTTCTTCAAAAGCAATTGTGCTTGCTTTTAATACTTTTGTTCCAAAGGCCGTTTTGGATATGGCAAGAGAGAGTAAAGTCATAGTAAGAGAATACAAAATAATTTACCGCTTATTTGAGGAAGTGGAAGGGGCGCTTGAGGGAATTTTGGAGCTTGAGGAGGAAAAAATAAAAGGAAGAGGGGGGATTATTGCCAAGTTTAAACTGCCTAAAAGCGGAGATATTGTTGCCGGATGCAAAGTTTTAGCGGGAAGGCTTAGAGCTAAAGATAAAGTGCGAATATGGGAAACGGCGGATGTATTGAAAGAATCTAAGGAAAACGAGGAGTTGAAACCTTTATATGAGGGCGTTATAAAAAACCTTAAGATGGGTACAAAAGATGTTGAAGTTGCGGGAAAAGACAATGAAGTTGGTGTTTTTTTGAACCCGCAGTTTCCCGCCGTAAAAGTGGGACATATTTTAGAGGTTTTATAGCATTTTAGAAATTTATAGATTATATCCTTTACAATAAATCTTAGAGGTTATAGTATGGTTTTATGGAAAAGCAGGATGGCAGGTTGCAGGCTCTTCAAAGCGCCATAGCTCAAATAGAAAAAAATTTTGGCAAAGGCTCTATAATGAAATTGGGGGAAAGCCCTAAAAACTGTGAAATGGCGGTTATTTCTACCGGCTCCATTGCTTTGGATATTGCGCTTGGAGTTGGCGGTGTGCCAAGGGGCAGAATTTTGGAGGTGTTCGGGCCGGAGGCCTCGGGAAAAACTACATTAGTTCTTCATATTATCGCAGAAGCGCAGAAAAAAGGCGAAACGGCGGCTTTTATAGATGCGGAGCATGCGCTTGACCCATTATACGCAAAAAGAATTGGCGTAGATGTTGAAAATATGCTTATTTCCCAGCCGGATACGGGGGAGCAGGCTTTGGAAATAGCTGAAACTCTAATTCGGTCGGGCGCGGTGGCTGTTATTATTATAGACTCGGTTGCGGCGTTAACCCCGCGGGCGGAAATTGAGGGTGAGATGGGCGATAGTTTTATTGGCTTGCAGGCGCGGCTTATGAGCCAAGCTCTGCGAAAAATTACCGCGGCGGTTTCGCGAAGCAATACCACGGTTGTCTTTACAAATCAGTTAAGAGAAAAAGTTGGGATTGTGTTTGGGAACCCCGAAATTACTCCCGGGGGCAGAGCGCTTAAATTTTATTCCTCCGTTAGACTGGAGATTCGCCGTGTGGAAAGTATTAAAGATGGCAACGATGTTTCTGGTAACAGGGTTAAGGTTAAGGTGGTAAAAAATAAGGTGGCGCCCCCTTTTAGAACGGCAGAGTTTGATATTATGTTTAACGAAGGTATATCTAAAGAAGGCAATTTAATTGATGTGGGTGTGGAGTTTGGAGTTATTAAAAAAAGTGGTTCGTGGTTTATTTATGAAGGTAATAATCTAGCGCAAGGAAGGGAAGGCGCGAAAAATTATTTAAGGGAAAACAAGAAAACTGCGGACGATATTGAAAAAAAGATTAGGAATTTGGTAGCGAAAGGTAATGTAACAACTCCTATTGAAATAGGAGAGGATGCCGAAGCGGCTTTGGCAGACGATGGAAAATAATCCCCTTTTTAACAAAGTTCTGCGTTTTGTTTCAATTAGGCCCCGAAGTAAAAAAGAAATTTCAGATTACATAAAAACAAAGCTGTATAAAAAGCGCACTCCTGATGAAATTGATAAAGATATTTTGGGGATTATGCAAAGTTTGGAGGAGTTAAATTTAGTCAATGATGAATTTTTTGCAAGGAGTTTTATAGAGTGGAGGCTTGCAAGTTCAAACCCTAAGGGTTTTAGGATTATAAGGGGAGAGCTTCTTGTTAAAGGGGTGGATAAATGCTTGGTGGAGGAGCTTTTAGGTGATGAGGAGTACAAGGAGATGGAGAAAAAAGCGGCGGAAAAAGTGGTTTTGAAAAAATCAAGAAATTATAAGGACCCGCGGGCGCTTAAAAATTATGTTTTTTCTAGAGGTTTTTCTCAAGCCGCGGTAGTTTTTGCTTGTGGCAGGGGCGGGATTTGAACCCGCGACCTAAGCTTTATGAGGGCTCCGCTCTTCCCCTGAGCTACCCTGCCATAAGTGGGGAAACGAAAAAGCGCGCTTCGCTCGTTAATAAATAATTGCAGTTGCGGCTGTTGGAATCGAACCGAACTTGAGAAGGGTTATGAGCCCTTCGGGATACCAACCCCCCAACCGCAGTGTCTTTACTATATCAAACGCCTTCTCATTATTCAACCCATTGTGCTGGACACTCAACTTTTGTCTCTAACAGTCTTATCTTCGATATTTCGGGTAACGGGTATGGACCCTCTATACATCTATGGGCAATTCAGGGCTTTACGCCAGCCGGCTTCCTGAGCTTCTTTCTCGGAGCAAAACCAGAGCTCACCCCTCTTTTCATCTATTTGGGTTTTGGTATAAGAACCACAACCGGGAAGATGATAAATTTTTTCTCCGGAAGTACTGATATTCCCTTTAATATCGCAACCACTCTTGGGGGTTTCTTGAACATTGATAGTTGGTGTGGCAACAACAGGACAGGCTTTCCAAAGTCCCCGTTGAGCTTCTCTGGCTTCTGTCTCCGCCGCCAGAAATTCTTTTTGATATTTTATATCTGGAGGATAGCTGTAAGAGTTGGCAAAGCCCTGTTTAACCAATTCAAGATTGACGAAAAGATCATCTACCCAAACATAGCGCAAAAGCCGAGAATACTTGTCTCTGTCGGTAATGTCTTTTTCTAAACGAACTGTTTTTCCTTCGACCAACTCTTTATTCTTTTTTGAAGCCTCAATACCAAAGCACTGAACTGGTTTTCGGGGGTCAACTGTTTCCGGAGTGTCAACGCCAATATAGCGGACTTTCTCTCCGCCTTCAATCTCGATTGTGTCTCCATCAACAACCCGGGTTACTTTAAAAGTTCCGGAGACAGAGGAAGAAGTTGGAGTTTCTGTTAGAGATGGCAAAGATGTTGTTATAGGAACGGTAGTTGAAGTTGGGACGGGAGACTTGCTCTCTTTGCTTATTCGACCCAAGACAAAACTACCCAGAAGAAGGAAAAAAATGCCAATTCCAAAAACAAAATTCTTTTTATAGATTTTCACTCATTTGATTATATAACATGAGATACGAGTCTTAAACTTGCTGTATGCGTCC
>PCQY01000012.1:0-147 GCA_002770755.1 candidate division WWE3 bacterium CG23_combo_of_CG06-09_8_20_14_all_40_14
GGGGTATAATCCCGCTCAAGTCCATTTTGCTTTTCTAATTCTACCCCCCAACCCTCCTTTAGGCAACATCAAAAAATGTGCTTGACTGCCACAGCGTCATTGCGAGCGAATGTAATGAGCAAAGCAATCTCAAGGAGGTTGCCACGC
>PCQY01000012.1:207-1949 GCA_002770755.1 candidate division WWE3 bacterium CG23_combo_of_CG06-09_8_20_14_all_40_14
AAACCTCCCAACGGAAATAACGGAAACGAACTGCCTCTGCCTAAAAAAGTAGGTATTGTCCATAGCGAAGTTAAGCGGGAATATTTTCCTACCGAATCTCAATACATTACAGAAAAAGACGCTATTAAAGACGCTAAATTAGTGGGCGATTATTTAGAAAAGCTGGGAGTATCCGCAATATTGTATGAAGGAAACGCCCACCTGCCGGAAAAAATTTTTAAGGACAACCCCCAAATGATTATTAACCTTGTAGGCTCCGTTAAAGGAAGCGAATACCTCGCCTCCGCCATCCCGGCTATGCTGGAAGCTATAGATATTCCCTACACCGGCGCGGGTATTTTGGGGGAATCGCTCTCTTACAACAAATTTTTAGTCAAAAAACTTATTCAGCAAATTGGCGTGCCAGTCCCCTATTACCAACTTTTTACCACTCACAATGACCTACTGGACCCTACTTTGCGGTTTCCGTTAATATCCAAATTAAACGAAATTCACGGCGGTGTGGAAATTACTAAAGACTGCGTTTCAGAAACCGAAAAGCATTTAAGAGAACGGTTAAAATTTTTAATAGAAACCTATCAACAGCCGGTTTTGGTGGAAGAATTTATCGCAGGGCGGGAAATAACCGCCATTCTACTGGAAGGCGGAAATAAGAAAGTTTATCTTGCCGAAAAAGTTTTTGAAGGGGACGAAAAGTACTCGTTCGTAACTTTTGAGTCGCAATGGGGAGAAAATAAAAAAGATGATTTTTCTTATCAAAAGTACGACGACCCCCTTCTTAAAGATTATGTTAGAAAAACTTTTGACATAACCAAAATGGCAGATTACGCAAAATTTGATGTGAGATTGGATTTATCTGGGAGGTACTTTTTTATAGACTGCAACAGCAACCCCGCTTTTGGACCTAGAGAAACCGGAACAGCAATTTCCACCATAATGGAGCTTTACGGTATAACATTTTTAGAAGTATTGAAACGGGTTATGCTCAATACAATGCAGGCGTACAAGGGATGAATCCCCTTACTCACAATTACAACTCGCTACACCAACAATCTCAAAACCAAACCCACCGGCGCAAACACCAACTTCTCCACCACCCCCGTAACAATAAGAAAAATTAAGATATACAATCCGTATCTTTTTGTCCCCAGCCAATCCTCCGCTAAACCAACTGGCAGAAGACCTAAAACCACCTTAAATCCATCCAAAGGCTCAACGGGTATTAAATTAAAAAACGCCAAAATAAGATTTAACTGCATAAGCATAAAAACCGCAGAGGACACTAAACCCTCTGGGGAAATTTTGTACACAAGGGAAAGAGCAAGCGCCAAAAGAAGGTTGGACAGCGGGCCCGCAAAAGCGATTATAGCTTGGTCCCGTTTCGGGTTTTTTAGGTTAAAGATATTAAAAGGAACGGGTTTCCCCCACCCTATACCAAAGAACAGAAGCGCGAGTGTCCCAAACTTGTCCAAATGCGCTAGGGGGTTCAGCGTGAGCCTGCCGGATATTTTAGCTGTTGCGTCCCCAAGTTTGTAAGCCGCAAAGCTATGCGAAAATTCGTGAATAGCTATTACCACCATTAAAAATGGTAAAAGCGCGAGCCTTAAACTTAGCCCTTCAAATGTGAACACAATAGGAGTATACTCAATAGATGACAAAAATTCAAATGACAAAATTCAATTCATTTGTTCCATAGGGGTTTTTCATAGGGGTCTGACCCCAAAGGGGTCCGACCCCTAAAA
>PCQY01000012.1:1979-6954 GCA_002770755.1 candidate division WWE3 bacterium CG23_combo_of_CG06-09_8_20_14_all_40_14
AAGGTTGAATTTTGAATTTATTTATGATACTTGACTATTTTAAGGAAGTTAAAGTAGAATTACGCAAGGTTTCGTGGCCTACCCGCGAACAAACCAAAAAATACACCATCTTGGTTATTGTGGTAAGCTGTATTATTGGGATATATTTGACAGGGCTGGATTATGTATTAAGCACGGTGGTGGAGAATATTGTAGGGAGATAAATCAAAAGTCAAAGGTCAAATGGAAAAAAAACTTAAAAAATTACCAAATAGGATAACTTTAACCGAAAAGGCGCATAAAGACTCGCGCTGGTATGTTGTGCACACGCAGTCCGGCTACGAGTACAAAGTGGCAAACACATTGAAGCAGAGGGTTGAAAGTTTAAATTTGCAGAAAGAAATATCGGATATTCTAATTCCCACGCAGGAAAAAATTGTAATATCCGCGGGCAAAAAGCGAAATGTACAGGAAAGAATTTTCCCAGGTTATGTTCTAATAAGAATGAATATGACGGACGAAAACTGGCTAGTGGTGCGGTCAACCGACGGCATTACGGGATTTGTGGGGATAGGCACAAAACCATCCGCCGTATCCGAAAAAGAGGTGGAATCGGTTATTAAATTTATGGCTTTGGAGACGCCGAAATACGAAGCTAAATTTAATGTGGGCGATGGGGTTAAAATGACCGGTGGGCCTTTTCAAGATTTTATAGGTACAGTTTCAGAGATTAACAAAGAGCAAGGAAAAGTGCAGGTTTTAGTTTCAATTTTTGGACGAGAAACACCGGTCTGGGTGGACTTTGAGCAAGTAAGCCCGCTATAAAAGCTCAAATGACAAAATTCAATTCATTTGTTTCATAGGGGTTTTTCATAGGGGTCTGACCCCTAAAACAAAGATGGCTAAAATTAAGAAAGTAAAAGCATTGGTAAAACTTAATATCCCGGCGGGAAAAGCTAATCCCGCGCCTCCCGTAGGCCCCGCTTTGGGCCAGCACGGCGTTGCCATTATGGAGTTTTGCGCCCAATTTAACAGCAAAACCAAAGATATGGGAGATTATATTATTCCTGCCGTTATAACAATTTACGAGGATAGAACTTTTACTTTTATTACCAAAACCCCACCCGCGGCTAACCTTCTTTTGAAAAAACTTAAGGCGCAAAAAGGTTCTGGAGAGCCCAATAAAACAAAAATCGGAAAAATAACAAAAAAAGATTTAGAAGAAATTGCAGAGCTTAAAATGAAGGATTTGAGCGCGCGGGATTTGGAGCGGGCGGTAAAAATAATTGAGGGGACGGCAAGGAGCATGGGAATTGAAATCGGCTATCACACCTTGGAGGTGTGATAACTTTCCAGAATATCTCGCTTGATATTTTGAAGCTGTATTTGGTAATCTTTGTTATCAGAAATAAAGGTTTTCAATTCATTTAGGGACCCAAATCTACTTAAAAAATAATCCTTACTGCAAATATACCCATCTCCCCTACCACCCAAATATTCCGACAGACTAGCATAAGGAAACTGTTCTAATTCCTCAAAATTTTTCACAACACCCGCACTAAGAGGATTTAATTTTATATACCGGATAACATGTATGAGTTGCTCTTCACTTGAGATTCTTACGGCCTTAAAATTTCCTCCAAATATGTGCCCAGCACGCGTATTCTTCCTATTGAAGTACCTAGTAAAACTGTTTTGAAATCTGCCCATAAAAATAGAAATACCGTTATCCTTTATCTGCTTCACAAGCAAATGAATATGATTAGGCATAAGGGAAAAGGCCAAGATCTCTACGAGAAAGTCTTTAGCACAAGAAAGGTCTTTTAAAATTTTGGATTTACTATCCGGAGGCAATCTTAAAAAATATGAATATCTTAATGGAGGTTTAGAATTCCTATAATAATTTAATAGCTCTAAAGCCCTATCATAATGATCTTTTTCTAAAAAGAGCTTCTGATAAGCTACGGCTCTGTTAAAAACATGGTAATAATTACCATTAGATAAAGCAACGTTTCTTCCAGGCATACTTTAATTCTAACACAACTACATCACACCTCCAAGGTGTGATAGTTTTGTCTCTATACTTGTGCTGGACACCTATATCCCGGATCGGTAAAGAATTGTTTGATTCCTACCAAACACTCGCTTCATCCTCGTAATACAGCCTCCTTCAAAAACCTTAGCAACTCCGGCTTCAGAATCTTCACCACTTTATCTAAACTGCCTTTTTCCATCAACGGATTTAAATCTTGATATAAAACCTTTTCATTTAACTCAACAGTAACGAATTTAATTAAATCCTCTAAATATTTGTGATAGCTAAGTGAAGTCCTCTCTTCCACAACTTGCTTATTTACAGAAAGACCCTCTATAAAAAATTTGTGGATATCGTAAAAATCCCTACTGGCAATCTTTCCCGTTTTGTTGAATCTTCCTTTAGCAGCAACCAGCTTATTTGCAAACATCGTATCTAGAGTGTAACCACTGCAATACATACCTATTTCCAGCAAATAAACCTTCTCGTATATGTTATATGGACTAACATCATCGGATATTTCCAATTTTAAGGTATTTCTCTCAAACTGCTTCGCTTGATATTTCAAGAAAAACTGAAGATGTTCCTTACTCTCATCTTTAATAGTTAAACCAAGAGTCTCAATAATTTTATAGCACTGCCGTCTTGCCTCCTGCCTGTCTTCTTTATTAGGCAGGTCAAAATCTAAATCCACAGAGAATCTATCAAGAACTCCGCGTAAAGAGGCATAGGTCCCCCCTTTAAATTGCAACCCTCTAGCCAAATAACTGTTGCTCAAAATTTGGGTTAACAATCTATACATCTGATTCTTATGCTTCGCATCTTCAGGCCTTGGCACTATCATAAGTAGCCCACCTTCTTCGCTATTAACTTCCAATTACTTTTTTCTACGGCTAATTCATTATCAAAATAATATTCCGGGTCCAGATGTAAAGTATCGGCGATAGCTCTATCTGCAGTTGCAATGGAATACTTTATTTCATCTAATATCCCCTCACGATTCACCAAAAACTTGGGACTAAGATACCTACACAAATATTTTGTCCCCGCTACCTCAAACTCTAAACTTTTTTTACCTAAAAGAGTAACCCTTTCAAGATTCTGAAAAATTATACCCTCCTTTTGCAAAACTGTTTCGGAGCTTACATAAGATAGCAAGCCACAGACAGCACAGCCAATTTCGTAAATATGAAGTTTGTTTATGGGAACAGTAGAATACAAACCCTTTTGTATACCATACAATATACCTCTTCGCACATATCTCTTTACTGTCGTCAAAAGCGTATTTCTATTATCTATTTCCCACAGCAAAGCAAGATCAGAAGTTCTAAATACTCTCCTCTCCTGCTCAAGGAGCACTTTTTGTTTGGTTGTGTTCCTAATTATGTACATATATGTACATATTAAGATACTGGAAAGTGGCCGTCAATAGGATTTATTCAACCCTTTTTTACTCCACCACCACCCTCCCCTTCATTTCCGTATTTAAGGGGTCGTAATATTCGTAAGTTCCAGCAACATCAAATTGCTGACTATACGATTCTCCAGGTTCCAGCTCTTTTAAGCTTCCCCACTTTCCGCTTGTCCCTTTTACGCTATGCGCAACCTCGCTTTTGTTTGTAAAAGTTACTATAAAAGGCGCTTTAACCGTAACTTCCGCCGGCACAAAATTGGCGTCGCTTATTGTTACCACCACGGGAGTTGTAGGCGCCGCATTTTTTGCGGCTTCTTCCATCTGCTTTGAGTACTTTTCTGGCTCGGTTACTATAACCCTCGGGTTTCCTTCTTCTGTTTTAACCGCGGGAGTTCCCGCTTGCTCCTCGTTAATAACCGAGGGTTTGGAGGACATTTTAATTGCGGCGAAGGCAATTCCCACCACCAAAATAATCGCCCCGAAAACGAAGGATATTAAGATTGGTTTGCTTTTTAGGTCAAATTCCATAATTCACACCCCCTTTCAGGATAAATTCAAAATTCAAATAACAAAATTCAATTCAAATTCAAAGTTCCAATTTTTAAATATTAGGTTTTAGGTAGGTTTTAGGGGTCAGACCCCTTTGGGGTCAGACCCCTATTAAACATTTGGATTTTGAATTTTCACTCCAATCCCCCACTTATCCAATAAATCTTCATCTGCTTAAAGTCCTGCGGAATAGTACCCACCGAATAAATAGGCATAAACTTCACCGTTTCGGAAGCGGCGGCATTCTCGTCCGCCTTATACCTATTCCTGCCAAAGGTAACCTTATTGCCATACAAAGAACCATTAACAACTAAAACCTTATCGTTTTTGCCGCCTTTACCCTCAATCGCTATCTCGCCGGTTGCCAAAATTATGGCATCCACCCTCTGCGCGTTCTCCCCAATAGTCACCCCGCCATCAACGAAAATCAAAAGCCCCGTTTTGTCTAAATCATCAGACTTGATGTCGTTATTTATGTCCAAATCCCCTTCCACCTTAATAACCGCAAACCCCGTTCCCGAAACTTTGTAGGTTACTGTGCTAGTTATCTCGTTATCAGAAAACTCGTAAATTTCACCCGCGGATAAATTATTCCATCTGTCAAACGAAGAGTAACTGCCCTCCAAAGCTATGGGCGGAAAATCTATGATGCGGTTATAATCCGAAACCCCCCAATTATTCTTATCCCCAACGCTCCCCAACCCCAAATCTATGCTCAATTTTGCCGAACAAACGCCCCCGCTATTGTCCCAAGAAGCGGATATTAGGTACTTGTTGGACGGCACCGCCGAGTAAAGATACGAGTTTGTATGAATATCCCCATCAAAAGTATTAAACCACGCGGGCTTTTCTGGTTTAACAAGCGCCCAATTATAAGAGACCGTTTTGCCGTTTTCAATCGTTACCACACTAGCGCTGCAACCTGAACTTGAAATGTACCCCGTTTTTGGCGTTACTGTTACTAAATAATCACCAACCGCAAGGTCGCTAAAAGTTAC
>PCQY01000035.1 GCA_002770755.1 candidate division WWE3 bacterium CG23_combo_of_CG06-09_8_20_14_all_40_14
TGAACCGCGATTTTCTGCGTCCCGAACGCAGCGCCATAACCGTTAGACCAGTCCCCGATGCCTCTATTATAGTCCACGGGTCGATTTTATGCTATAATCGTGTAGAATTTTAGGTAGTAAAATGAAAGTTTTCGCTGTAAATAGCGACTGGGCCATCTTTTGTAAGTTTGACTTGCTTCCTGCTTAACATATATGTATACTATTTATATACTTCACCTAGAGCAGTCCGCTTAATGAGACGTGCGAAGTTCGCACTTCCGTTATGCGGATAGTTAAAGCGGGTTGCTCCGAGTGAAGTATTTTTTATTGCAAATATCCTGTATCTTACCAATTTTATCTTTGACAACCTCATACCACTGGCGATTGTTTCTCTCACATACTTGATAAACTGCGTAAGCTATGTAGTCAGCAACCTGCAACCCGCCATGAGTATAATGAGGGTTGTGGTAGTAGCTTAATTTAAGGTTAGTCTGCAAGTTAGGGTGGCTTTGTAAATAACCCAAACGAACTCGCTCAACTTCGGTTTCCAGCTCTTGACGCAACTTTAATTTACTGTCCTTCCTGCTGAAAATTAGTTCCGTATTCTTTGCTTGATGGCATAAGTTTTTTATCAACTGACCGGACATAACGCCATACATCTTTCCCGGATTTCTTTTTAAAGGGTCAAAACATAAAAGTTTCTCGATAACTAGGACATCAATTTTCACATCCAGCGCGATGATGAAACGATAGAACTTTTCTCTAACTTCGGGATAATCAGTTTGGGCATGAAAGGTGTCCAATGAGTAAGAAGATGAGAGGATGTTCATTAAATCTTTGTTTTTTAAGAGCGATAGTCGAAACTCTGTGATTTGTTGTTGCAGTTCGAGTTGATTTTCAGAACGAATAGCCGCTAATACTAAATATTTGGATGCTTTATTTTTGACGACTAAGTTTTCTCCGCTTGCAGAATAAACTTCTGGTTTTCCCGATTCATCTATAAACAACCATTGATTATCGATAATTTTTTTATTATTCATATCTCACAGTTTCCTTTTCTCAAAAGCGTATTAACCACCTCGGGGGTAGTGCCATAACCGTTAGACCAGTCCCCGTAATCTGAATTATACCATCCAATTAGGAATAATAGGGGGAATAATAGGGGTCTGACCCCTTTGGGGTCAGACCCCTAAGACCCTAAGATTACCCCTAAGATTAAATTTGGGCGCAAGTTTTGAAGGATATTTACGCGGTACTCGCAATAGCGAAAATTATCCGTTATACTGTTTAATGCTATGGAAGATATTTTCCACTCTCTTAACGAAGAGCAAAAATTAGCTGTAAAGTATTTTGACGGCCCAAGCTTAATTGTGGCTGGTCCCGGAAGCGGAAAAACTCGCGTCCTTACCCATAAAATGGCTTACCTTATAAAAAACCTTAATGTTTCGCCGCAGAATATACTTGGAATTACTTTTACCAACAAAGCGGCAAACGAGATTAAGGAAAGAATGCATTTTTTGTTAGAGAACAACGCTAGAATTTCTTGGCTTGGGACATTCCACAGCGTTTGCGCTAGAATTCTGCGCCGTGACGGAAATGCTACAGGGATATCTCCCAACTATGTTATATACGATTCCTCTGACCAAAAAGTGGTAATCCGCAGTCTTATAAAAAAGCTCAACCCTTCGCGGAAAATCAGCCCCGATGCCGTGTCCGCAATGATATCAGGCGCAAAAAATGAGCTGGTTTCACCATCAGATTATGAGAAAAGCGCGTATGGTTTTTTTCAGGAGCAGGTTGCTAAAATATATCCGCAGTACCAAAAACAGCTTGAGGAAAACAACGCTTTGGATTTTGACGATTTAATAGTAAAAACGGTAGAGCTTTTTAGGAATTATCCCAATATACTTAACAAATATGCCGAGCTTTTTAAGTATATTTTAATTGACGAGTATCAAGACACTAACCATTCTCAATATGTTTTTTCAAAATTATTAGCCAAGAGGTACAACCAGCTGTGTGTTGTGGGTGATATGAGTCAATCTATTTATTCGTTTAGAGGGGCGGATTTTAGAAACATTTTAAATTTTAAAAAAGATTATCCCGAAGCTAAAATTTTTAATCTCACCCAAAACTATAGAAGCACTAAAGTAATTTTAGATGCCGCCACAAATTTAATTAAAAATAATAATACCCATATCCCTTTAGAACTTTGGACGAAAAATTCCGGCGGAGATTTGATTTCTTTGTACGAGGCAAATGATGAGAAAGAGGAAGGTTTGTATATTGGTTTTAATATTTTGGATAAGTCTTCAAAGCAAAATTTTTCCTTTTCTGATTTTGCGGTTTTGTACCGCACCAACGCGCAGTCCAGAAGTGTAGAGGAGCAGTTTATAAAGCTCGGCATTTCCTATAGATTAGTTGGCGGTACTAGATTCTATGACCGGAAAGAAATTAAGGATGCTTTAAGTTTTTTGCGTATTTTACATAATCCAAGAGATACCGTTTCGTGGGAAAGAATAATAAATGTTCCTCCTAGGGGCATTGGTAAAAAGGCATTAGAGGAGTTGAAAAGCGCTAAATGGGATTTGGATTTTGTTCAAAGCAAATCTAAACTTCCACTTAAAGAACTTATGGCGGACAAAAAAACCCTTTCGGTGGTTGAGCTTTTGAGCAAAGTTTTGCAGAAAGCCGGTTATATTGATTACTTAAACGATGGTTCGGAGGAAAACCTTGCCCGTTTGGAAAACCTTGAGGAATTAAAGTCGGTTGCTTCTCAATTTTTAACTTTAGGGGATTTTTTGGAAAACGCTGCGCTTATGGAAGCACTGGATGAAACCTCCAAAGATTCGGATGCGGTTACTTTAATGACCCTTCATAGCGCCAAAGGTTTAGAGTTTAGGGAAGTCTTTATTGTTGGTATGGAGGAGGGGCTGTTTCCTCATTCTAGGAGTTTATTTAAACGGGAGGATTTAGAGGAGGAGCGCAGGCTTTGTTATGTCGGGGTGACCCGCGCCAAAGAAAAATTGCATTTAACTTACACCAGAAAAAGGCTTTATTTGGGCGCAAGGGCGAGCAGTATTTTATCCCGATTTATTATGGAGATTCCGCAGGATTTGCTTATCTACAATACTAAAAGCGGAATGCAGACCATTCGCACTTCGCGCGGTTTAGAAAAATATCCAGGCGATTTTTTTAGCTAAGGATACCCTTTTGATGACTTTGGTGATATGAATGAAATTACGCGATTTGCAATTTTTATTTTGTCTCTTTTTTTTATATATAAAATATCCTGCGCTCAGACTTTTGGACAAAGAGTTCTTGGCGCTGTTTTTAGTAGTAAAGATATTGCGGTGCGTCAGTCCGTCTCCCCCATGATTTCAACTATCACCTCTTTTGAGGAAAAGGAAGAAATGGTGGAAGAAGCCATCCCCTACGAAACGGTATATGTGAAGAACGCAAATTTAGAAATTGGGGAGAAAAGTGTGGAAAAAGAAGGAATAGACGGTAAATGGATAAGAGCATACAAAGTAACTTACTGGTATGGGGAGGAGGCTAAACGAGAACTTCTAAACACCGAAAAAGAACCTGCGCAGAATGAAGTTGTAAATGTAGGAACCAAAATTGTTTGGCGGAAAGTAGATACATTGGGGGAGAAGAATGTTTCCGATGCAAAAATATCTTACTGGAAAAAAATGCCGGATGTTTGGGCAACCAGCTATGATAAAAGTTGTTATGGATGTAATGAATATACCGCGTTAGGCGCAAAACTTGATTATGGGATATGCGCAGTTGACCCTAAAAAGATTAAACTTTACACACGAATATATGTGCCGGGTTATGGCATTTGCCAAGCTTTAGATGTAGGGGGCGCTATAGAAGGAAACAAAATAGATGTGGGTTTTTACGATTTGCATGCCCAATCTCCCGAAGTGGGATGGAAAGGCGCCCATTACACAAGCATTTACCTTTTGGATAATGAAGAAGCTAACCTCACACTTCTACCGTAATAACTAAAACAATAGGGGCCCGCTCGGTTTTTTTATAAATAAATTTTGCCACATCCCGCTCTATATCCGCCTTTATTTTTGAAATATCCCTTAATTTTCCCTCTGAGTACAGTTTAGCTTTAACCTTATTTTCTATCTCCTTTATTATTTGTTTAGACTCTTTGACATACACGAAACCTCTTGAAACTATGGCTATTTTGTCTCCAAATAAGTTTTTGTCCCTTCTGTAGGGGAGGGCTATAACTACCATGCCGCTGTCGGCGAGTTCCTGACGGTCTCTTAAAACTATGGAGCCCACATCTCCAATGCCGCTTCCGTCCACATACACATTGCCCACATGTACGGTTTGACCTCGGGAGACTTTTCTGTTTTTTAATACTACGGTTTCCCCGTCCAATAGCTCAAATATATTCTCTTTCTTAAAGCCCATATCTGTTATTAAATTAACATACGCGCGCATAAATTTAACTGTGCCCCCAACGGGAATAAAGTAATTAGGGTGCGCTAAAGCCGCAAGCATGGAAATGTCGCCCCGTGACCCGTGCCCGGAAACATGCAAGTTGTCTTGTATTTCAGAATACAAAACCTCAGCTCCTAAAAGAGTGAGTTTATCTATTACAAAATTAACCGGCTCCAAAACTCCGGGGGGGTTGGGGTCTGCCGAAAATATAACGGTTGCGTCTTTCTCCACTTTGATGTACTTATGTTTTCCCATAGCCATTCTGTATAAAGCGGAATTGGTTTGCCCGTATGAACCCGCTGCAATGTAGGTAAGTTTTTTGGGGTCAAAATTATGGGCAAGCTGTTCTTTCACAAAAGCGTCTTTTGGGAAATTCAGATACCCAAGTCTTACAGCAGTTTCCAAGTTTTGTTCAATAGATCTTCCGCTTATAACAATTTTTCTGTCGAATTTAAGCGAAGCATTCATCGCCTGTTGAATTCTTGAAATGTTAGAGGACATAGTGGTTATAATAACCTGCCCTTTTGCTTTTGAGAAAAGCCCGTTAAAAGTGTGTTCTATGTACTTCTCCGACTCGGTATAGCCTTTTGAAGTTGAGCCTAAGGAATCGGATACTAATATATCTATGCCCTTATCCGCAACTTTTGAAAGTGTGGAAACATCAAAAGGCGGGTCCATCACCGGGGTCCAGTCAAATTTAAAGTCGGAAACATGCATTACTACCCCCTCAGGGGTTTCTATGGCAAACGCAACGCTGTCGGGAACGGAATGATTTACAGAAACGGGCGTTATCTTAAAAGGACCAATCTCAAAGGAAGCTTTTTTATCTAAAGTTATCAGCTTTGCGTTTTTAACACCATAATCGTTTAATTTATTTTGGATAAATCCGCAAACAAGTTTTGTGGCGTAAACAGGAATATTAAGTTCGTTAAGCAAAAAGGGAACTGCCCCAAAGTGATCTTCGTGCCCGTGTGTTACAAGAAGGGCGCGCACCTTATGCCTGTTTTTGAGAAGGTAAGAAAAGTCGGGGATTATTAAATCCACGCCGTAATCGGATGAATCAGGAAATCCTATTCCGCAGTCAACGATGATAATATCCTCGTTATACTCATAGACATATATATTTTTGGTTACATTAGTTGTTCCCCCAAGAGGGATTATTTTTAACATTTTTACATAAAACTAATTTGCCCTTCTGCTTTTTCTTTCGTGTATTCTTTTCCAAGGTCCACAACAGCAATTTCTCCTTTTACAACCTTTGGCAGATTTTTAAAGTCTTCTCTTAAAATATTTTCAATATTCCCGTTCCTTAAAGCCGCCGCGGGGTGGTACAGCGGGAAAAACACTCGCCCTTTATAGGAAATAGGGAAGCCGTGATACTTACTTATTTTAGCCTCTTTTACAAAATATTCCAATGCTATTCTTCCCAATGTTACTATTATTTTCGGTTTTATTATCTTTAGTTGTTCTTCCAAAAAGCCGGAGCATAGCCTAACTTCGTCTTTCATAGGATCTCTGTTTTCCGGAGGGCGGTGTTTTATTATATTGCCTACCCATACATCTTCCCGTTGTATTTTTATCATATCAAGCATAGAGTTTAGGAGTTTTCCCGCTCTTCCCACGAAAGGCAGACCCTGCTGGTCTTCGTTGTAGCCCGGAGCCTCTCCTACGAAGGCGATCTTAGCTTTGGAATTACCGTGCCCCGGGACAGCATTGGTGGCGTTTTTATATAAGCGGCATTTTCTACAAGTTTTAATGGCTTTTTCTAATTTTGATAACAGTTCCTCATCAGTCATTTTAATTATTATACTTGTAGGTATTACAAACCTCAAGGAAATTTTAGTCGGATTTGAATACCACACCAATTTCATAAAAACAGGTGTTAGCAAACTAGCAAAAAAAGGCACTTTCTGCTATAAACAGGGATATAGAAAGCAAAATGGAAACTCCAATGATGAAACAATACCTTTCAATAAAAAAAGACTATCAAAACGCTATTCTTTTTTTTAGGTTAGGGGATTTTTACGAGATGTTTATGAAAGATGCTGAAACCGCTTCTAAAGTTTTGAGCATTGCCTTAACCAGCCGAAGCAAAGGGAAAGATAAGAAAATTCCTATGTGCGGAGTTCCCTTCCACGCTGCCGAGAGTTACATTGCCAAACTAACCCGCGCAAACTATAAAGTGGCAATATGTGAGCAGGTATCGGACCCTAACCTTCCCGGAATAGTTGAGCGGGAAGTGGTGCGGGTTATTACCCCCGGAACGGTAACGGATGAGAATGCCTTGGATAAAAGCAAAAATAATTTTATAGCGGCGTTGTTAAAAAAACATTACAAGAAAAAAGAAATTCTGGCTTTGTGTTACTGCGACATTTCAACCGGGGACTTTTATTTGGGAGAACTTAATTTTAATTTATCCGAGATTCTTGGCGCTATAGAGCCCGCGGAAATTATTCTGCCTTCCCACTTGTACAACAACCCAAAGTTTTTGCAAAGTATAAAAGATTTCTCAAATAATCTTCACTCTTTCGGACTATGGGAGAATTATTTCGCAGTTTATAAAAACCACCCGCTTGTTAAGGATGTTAAAAGCAGTGCGGCTAAAGAGTGCGCCTGCGCGCTTTTGGGGTATTTGGAAGAAACCCAAAAAACCCCTATAAATCACATCACAAAGGTATCTGAAATAATAAGTCCTAAATACGCAAGGCTTGATTCCAGCGCAATAACAAATTTAGAAATCTTTAAAACTTTTAGGGAAGGGGATGTTAAGGGTTCTTTAATTTCGGTTCTAGATAAAACTAAAACTCCTATGGGAGCGCGTACTTTGCGAAGGTTTATCCTAAACCCCTTAAAACTAAAAAAAGACATAGACGAAAGACTTAACGGAGTTGAGGAATTAATTAAAAACCGCGATTTGCTGGATAGGGTAAGTACCATCTTATCCCATATTTACGATATAGAAAGGGCGTTGGCTAAATTAACCTTAAAGACGGCAAACCCCAAAGATTTAATCTCCATCAGATATTCCCTAAAAGGGGCTTTACACATTAAAAGCGCTTTACGGGAATGTGAGTCTCTAGTTCTGAAAAAAGTGGAAAGGGATATAAAGGAGAATATCTCAGAAGTAATTTTATTGGTTGAGAGGGTTTTGGTTGAGGAGCCGCCGTTCTCCCCCAAAGAAGGAGGTCTTGTTAATGCGGGAGTGGATGAGGAGTTGGATAGTCTTAAAGATAAAATAAAGGACAGCACCAAATTTTTGGCGGAGATGGAATTTAACGAGAAAGAAAGAACCGGTATAAATTCTTTGAAAGTACGGTTTAATAAAGTTTATGGTTATTATATTGAAGTAAGCAAATCCAACTTGTACCTTGTTCCTAATCATTACATAAGAAAACAAACTTTGGTTAACGCCGAAAGGTTCGTTACAGAAAAGTTAAAGGAACATGAGGAGCTAGTCTTAAACGCTAAAGAATTAATAAATAGAAAAGAGTATGAAATATATCTTTCAGTAATATCCAAAGTTCTTGAATACACAACTTTTATTAAAGAGGCGGCTTTGGCAATTGGGCTTTTAGATACATTGGCGGGTTTTGCCGTTTTATCAAAAGAAAATGAATATACAAAGCCGCATATTTTGTTTTCAGATAAGCCTTATCTAATAGATATAAACGATGGCAGGCATCCGGTTATAGAAACTTTGATACCGGCTTCTGAATTTATTCCAAACAGTGTTCTGTTAAGCGGGGAACGGCAGATTTTAATAATAACAGGTCCCAATATGAGCGGGAAAAGCACTTTTATAAGGCAGACAGCGCTTATTGTTTTAATGGCGCAGATTGGCTGTTTTGTTCCAGCGGTAAGCGCCAAAATTTCTCCTGTGGATAGGATATTTACAAGAATAGGCGCCAGCGATGTATTGAGTTCTGGTCTTTCAACTTTTATGGTGGAGATGATGGAAACCGCCAATATCTTAAACAATGCTACGGATAAAAGTTTGGTTATTTTAGATGAGGTGGGCAGGGGAACCAGCACTTATGACGGTGTTAGTATTGCATGGGCTATTGTGGAATATCTTGCTAAAAAGGTGAAAGCAAAAACTTTGTTTGCCACGCATTACCATGAACTTTTAAAGCTATCGGAAGTTTATGAAAATGTGTCAAATTTTCAGGTGGCGGTGGAAGAAGAAAAGACTTTAGACGGCGAGGAAAGAATAACCTTTTTGTATAAAGTTATAAAAGGAGGAGCTTCTAAAAGTTATGGCATTCATGTTGCTAAATTGGCGGGGCTTCCAGACTTTGTGGTAAAAAGGGCATTAAATGTCCTTAAACTTTTGGAGCAAAGGAAGATAGAAAGGCCGAATGATAATTTGGCAAATAATAATCAGTTAACCATAGATTTATGAAAATAAGAAGGCTGGACCAAAAAATTTATAGAAAGATTGCGGCGGGGGAAGTGGTTGAAAGGCCAGCTTCTGTAGTTAAGGAGCTTGTGGAAAATTCTATTGACGCGAAAGCTTCCAAAATTATTGTGGAAGTGGAGAAGGGCGGCATAGAAAAAATAAAAGTTACGGATGATGGAACTGGTATTGAAAAAGAAGATATGTCTCTTGTCTTTGAGCATCACGCTACCAGCAAGATTGGCGAAGATGGCGACCTTTTTAATATACGAACAATGGGATTTAGAGGAGAAGCTCTATCAAGCATTTCAGCAATATCCAATGTGAATATAATATCTAAAACCAAAGATTCTCCAAACGGCTATTTTTATGCCGTTTCCTGCGATAAGTTTCAGGATAAAGGTACTAAACCTTTTCAAGACGGGACCAGCCTTGAGATAACGAATTTGTTTTTTAATGTGCCTGCGCGCCAAAAGTTTTTAAAAACTCCCTTTACTGAATTTTTACACATAACTAGAGTCTTTACGGAGTTGTGTTTGGCAAATACAGGTATCGCTTTTAAGCTTACTCATAATGGAAAAGATATTTATAATTTAGCAAAGGCTAAAAATCTTTTGGAGCGAGTGGAACAACTTTTTGGAAAGGATTTGCGCAGAAACCTTCTGCCCATTTTTTGCGCGCATCCGCATATCAAAATTTCCGGGTTTATTGGAAAACCTCAGGCGGCGTATGATTCAAAGCTAAAACAGTTTATTCTTGTTAATAACCGGTCAGTTAAAGACAGGGTAATTTCATCAGCGGTTAGGGAAGGATTTGGCTCTTTGGTTATGGGAAGCACTCCGCCTTTGTATTTTATTGATTTAACCGTACCTTTTGATTTTGTGGATGTAAATGTGCATCCTAGAAAAGAGGAGGTAAAGTTTGTAAATTCCAATTTAGTGTATTCCTTGGTAAAGGAAGCGGTATTCAAAGCTCTAGCTGGAAAAGATTTATCTTTTAGACCTAGTTTGGAGTATGTTTCCGCTCCCGTTTCATCCTTTTCCCGCTCGTTTAACAGAACTCCTACGGTTTCTGAGGCTTTGGAATTCTATTCAAAATTGAGTGTTGGCGAGGAGATTAAAGTTTTACCATTTAACAATTTGTACATTTTAGCAATAATAAACGATGTCCTGGAGATTTATGACCAACACGCTTTGCATGAGCGGATTTTGTATGAAAAGCTTAAAAAGGAAAGATTTTCTAAAGAACCCTCGTCCCAAATTTTACTTGCGCCTCAAACTTTGGAAGTTTCCGAGAATGATTTTCAAGTTTTAACGGCTAACGCGGAGTTGTTAAAAAGTGTGGGTTTTGAGGTTGCGCCTTTTGGGGAAAGGGTTTTAAAAATTAGCGCAGTGCCTTCATTTTTGGGTAGGGGTTTTTCCGATAAGGTAAAGGTACTAAAAGAATTTGCGGAAGATTTGCAGGATAATGAAGGCTTGAAAAATACGAGCAGTATGGAGGAAAGGGCGCTTTTTTTTATGGCTTGTCGTTTTGCCATTAAAGCGGGAGATGTGATTAGTTCTATGGAAGCTTTAGAACTTGTAAGGGAAGGTTACAAGCTGGAAGGAATTTATACCTGCCCGCACGGAAGGCCTTTTAAGATAAAAGTTCTCTCGCAGGATTTAGAGAAAATGTTTAAAAGGAGTTGACAAATATCCCAAATGCGTTTTTGAAAAGGGCTCAACCCTTAAAGCCGAGAGTTAAAGTATAGGTAAAAAAGATTTGAAGTTTATTTCGTCCACCACAACGGCTGGTATTTTTTGTTCAATAATTATTTTTGCCGCTTTTCGGCAAACGCTTTCCAAAATTCTTTGCAAGCTTCTAATGCCAGAATCGTATCCCAAGGGTCTTATAAGTTTTGGCCAAACTTCATCTTTTATTTCCAACTGCTCCGGCAGCAACCCGCTTATTTTCATAACTTTTGAGAGAAGATAATCCCTTGCTATAACCTCCTTTTCTTTGTCGGAATACGAAGGCATTCTTATTATCTCCAATCTATCTATTAAAGCCGTTGAAAAAGTTCCGGTGTTATTTGCGCTGGCAATAAAAAGGATGTTGGATAAATCTATTGGGTGGTCAATATAGTGGTCAGTAAAAGAAGTGTTTTGTTCAGGGTCAAGAATTTCTAAAAGCGCCGCCATTAAATCGCTCCGCAACCCTTTTTCTCCGCTCACTTTATCCATCTCGTCCAGAAGTATCAAAGGGTTACTTACTTTAGTTCTAACAAGCGCTTTTATAATCTGCCCCGGCTCTGCCGATGAAAGAGCTTTGCTCTTTCCTTTAAGTTCAAAAATAGAACCTAACGCCCCTAAAGATACCCGGATAAATTTTCTGCCCAGCGCCTCGGCAATTGAACTTGCGAGTGTAGTTTTTCCAAGACCTTGCAGCCCCACTAAACATAAAACTGGAGCTTTCTCCTGCGCCTGTAGTTTGTCCTTGTTGACTATTTTTATGTTTTCCACTGCCATATATTCCAAAATCCGTTCCTTCACTTGTTCCAAGCCATAATGATTTCTATCAAGCACCTGTTTTGCGTTTTTCAAATCCAGATTATCTTGTGTTTTTTTAACCCACGGAATTTCTGTTATCCAGTCTATGTAGTTTGCTATTACATCAAATTCAGATGAGTAGGTATTGCTTTGACTTATGCGGTTTAGGCGGTCAAGCATTTGCAGTATTCTCTCCCGCAAATCTTTTGGCATAGCGGAACCTTCTGCCTTTTTATTTAAACTTTTAAGTTCTTCTAAGAGATAATCTTTTGCCATTTTTAGAATTGCAGCAAAACACCTTTTCCGCTTTTTATTGCGGCAAACCCGTTTTTGCCTTTAGTTTCTATGCCCTCCTTCCTGCCTATTTTTTCTAAAAACGGTGTTAAGCTGTTGACATCTCGGTAAAATACTAAAGCGGCGCCCTCGCGCGGCAGGTTTTTGGTTGCCTCCACAAAAAAGGCATCTTTGTCCAAGCTTAACGAAGCGCCCTTTTCTATATTTCCCACCTCATTTAACATATTAACATCGTTTGTAATAATCAAGAAGTCCCCTGCCAAACCTACTTCATAATCAAGGTTTTTAGTATCAATCTCTGTAAGTTTTGTTTCTAAAAAGTCTTTGTTTTTGGTTTTGGCAATAAACGCCCAAGAATTTTCCCTAACCGCAATGGCAAAAGATGATTCCAAGAAACTCGCCGCTTCTTCCACCGATAATCCTGTTAGCTGAGGGATATCCACTTTGGAATTTTCCTCTACAAAGTTCTCATAAAAATTATTAGGGTTTCTTAGGATAATAAATAAATCTATGCCTACGGGGGCTATTTGGGATAACTCTTTGGCATTAAGTTCACCGGAAGAAAGTTTTACATCTAAATCAGAAAGGTCAACCTCAAATTTTTGGGAGGTTGTTAAGTCTACTGGGCTTACAATCTCGTTATTTTTTGATGGTTTGAATTTGGTATAGCCGAAATATCCCCCGATGGATAATAATGCTAAGGACAAAATTAAAACAGCAATTTTTAAAAGAGCGCTCTTTGTTTCTTTTTGGGGATTTTTCTGAGCAGGGGTATCCTCAACAACTTGCTCGTTTGGGAGGTTTAATTCAGCGCCGCAATGGTAACAAAACAACGCAGAATTAGATTTCACAGTCTTATGGCATTTTGGGCAGACTCTAAACATTTTTTCTTCTAAACGGCACCCGTTTATTAAAGTTTCTTCTTGGATGTTGAAAATAGGAGCCTCCTCCAAAACCGGTACCGGTTTTTGGAGCCGGCCGCCTTTTTTCATACCCACCAAAATGTTCCTCTAAAGCTTTCTTTGAAAGGGACATTTTTCCATCCCGCTCAACAGAAATTACCTTAACCTTAACCTTATCCCCAACCTTAAATAGTTTATTTGGGTCGTCCACATAGTCGTGGGACATCTCGCTTACATGAAGCAGTCCTTCTTTGTTTGGCAGAACCCCCACAATTGCTCCGAAGTCCGCAACTCTCTTGACTATACCTTCAAAAATGTCGCCTACTTTAACTTCCCGGATAATGCTCTCCACAAGTTCCTTGGCTTTATTAACGGCTTCGGCATCTATTCCTGCTATAACTACAAAAGCGCTTCCGTCCACATTCTCTGACACATCCACAGTAGTTTTGGTTTTAGCCATTATTTCTCTTATGGTTTTTCCTCCCGAACCTATAACAAGACCAATTTGGTCTTGGGCAATTTTAACTTGCGCAATTCTAGGAGCGTATTTTGATAAGTTTTCTCTTGGTTTTTGTATGGCTTTCTCTATGATGTCAAGTATTTTAAGCCGTGCTGATTTTGACCGTTCAAGTATTTCTTGGAACATTTTTATAGGAATTCCTCCCAATTTTGTATCCATTTGAATTGCGGTAACACCCTCTCTTGTTCCCGTCATCTTAAAATCCATAAACCCGTTAAAATCTTCAATTCCTGCCATATCCGTTAGCAGAACAAATTTATCCTGATTTTCGTTAGTTATTAACCCCACCGCAACTCCGGCAACGGGAGCTTTTATGGGTACCCCCGCATCCATAAGGGAAAGTGTGGAGCCGCAGGTAGCAGCCATGGAAGACGACCCATTCTGGGATAAAATTTCAGAAACCACTCTTATAGCGTAAGGAAATTGCTCTTTTGAAGGAATAACCGGAATCAATGCTTTTTCAGCTAAGGCTCCATGCCCAATCTCGCGGCGCCCCGGTGAAAGCAAAGGCTTAATTTCCCCCAATGAATATGCCGGGCCATAATAATGATGCATATACCTCTTGGTTTCTTCGCCGTACATACTTTGTATCAACTGCTCAAGTGAAGAGGAGCCTAATGTGGTTATGGTCAATGATTGAGTTAGCCCTCTTCTGAAAAAGGCGCTGCCGTGGGTTCTTGGTAAAACCCCTAATTCTATGGTTATGGGTCTTATTTCGCTCAAAGCTCTGCCGTCTGGCCTTTTCTCTTTTTCTAAAACAAGTTTTCTTACCGCATCTTTTTCTAATTCTTCAAAACATTTTGTTATGTAGGCGCTGGCGTATTTTTCTTGGTATTTTTCGCGCATCTCATCCAAAATATTTTCCATAAGCTCAGCGGATTCTTTTTTGTCTGAAAGAGTTTCCACAAAATCTTGTACCTTTTTGTAAAAATCTTTTCTAATAGTTTTTACCATATCCTCCGGCAGTTTAGCGGAAACATACTCATATTTTTTGTTTCCCGCCTCTTTTGAGAAATCTTTTATAAATTCAAGCAATTTTTTATTTTCGGCATTGGCAAAGTTTATAGCCTCAAGAATTTTTTCTTCCGAAACAATATTAGCATCTGCTTCCATAGCTAACACTTTGTCGTTTTCTACGGTGGATATAATTAGATTTAAGGGTGAATTTTCCAGCTGTTCGCTGGTTGGATTTAAAATAAAGCTGTTGTTGTTGGATTCTATAGCCACTCTTGAAGTTGCCATAGGCCCGTTCCAAGGTATATTGGATGCGGTTAAAGCGGCGGAAGCGCCTATTATGGCGGATACTTCGGCGTCGCTTATGTGGTCTATAGACAAGGCGGTGGCAATAATCTGCACCTCATCGGAAAAGTCCTTTGGAAAGAGCGGTCTTATAGCGTGGTCTATCAACCTTGCCACTATGGTTGCGTCATCAGACGGACGGCCTTCCCTTTTAACAAACCGCGAGGACTTTATTAAACCCCCGGCATATAGTTTTTCTTGATAATCTACTCGCAGAGGGAGAAATTCCGCTGTTTCGGGGGCTCTCTGCTTTTTTGATACTGCGGTAACTAAAACAACAGTATCGCCGTATCTAACGGTTACTGCCATATTGGTTAGAGGCGCAAAAACACCTGTTTCCAAGCTTAATTTTTTTCCGGCAAATTCAATTTCCTTTTTTATTGTATTCTCCATTGAGTTTATTTTGATAGTCCGACCTTGCCTATAATTTTTCTATATCTTTCCTCGTCTTTTTTGCGAAGATATAAGAGGAGGCGCCTTCTTTTATTTATCATCTGAAGAAGACCGCGGCGCGAACTAAAATCTTTCTTATGAATCTTTAAATGTTCTGCGAGCATTTTTATTCTATCAGTTAACAGCGCAATTTGCACTTCCGGAGAACCGGTGTCTTTTTCGTGGACGGCAAATTTTTTTAATACCCTTTTCTTTTCTTGTGTGGTTAACATTAAACCATTTTACTATACTCTTTGTGTGTCTGCAATACCCGGAAAATAATTTTTAACTTTTATTATTGTTTAAATCCTATTAGTAGAGCCTTTGCGGCGTTTTTGTTAGGCTTAAAACCCCACAGCGCCAGTTTATTATACATCAATTCTGTTAAAGAGTCAAATGTCGGGTCGTTTATATTTATGGTCCCGTAGTTTTCAGAGATATCCCCATTACTTATATTTAAAACAGGAGGTTTTTTGAAATCGTCTATATTTTCATAATAAATGTTTCCAAGTTCGCCTAAATCTTTTGCGCCTATTACAATAATTAAATCGTATTTCGTGCCGGTTTTGGTAAAGCTAACCCGACTTAAATCAAAATTTGAGGGAACAGGGGTAACCACTAAATTTAAAGTGTCGTCTTTTATGTAATAGTTTATTTTTTCTACGGGTGTGTCTTTATAATTTATGCCAACCACCAAACTTTTTTGGTCAAATTCTTTTTTGATATCTACGAGATTTTCAAATTCTTTAAATTCCGAAGGAATGTCGTAAGGGTATAGAATGGAAACCTCCTTTGAAAGGTCTTTAATTATAAAGCTTATTGCCAAAGCGGCGCTTAAACTGTCTTTTTCCTTTGAAGCAACAGGAATAACGAGCGTTTTTTGGGCGCTCTCAATAAGGTCTAAAATATGTTTTTTGTCATCTGATATAAGCATAACTTTTGGTTTTTTAACTTCCAAAAGGTGGATTATACCAGCTTTTAGCTCGTTAGTCAAACTATTGTATGGGTTACGGACATTTTGGAAAGAATGCCCTTGAAAACTAAATACCACATTGGGGTTAGATTATCTAAACTCCTGTGTGGTCTTA
>PCQY01000033.1 GCA_002770755.1 candidate division WWE3 bacterium CG23_combo_of_CG06-09_8_20_14_all_40_14
TTTTCGGGTGTCCTTAGCCGGTGGCTGTTTGGATTGTTGAGGGTTCTCGTCAAAAATGACGGGATCGCTTTTCTCAACATCGCTACGCCACCGGCTTTTTCCTTCTTGAAATTCCTTTTCTTTCTGCTATCATTCTCAAGATATGAAAAGTATAGAAAAAAATTACGAAATAATGGTAATATTAGAAAAAGAAAACGCCCTTGCCAAAAACGGCGCGTTCTTTGATAACTTTAATAAACTCCTAAATTCGGCAGATGGAAAAGCCTTAAAAGAATCCTTTTGGGGCGAAAGGAAGTTTTCCTACCCCATTAGAAAGCTTGAAAAAGGGGTTTATACGGTAATAGAGTTTGAATGCCCCCCTGCTAAAATAAAAGCGATTGAGGGGAAACTAAAGTTGGAGAAGGGAGTAGTTAGGTATATGATAAGTCAAAGGTCAAAAGGAAAAAGTCAAAAGTGAATGTTAAAAGTAAAAGGTAATTTTTAACTTTAGTTTTGGTTTCTGCTAATCGGTTTTTGTTTATTGCGTTAAAAAGCCATTAAACAGTTAAACCATTTAGCAATAATAAAAGATGTCCCGAAGCATAAATAAAGCCATAATCTTGGGAAACTTAACCAGGGACCCGGAAATGAGGTACACGCCTCAAGGAAACGCTGTAACTAGTTTTGCTGTAGCCACAAACAGGCAGTGGAACACCGAAGACGGCACTTCAAAAGAAGCGGTGGAGTTTCACAATATTGTTGCTTGGAACAAGCTGGCGGAAATTTGCTCTCAGCTTCTTAAAAAAGGCACCAAAGTTTATATTGAAGGCAGATTGCAAACTAGAACCTGGGAGGACGATAAAGCCGTTAAACATTACAAAACCGAAATAGTGGCGGATGACATGATACTTCTTTCAAGCAAAGGCCCCTACGAGTCGTGGCAGTCCGCGCCGGAAGAAACAAAAGCATCCGCGCCGAAACCAAAAGAAGCCAAAAGCGAAAAAAAAGAAAAAGAAGAAAAAGAAACAGCCGTAGAAGGCACGGAGGAAGTGGATACAGAGGAAATGCCGTTTTAAGATGTATGATGTAGAAGCAATATGCCGAAAAAGCAAAAGAATAAAAAACAATTTAAAAAGAATGTAACTTATAAAAAAATTAAAGCGCGGATAGGGGGAATTGATTACAAAAACCCCTCATCTTTAACGAAATTTTTAAGCTCCCGATTCAAGATTTTGTCGCGCCAAAAAACAGGCGTCTCCGCAAAAGTTCAGCGAAAAGCCACCATTGAAATAAAAAAAGCTCGATTTTTGGGGCTTTTGCCATTTACGGAAAGACACCAGATATGAATAACTAGATATGAATATCCTGCTCTGTTATGTTACTCCTTATAGCTTAATAGCTGTCTTAAATGGTGATAAAACCGTTCGCGTAAAGTTCCCCTATCCCGCCTTTTTTGACAATTATTCCGATATATGGGAGAGCGTTTACGGCGAAGCCTTGTTCCGTCTTGGTCTGAAAAGCCCTCTAAACACTATTGTGGTTTGCAATTCGCAGGATCTTTTATATCCGCTCATAAAAGGCAAATCTGTAAAAGTTGTTCCCGCGCAGGAAGCGTTTTCTGAATTTAATATCCCGATGATTTTTTTAGGCGAGAAAAGGGTTTATTGCCCGCAGGGGTGTTTTGAGCTTAATATAAACTCCGAAGCGGTTTTTAAATGGTTTGATTTTGAGGAGTCTGTTGTTAATGTGACCAACTTTTTTCAAAACCGTTTTTTGTACGGTCCCGCTCCCGCCGAAAGTGTTTGGGAGAAATCCTTTCAAAACGCCCTTATTCGGGCAAAAATGCAAGCGGCTTTTAGGCTCGTCTCGCCAAATTTTCTAGAAACGGTGGAAGAGCTTTATCTTTCTGGCGAAGCTTTGTATGGTTTTACCAATTTTCAGGAGCTGCTCTTGAATTTTTTGGACGCTATGGAGGTTTTGGGTTTTTGGCGTTTGTATTTTGATGACAAAGCTGTTCTGGGTCCTCTCGCGGGGCTTTACCCCGAAAAAGAAAGGGCGCTAAAAATTTTGAACAAATATCCTTTTAAGCGTGTAGCAGATGTGTTTATTGTTCCGGGAGTTGCGAGCGCGCAGATTATTTTTGAAGACGGCAAAAAGCAAACCCTTAATTTGGCGCGGGAGGGGATTCATTTAGTGCCTTTGTCTAAGGAGGAATTGACGGTTAAATTAAGGCTCAAAAAAGGGCATTTTGAGAAAAAGGTTTCGGCGGGGGTTTTCGGCGCGGTTTTTGATACCAGAAAAAGGCCCCTTGCGTTTTCCGATTTGCGCAGTGAGCGGTTTACAATAAGAGACAATATAAGAAAACAGGTAAGGGGATGGGGTTCGCAAATTCAAAGTTCAAATAACAAAGATTGAGGATGATAAAAACGGTTGCGCCAGAAAGGATTGCGGATAGAAAACAGTTTGAATTTTTTATGTTATGTTGAGGTCTCTAATTGTAAAAAAATACCGTCAAAATAAAACCAGCTTTGTGGAGCGAGGGCTCCCCGCAGAAGGGAAAGTTTTGGTTAAGGCTGGCGAAGTTGTTAAAAGCTTTTCAAAAGTGGGGGAATGTCTTTACAGCGAGAAATCGCAAAAAATATCCTTTGAGGGGGAACTTGTGAAAAAAGAGGGCGAAAGAGTTTTTGCCAACGAGGTTTTGTGGGTTTTAAGAAAGGGATTCCTAAAATCCAAAGAGGGCAAGGCGCCTTTTTCCGGCATAATTTCCCGTGTGGATGAGGAGCATAAAACCTTTTTTATAGAGCGTCTCGCGCGCGAATACTCTTTAATAGCGGGGGCGCCGGGCACGATTAAGAGCGTTATTAAAAATAAAGCGGTGCTTATAGAAACCACCGCTATTGAGGTTTTTGGGGTTTTTGGAAAAGGCGAAGATGTTTCAGGCGAGCTTGTGGTGGTTGGAGATTATAAGGATTCAGACGGCGTGGAAATTGATAAAAGGCATACCGGAAAAATCGTGGCATGCGGGTTCGTTAATTCTTATATGTATTCTAAAGCTAAACTGTTTGGAGTTTTGGGGTTTGTGTGCGGCGGTGTGGATTACGGTTTCTGCGAAAGCCAAGTTGGGGTCATTTCTCTTATTGCCGTTACGGGATTTGGACGCTTGCCAATGGACCCGGTTTTATTTAACTATTTCAAAGGAGTGGAGTCCCGTTTTATTGTATTGAGGCCGTCTATTCCGCAAATAATAGTTCCCGAAGAGCAGAGTTTAGAATGGGCAAAGGGAATTGACGGAGTTTACACAGATGTCCGCGAAGGACAGGTTGTTCAGATATTTGACCAAAGCCGATACGGTTTAACTGGCACTGTAGTTGGGATAGAGAAAGATGAGGTTAAAGTAGAGGTGTGGGAGGAAGGAAAAATTCTAAAACTTTCCCCCGATAGCATTGGCGTTATCGCAAACCCCTAACTTCCCTTGACACATACCCTGTAGTATGGTATAATAGATACATAAAGTTGGTTTGTAACTGGAAGTTGCGAAAAAATTCCCTCCTCGCAAGCCATCGGCGGGGAAGGGAGAAAGGAGGGGAATGATGGATATAGAAACCTATAACATCATCACGAGTGTCGTAGAGACGTATGCGATGCTGGTGGGGGAAAAGGGAGAGATTTCTCCTCGGGAACACCACTTGATCTCCGGCTTAATCGATGTGGGGCAATCCGAAGATTCAGCGAACCTTCGGGGGCAGGTGGTTCTCCATCTCGTTCAGTTTCTGACGGACTGACGAGGCGTCCCCTCAAAAAAAACCGCGTGCTGAAGTGTTCTGACCGGAGTGTTCTGACCGGGATGAATAAGACGCGCGGCGTTAAGCTCAAACGAGAGCGGGGACTTTGCTGGATGGAAACAACCGCCTAATGGTAAGTCCTAGGATTAAAATCCAAGGATGGCGGAAGTACCATGCAAAGCGAGACCGCAGGGCAATCATCGGGGGTTTGCAAGCAAGCATAGAAGTTTTACGCTTCTTGCAAACCCCTGCAGTTTTAATGTCATAAATCTTCAACCCCCGAGGTTGAAGGATTACAAGGAGAATCCTTAAATGAAGAATTGCGGATAGTTTTGTGGGTGTATGATAAAATGTACCTACCAAGCCGTCTGCAAACTGTTGCAGATTGGAAATCCTATCAAAAACCCGCTGCAAATACTCTTGGGTATAAGCAGGCGGGGAAGGGGGAAAAATGGAGATTTTAGTTTTTGATTTTGTGGTGTTGGGGGCGGTCGCGGTCCTCGTTTACGCGACTGTATTGCTACGGAGTTGCTTGGATGCGAAGGAGCAGTCGTCACGGAACCGGCAACTGCTTTTGGTGATTTACAAGATGCTTTCGGAGGAGAAGGAGGAAGGGGGATGGAAATCGTGAGGATGGTTATGGATGTGTTGCAGGTTATCATTGGTGCACTTGCAACGCTGGCGTCCCTCGTTTTGGCAATGCAAAACTTGTCGAGATGAGGGACAGAAAGGGCTAATGTGGAATTCTGCGTAAGCGGAGCCATCTTAGCCCTTTTCTTTTTCTCGGAGGTTGTTGACTCGGGTAAGTTTGGAATCTAGACTTATATCTAATGAATATAGAAATCGATCAGTCTGGGAAAATTGAAGCAA
>PCQY01000004.1 GCA_002770755.1 candidate division WWE3 bacterium CG23_combo_of_CG06-09_8_20_14_all_40_14
GTTAAAATCTGCGCGAAATGCCTGAAAAAAATTTCATAATGTTCTTCTTCGCTTTAAATCAAGGCGTTTCTTCAGCAAATTTTCGCTAAACCCCCCTTCGATTTTGTGTTTTTCTTCTAGAGCGCTGGTGAGTTTATCTAGCAGGTAGGTGGCTTGGTTTATTAGGGTTATCATTAGGTTTATCGCTATTTCCGGGTTATTTGGGAGGTTAGGGAAATTGGGGTTATCGGGCAAAATTTTGTTTTCTCTTAATATTTCCCATATTTCCCCTACCTCCCTTATCTCCCTTTTACTTCTTTCTTTAGGCCAAATAGTAAGTTTATTTACCCGCGCATAATCTTTGTAATCTTCTAAAAGCTCTTCTTGACTGGCCCGCGCTACCCCAGCAAGTTTTATGTAAGTGGCTAAACTTTTTTCGCAATAGCCTTCGGCAATATTTTGTTTACCGCTTCGCGCGGCTTGTTGCATTTGGTCTAGGGTTCGGCTTTTATACGAGATATGTTTTGCGCAAAACTGCATAGTTAAGTCGTAAATTGGCACTGTTATTTTGTAAGCAAGCAGATATTTATATCCCATCTTATTTTTTCTTTATATATCCCATATATCCCCTATTTCCCCTATCTCCCTTAACCCTAATTTCCCTTATCTCCCTAATTTCCCTAATTTAAGCTTCCTGTCTTTCTTTCGCAAACTTTGCCCAGCTTCGCTGGAGACGCATTATTTTTCCTCTTGTCCTTAAATAGTTTTTTATATTCTCCTCAAAAAAGTCCGTATCTTTTTTACTATCCATTAAATCACGATACTGTTCCAAATAAACCACCGCTAAATTGCAGTTAAACATTGCCTCTTCCAAAGCATCCTGCGCCTTTTTAGGGTAGGAAAATCGTATTGAGTGGGCTTTGGCTATTTGTTTTGGTATGGAAAGAACGGTTTCTAAAAGCGGTATTTTTATAAGCTCGTTCAGTTTATCGCAGATAGCGCCGCTCGTTTTGTTTAAATCCTTCTCCGAATCTTCCTTTACAGCTTTAGCAATTTTGATACTGCCCGCAAGCAGGTTCTGATAAACCTCCAAATCCTGAAAAGATTTTACCGGTCTTTTAGGTGTGTAGTACATTAGGTTAATTTTATTTTACCCTCTTTCTTATTAACTTTATATGTTCCTTCAATGGTTTCAACCTCTTTTCTTCTTCTCGCTTTTCTTGGCTTATGCAAAACATGCAGGGGATAAAACTCAAAATAGTTTTCCTCGTCAAACCATGCGCATTTGAACTCAAATAGACGCAGTCCGGTGAGGCGCGACAAGGCCATAGCGTATATTGTAAGCTGGTCAATGGGTTGTTCTTTGACGGCATTTGGCTTGTAATCCAAAATGTGTATCTGCCCGTTTCTAATTTGAACTATGTCAATATGTCCGGTGATTAATTTTGGTAACCCTTCAATTCTTAATGAATTTTTATTGTATATTTCAAACCCCAACTGTGTTTTCATATGCTCCAAATCCTCCCGAGTTAGATAGACCGGTACTTCCGTTGCTACCGTAACGGAATCGTTGTACAAAAAGAAATCTTGTACATCCTTGTGCCTTTGTTTTCGTTCTTTGGAACCTTGTAGTACAAAAGAACATAGTTTGGTGGCGTAATTTTGTTTGCTTCTTACAATCATATGCTTTTTTGAAAAGGTTAAAGGGGCTTCGGAGGCTCTTAAAAAATCCAGCTTGTCCGCCTCTGGAGGGGAGAAATACTGGTGCGGGCATTCCGCGGGGACAAGTTCCAAAAACTCCTGCAAGGGTTTAAATCGGCGGTGTATGTACTCCTCTTGTATCATTAGATGACATTTAGCGCGATGAAAGCGGTAGCGATAGAGCTGTTGGTGCGCCAAAGTTGCGGTTACCACTGTTTCTTTGGGGGGCATAAGTTTTGTCGCAAATTCTCGCATCCTTGCATATTTTGTGTGTTCCAAAAACTCCTTTAGCCAACTTGAAAGGGTGGAAGGATTTAATTTCATAGGGGTTAGACCCCGCTCTTCTGTTTTAGAGTTTATTATTCTGCACACTTCTTCCAGCGAATATCCCAAATTATAAAGGCTTACGGCTCTGAATATAATGTTCAGCGGGTAATGTTTTCCCGAAAGGATAGGTTGCGGTGTAAATGTCTTTCCGCAGTTTTGGCATAGATAAAGTTGAATCCTCTCATATTTTTTCGTTCTAAATCCTCTTCTAACATACTTTTGCGAGCTGCAATAAGGGCAGGCTAGGGAATCCACGATGGGTTTATTTTTTAAGGCGGTTTTTGTACTTTCTGTAATTTGGACATCTTTGGTGGTTGGGGTCGGTTCTGACAAAGGAGTAAGTACCCATCCCACGAATTTTTTAAGTTTTTCCAGCAAATATTTCTGAATTTTCATTTTGCAGGCGCCCAATCTCGTCCTTCAAAATCCCCAAAACCTCAATCTTAAGCGTCTTTCTAATGGCGTTAAACTTACTGTAAGGTAAAAGCGTATTAATGTCCTCCTCTATAATCTTAAGACCCACTTTTTCCTCCACAAAGTCCTTTAGTTTTAAAAAAAACTGCAAAACACTTTCACCTGTCCTCTTTGCAATAACTTGGTTATTATAAGAGTATCCGTTTACAAAAAAATAATAAATGTCATAAACATCCCTGCCAGCAAGGGATTTGTGCTTGTCGTAACGATCCATAAGTGCCACCAGTTTGTGGGCGAACATAGTTTCAATTGTCTGACAAATAAAATACCTGTCAATATCCGTAAGATAAATCGGCGTATAGACACTATAGTCCAAAGTATGACTAACAGCATCGATGTTTAAGGTATTTCTGTAACCCTTAAAAGATGTGTATTTAAGCACATATTGAACCGCATGTATACTTTCGCTTTTAACCGTAAGACCCAGCCGCTCAAAGACACCCCCCAGATTTTTTTTAACTTCGTCTTTAGATATTCCGGGCGCTAGATCAAAGTCCAAGTCCACGGAAAATCTATCTAGACACCCCTGCATTGCCGCGCAGGTACCACCTTTAAATATCAAACTTCTCGACAAAAAGCTGGAATCGGCAATTGCCGTCAATACTCTGTACATTTGTCCCCTATGCAGGGCGTCTTTTGGACTTGGCAATATCATATATAACCCACCTCTTTCTGAATAGTTTTGACTTTTTCCCAATCAATTAAACTTTTCGCGTCAAAATAGTATTTATTATTAAAGAAAAGCATATCCGCAACTGCCCGCTCCGGCGTTGCCTCTTTATAACTTTCGTGCTCGATAATTCCAGCGGTATTGTACAGGTACCGGGCATCCAGTTTTCTGCAAAGAAACGATTTGCTCAATATTTCTACTCTTTTCTTCCTTGCCGCGCAAAAAGTGATATAAGGAATAAACTGAAAGATTATTCCGCTTTTTATCAGAATAGTCTCTGTGCTTAAGTAGCAATAGTTGTGAATAGCGGAGGACCCCAGCTCAAAATCGTTTATTTTATCTGACTCCACTATTGAGTAGAAACCTCTATATATTTGTATTAAAATTTTCCTTTTTAAGTATCTATTGATTGTTGAATACAGAGTGTTTTTGTTTTTTATCCCCCACAACAGCTCAAGATCCTTGGTGTGAAACAGCTTTCTTGGTTGTTTTATGAGAATATTTAGTTTGTCTGTGTCGTTTTCGGACATTGTTACTATTATAACATACTATGCACTTTTGCATAGTATAAATCTACCCTCCTCCTTTACCAAACGGCAATCCAATATACCTTTTGGTCGTTTTCGGACGGTGTTCCAAGTTTTATAGTGAACCCTTCATTTGTTATATTCTCCACCCAAATTGTTGTATCCCAGCTTGGTGTTGCGTTTACAGCAGTCGGCACAGATTTCCATTTGACGCTTTCGTCGGAGATGCAAATACTATTAGTACTCACATCGGGGGTATCCCCAAATGGGGATACTCCCGTTTTGTCCTCTGTTTTTGTATCGCAGGCAACCCCTCTTTTTACAAAAATGGTGTCTTTTCCGGTCGGCACAGTCACATTGTCCCTAAAGCTGGAATTTCCGGCAATAACGCCTTTGGTTATTTCAACATTGCCTTCTTTTGTTATATTAACCAGTCCTTGCAGGTTAAGATTGCCCGCGAGAGTTCTCAATGACACTCCGGTAGAGTCACAAGGTTTTAGAGGGTCCGCAGCGGGATTTTCCTCGTTAGAGGATAATCCCGACTTGGTATTTATATCGCCGCAAGATGTTGTTAGTCCATCAATGGCCAATAACCCAACGGACATTTTGCCGGTAA
>PCQY01000010.1:0-14464 GCA_002770755.1 candidate division WWE3 bacterium CG23_combo_of_CG06-09_8_20_14_all_40_14
CTATTCCAACAAACAGACAAAATGTGTTGTAATAGGTGAGGGGCTTTCCCCCGTCATAACGCCCTAAATACTCCTAATATCTGAATAGCGGATGTCTGTGATAAAATCTTTCTATAGATAAAAAAGTCGCAAAAGGTAAAAAGGTTGCTTTGGCTTTATCCGGAGGGGTGGATTCCGCAGTATCCGCCGCGTTGTTAAAAAAGCAAGGTTATGATGTGGTTTGTGTCCACTTGGTTTGTTGGGAAGATGAGAAAGCGAGTTGCGACCCCGACAAAAATAGGGTGGATGCCGCTAAGGTAGCGGGGGTTTTGAATTTACCCCTTTTGGTTTGGGATTTTACTAAAGAGTATAAAAAGAAGGTGATTGACTATTTTTATTATGAGTATGAAGCGGGTAGAACGCCTAATCCCGATGTTATGTGCAATAAAGAAATAAAGTTTGGGCTTTTTTTTGAAAGAGCAATGAGTGAGTTAAAAGCGGATTTTGTGGCAACGGGGCATTACGCTCGGATCTTCCACCTTGAAGGTGGAAGATCTAAACTTCTTTGCGGAAAAGATAAAACTAAAGACCAGTCCTATTTTTTATATCTTTTAACACCCAACATTTTATCAAAAACTTTGTTTCCGCTGGGAAATTATACAAAAGTTCAAGTTAGAAAATTGGCAAAAAAAATGCGGCTTCCTGTGTGGTATAAACCTGATAGTCAAGGGATATGTTTTGTTGGAAAAATAGATATAAAAGATTTTTTGAGTGAGAGAATACAATCTAAAAAGGGCGCGGTTTTGGATATGGGGGGGAATGTGATAGGAGAGCATACGGGGGCTTGGTTTTATACTATTGGTCAGCGAAGGGGATTTACGGTTTTTGGTTTCGGAAAAGAACAGCCCGCGCCTTTATATGTAATTTCAAAGGATATTAATAAAAACACCATTACTGTGGGTTCCTATGATGCGGCTTTTTGCGATGAGTTTAGAGTTAAATTGTCAAAATTATCAAAATCGGGAGTATCCCGATCCGGGAGTATCCCGATCCGGGAGTATCCCGGATTGCGGGCGCGGGTCAGGCATCTTGGAGAATTGTATCCTGTGGAAAATATTATCCCTATAGGAAAAGATTTGTGTGTTAAATTATCAAAAAAAGCTTTTGGGGTAGCCTCTGGGCAAAGCGCAGTATTTTATTATAAAGATGAAGTTTTAGGAGGAGGGGTTATCATTTAGCGCCTCAAAGTTTTTTCCAGCATCCTGTTTTGCTCTGCTCTTGCCTTTGTTGTCAAGTTTCGTTGATTGTCCAAAAGAGTTAGAAGGGATAATACCAATATTATAAAAGCCACGAAGAGAGATAAAACAATAGGCAACCTGATAAATTCCTTATCATAACAAGAGCTGGCAGATTTTTTGGCAGTTTTCTTCTTCACAATTAACAGTTTATCTAACTTTATAAATGCCTGTCAATAGTTTTCTAATTCCTAAAAGGTAAAAAGAGCGTCGTTTGCAATATTTAAGCCTCTTATTGCGAAGCTACCAATAAATCTTATCTGTGAGTTAGATAAGTTCTTTGCGAACAACCGGTTAAGAAGCCCGCAAAGTTTCTTTAGGGCTATACCCTAAAGACGGTTTTACTCCTTAGAAAGGAGGTGATCCAGCCGCAGATTCCCCTACGGCTACCTTGTTACGACTTATTGTTGGTTACTGACTCCACCTTGGTCCGTGTAAAACACAGCCTTCAGGTGTTTCCAGCTTCCCCCAATTGACGGGCGGTGTGTGCAAGAGATGAGAACATATTCACCGCCGTATAGCTGACCGGCGATTACTAGCGATTCCAGCTTCATGAAGGCGAGTTGCAGCCTTCAATCCGAATTGAGACCAGCTTTGATGAGATTAGCTACCTCTCGCGAGGTTGCAACCCTTTGTACTGGCCATTGTAGCATGTGTGTAGCCCCAGGCATAAGGGCCATGCCGACTTGACGTCGTCCCCACCTTCCTCCCCCTTACAGGGGCAGTTCTCTGATAGTGATACAAATCAGAGTAGGGGTTGCGCTCGTTGACGGACTTAACCGTACACCTCACGGCACGAGCTGACGACAGCCATGCAACACCTGTGCAGCACTCTCGAAGAAGTCCCGCTTTCACGGGATTTGCAGCTGCATGTCAAACCTGGGTAAGGTTCCTGGGTCATCATCCAATTAAACCACATGCTCCACCGCTTGTGCATCTCCCCGCCAATTCCTTTGAGTTTTAGCCTTGCGGCCGTAGTTCCCAGGCGCCTTGCTTAATGCGTTAGCTGCGACAGCCACTCCGATAAATCGGAACAACTATCTAGCAAGGATCGTTTACAGCGTGGAATACACGGGTATCTAATCCGTTTTTCTGCCCACGCTTTCGTCTATCAGCGTCAGTATAAGCCCAGTAAGCTGGCTTCCCCCTTGGTGTTCCGCACGATATCAACGCATTTCACTACTACACCGTGCGTTCCGCTTACCCCTGCTAATCTCTAGTTTGTTAGTATTTTTGGCGGTTTCTCGGTTGGGCCGAGAGATTTAACCAGAAACTTAACAAACCGCCTTAAGACACTTTACGCCCAATAAATCCGGACAACGCTTGAAGCCTCCGTATTACCGCTGCTGCTGGCACGAAGTTAGCCGCTCCTTTTTGATGTGAGTTTACACTCCGAAGAGCTTCGTCCTCCACGCGGCGTCGCGCGGTCGGGCTTTCGCCCATTGCCGACTATTCCAGATTGCTGCCTCCCGTAGGAGTGAGGCCCGTGTATCAGTGCCCCTCTGGGGGGTCGCGCTCTCACGCCCCCTACCCGTCATTGCCTTGGTGGGCTTTTACCCCGCCAACTAGCTGATGGGACGCAGGCTCCTCCACAAGCGGAAGTATTGCTACAACCTTTATTCCGATTAAATCGGAAACTATTGTGTATTAGCCCCGATTTCTCGGGGTTATTCACATCTTGTGGGTAGATTCCTACGCGTTACTCAGCCGTTCACCACTGACCCGCCCCCCGGGCTGGAAAAATTCCTGTCCGAAGTACAGATCCGTTAGATTTGCATACCTAAAGCACGCCGCCAGCGTTCGTCCTGAGCCAGGATCAAACTCTCAATAAAAACACTCTTTTCACCTTTTAGAATTTAGAAAAATTCTATTGTGGTTATTTTGTAACTATTAAATTTTCAAAGTGCGAAAAACAGCAATAGCATTTTCTGTTATTGTATTGTAATTAAACCAAAAATCCAAAGGATGTCAAGGATTAAGTATGGAGTATTGTCAAATTAATGGATTATTTTGGTGTGTTAATCTGCTAGAATGTAGACATGATGGAAAAAATTCCTTCGGAAGTTTTTAACATATCCGAGAAGTTAACACAGGCGGATTATAAAGCCTATTTGGTAGGGGGATGTGTGCGCGATATAGCCCTTGGTAAGACCCCAAAGGATTGGGATATTGCCACAAACGCTAAACCTCAAGAAATCCAAAAGTTATTCCCGCAATCTATATACGAAAATTCTTTTGGCACTGTGGCGGTTAAGACCAATTCTTCTGACGAATCGTTAAAAATTATTGAAATTACTTCGTTTCGCCTTGAGGGAAAGTACACCGATAAGCGACACCCGGATGAAATTAAATTTGCAAAAACTATAGAGGAGGATTTGGCTAGAAGAGATTTTACTGTTAATGCTATGGCATTAAAGTTAAATTCCAAATTCCAAGTTTCAAATTACAATTTAGATAGGATGGAGTCTTTTATAGACCCTTATAGCGGGGAAAAAGATATTGGCGCTAAACTAATTTGTTGTGTGGGCAACCCTACCGAGCGGTTTAGCGAAGATGCTTTGCGCCTTATGCGGGCGGTTCGTTTAGCCGTTGAACTAGGTTTTACTATAGAGGAAAATACCGCCAGCGCAATAAGAGAGAATGCCCCATTGTTAAATGCTATTGCTAAAGAAAGACTTAGGGATGAGCTAATAAAAATAATTATGTCCAAAAGCGCTATGCAAGGTATTCAGCTTCTTGAGGATATGAGTTTGCTCAAATACATAATTCCGGAACTTCGCAGTGGCATAAATTGCGAGCAGAATCTTCATCATATTTATACAGTGTGGGAACATAACCTGCGCGCTTTGGATTATGCCGCGGGAAAAAGTTATCCATTGGAAATCCGCCTTGCAGCGCTTTTGCATGATGTGGCAAAACCCCAAACTAAAAGAGGAACGGGGAGAAATTCCACTTTTTACGGGCATGAAGTTGCAGGGGCTCGTGAAACCGGCAAAATACTTAAACGGCTGGCGTTTTCAAAAGAGACGATGGATAAGATAGTGCATTTGGTAAGGTATCATCTTTTTTATTACAATGTCGGGGATGTTACCCCCGCGGGTGTAAGAAGATTCATTAAAAGGGTTGGAATTGAGAATGTAGAGGACCTTATAAAAGTTAGAGAAGCAGACAGAATTGGATCGGGCGTTCCCAAAGCTGTTCCTTACAAGATACGGCATCTTATGTTTATGGTAGAAAAAGTTAGAAAGGACCCTGTTAATCCGAAAATGTTGGCAGTTAATGGAACTGACTTGATAGAAAAGCTAAATTTAAAGCCGGGACCTATTATTGGCCAAATTTTGGATATTTTGCTTGAGGAGGTTTTGGATAATCCTGAGAAAAACGATAAGAAATTATTGTTAGAGGAGGCAGAAGAGTTGCTCCGTATGTCCTATGATGAGTTGGAGAGCCTGCGCCAAAAAGCCAAAAACCGCAAGGAAGAGTTTGAGGAAGGTATTGAAGGGGAATTGCGTGGTAAGTTCCATGTGTAAAAATTTATAATGTTCCAGTTTAATGTGCAAGTCACTCCCTCATCAGCTGGGTTACGAGGGCAGTCCGTATGCAGAAGGCGAGAACGGTATAAAAGCGCATAAACGGGAACTTTATTTACTCAATAAACTATTTGGAGTAAAAGGTTTACCCGTATTTATAATAGAAACAGTTAGTTAAGTACGCCTTATCACTTGGTAAAAAAGGGGTTGTGTGTGAATAATATTCTTTTTATAATAAAGATCAGTTTCTGAAAATTCGGGAACATTCCACTAAAAGGAGAAAGGAACATGCTGTCAGAGATGGATGTTAGGCGGTTTGTTGAGGAGGAAATGGAGTCCTTGATCTCCGGTGATTATGCCTCCTTGTTAAGAATTGCGCGAATCTTGGAGGATTACAATAATGTGGTGGAGAGTGACTTTTTAACAGCGCTAGATAGGCAGATACGGGAGGCGGTAGCAACTTTCCCCGATAGCCGCATTACTTTGGAGTATGCCACTATCAGGTGGCAATAGGAGACGCAGGAAAAATGGGGAGGTTGTAGAAAAATCTGCAGCCTTCCTAACTATCTATTTAATAGAATTTCCTTTTGTTATAGAATAGGTCATTGGCAATGAAAAAAAACAAACCCTCAATTTCCATATTCGGTGTTTTTATAACCATCGTTTCTATTAGCGCGTTTTCGTATGCGGTGTTTTATCGTATAAAAAATCTGCCTGTTGAAAACATTGCTCCCTCGCCTCCATTGCAGGCAGAAGTTATTACAGACAATGCAGAATCTGTTGTGCTGGGTGAGAAAGTGGAGGAGCCAAAAAAGGAGGTTGAAAAGTTAGCTCCGCCGCCGCAGGTTACAGCATTGTCTTATATAATTTATGATATAAGGAAAGGCGAAGTGGCGGCGGAGAGCAATTCCGACCTTATTCTTCCTCCCGCGTCCACCACTAAAATAATGACGGCGTTAGTAGCTTTGGAGGAGTACAGTATATCTGATGTTCTGCCTATACCAAAAGGATGCTTAAAACTTCCCGGAACTCAAGCATACCTTTCGGAGGGAGACTTTTTATCGGTGGAGAGTTTGCTTTATGCGCTTTTACTGCCTTCCGCTTCGGATGCCGCTTGTGTGCTTGCCAGTGGTCGCAACAATCCTTCAGAGTTTCTGGCAAAAATGAATAAGAAAGCGGGGGAGTTGGGGCTTAAGCATACCAATTTTGATAATGTAATAGGGCTTGACAGCGACAGCGATAGCCATTACTCCACCGCTTCCGATTTGCTTCTTATTGCAAAGGAAGCGCTTGAAAATCAGGAGTTGATGAAAATTGTTGGTACTAAGTATTACGAGGTGCCTTCTTACGATTCGGCTAGAACATACACAGTGCGGAATACCAATGAGTTATTGTTCTCCCTTCCCGGGACAATTGGTATAAAAACCGGCACCACCGAAAAAGCCGGCGCCGGTTTGGTATATGCATATAAGAATACCAGTAAATATAAAGAAGCGATTATTATAGTTATGGGAAGTAGGGAAGATTCCCGTTTTTCTGATGCCAAAGCCTTGTTGGATTGGTACCTAACATTATGATTAAAGGGCTGGAAAACTATTCAAATATATTGAAATCTCTGGAATTAAGAAAAAAATTGCTTGTAACCCTGCTTATTTTTGGAATTTTTAGAATTTTAGCGCATATTCCCATTCCAGGTGTTAATGTTTCGGGCATAAAAGAATTCTTTGCGTCAAGCCAGCTTTTGGGTTTTTTAGATATTTTCAGCGGCGGCGGGATGCAGAATTTTTCGGTGGTAACATTAGGGTTAAACCCCTATATCAACGCTTCTATAATTTTTCAGCTTTTAACTATGGCGGTGCCGAAACTAGAGGAGCTCTCAAAAGAGGGCGAAAGCGGCAGGCAGAAGATTAATCAATATACCAGATTGGTGAGTGTGCCTCTTTGCATTTTGCAGGCTTATGGGATGTACTTTTTTTTGCACTCGCAAAAAATTGTTCCTTCCCTTGACTTTTTTTCCATTGTTATTCTTGTTACTACTATGACGGCAGGCTCTGTTTTATTGATGTGGCTTGGGGAATTGGTGGGGGAGTATGGTTTGGGAAACGGCATCTCGCTTTTAATTTTTGCGGGGATTGTTTCAAGGCTTCCGTCCTCTATTGGGAGGACGGCAGTTTCCACAACGGGGGATAGCGCCTTTAATTTACTGCTGTTTTTTATTTTAGCGTTGGTAGTTATTGCAGGTATTGTGTATGTGAATGAGGCAACGAGAAATATTCCTATCCAATACGCAAGGCTTGTTAAAAAAGGTACGGGGTATGGTTCATCCACTTATCTTCCGTTAAGAATAAATCAAGCGGGGGTTATACCTATCATATTTGCGGTGTCGTTGGTTCTTATTCCTTCTGTTTTGGGAAATTACCTGCAAACTGTTCCTGAGCCCCTGATTGCAAAAACAGCTCAATTTTTAACCTATCATTTTAAGCCAAATGGTATATTTTATAATGTTTTGTATTTTCTGCTGGTGGTGGGCTTTACATATTTTTACACCGCGGTTACTTTTAATCCGGAAAAAGTTGCGGATGAGATAAAGAAAAATGGCGGTTTTGTGCCGGGAATCCGCCCCGGAAAAGCTACTTCTGAGTATCTAAATGTTATTTTAACAAGAATAACTTTGCCCGCAGCGGTTTTTTTGGGGCTGATTGCTGTTTTGCCTGCGGTTATGCAGTCTATAACTGGCATCTCCACTTTAAGCGTTGGGGGAACAAGTGTTTTAATAGTTGTTCAAGTTGTTCTTGAAACAATGAAACAGATAGAATCCCAACTTGCAATGCGGGATTATGAGGGGTTTTTATAATTCCTGGCTTAAAAATGCTTTCGTAAGATGGTAGTTGCCTGATAAAGGAGGTGGGTTTATGTTTAATCCTGGAAAAATTAAAGATTTATACAATTTGAAAAAACAAGCAGATGATATGAAGCGGGAAATGGGGAAAATTGTGGTTGAAGTTGAGGAAAAAGGTGTAAAGATAACTATGCAAGGGGACCAAAAAGTGTTAAATATAAGCGTTGATGGGGAAGAAAACCAAAAATTAAAGGATGCTTTTAACAAGGCGGTAAAAGAAAGCCAAAAGAAAGTTGCTAAAAAAATGCAAGGCCGCCTTTCAGACTTTGGTTTGGGAGTTTGAGTATGAAAATTATTATAATGGGCCCGCAAGGCTGTGGAAAATCAACACAAGCCGAAGGGCTTTCTAAAAAATTTAATATCCCGCATATCTCAAGCGGAGATATTTTTAGAGACTTGGAAAAAAGCCAAACCGATTTGGGGAAGCGGATTTGGAAAGCTCTGTTCTTAGGAAAACTAGTTTCCGATAATGACACAATGCTTGTTATAAAAGAGAAGTTGTCCAAAAAAGAATACGAGGGGGGGTTTATATTAGACGGCTTCCCCCGTAATCTCTACCAAGCAAAGCACTCGCCCTTTAAGCCAGACATAGTCTTATACTTAAAGGTTTCCGAAGAAGTATCTCTTAACCGCCTTATTGAACGAAAACGGGAGGACGATACCCCAGAGATTATAAAGATGCGTCTCTCTGAATACCACAAAAATACCACCCCAGTTCTTGACTATTATAAACGGTTAGGTATTCTTAAAACATTTGATGGCGAACAGCAGGTGGAAGATATCCAAAAAGAGCTTGTTGAAGAAATTGAAGAATGACAATTATACTAAAAACTCCCGATGAAATTGAAAAGATGCGAAAAAGCGGGCTTTTGGCGGCAACCGTTATGCAAAGAATTGTAGGTTTTATACATCCTCACTTAACTACTTTGCAGGTTGATAAATTTATAAACTCCCAAATAAAATCTTTTCATGCAAAACCATCTTTTATTGGACAGGACGGGTACGAGTTCTCTTCTTGCATCAGTATTAATGCAGAGGTTGTGCATGGCCTCCCTTCGGAGAGAAAAATTAAAAAAGGAGATGTAGTGTCTATAGATTTGGGGGTTTTATATGAAGGGTATCATTCTGATATGTGCAAAACTGTAGAGGTGGGGGCATCCGCTCCCGGTAATAAGCGCTTTTTAGAAGCGGGGGTTTCAGCATTAAATTGTGCCATTTCACAATGCAAGCCGGGAAACCGTGTTGGGGATATTTCCCATTCCTTGCAGAAAATAATTGAGGAGAACGGATATTTTGTGGTTTATGATTTGGTGGGGCATGGCATAGGCAAAAATCTTCACGAGGAGCCCCAAATTCCTTGTTATGGAAAAGTCGGAACAGGACCGGAACTTTTGGAAGGTATGGTTATAGCAATTGAAGTTATGTACACGAAAACCAATTCTCCCTTGGAAATCCTTTCTGATGGCTGGACATTTGCAACCCAAGATAAAAGTTTATCGGCTATGTTTGAGCATACAGTGGCGATAACTAAAAATGGTTGCGAAGTGTTGACGAAACTTTGATTTATGCTAAAATACCCAAAGTTATACAAAACTATATGCAAAAACAAGGTTTAATCGTCAAAGAAGGTACGGTAATGGAGGCTTTACCCAATGCGATGTTTAAAGTGCGTATGGATGACGAGAGTGAAGTTTTGGCGCAAATTTCTGGGAAAATGCGCAAGTTTCATATAAAAGTCTTGCCGGGAGATAAAGTTAAAATTGAAATGAGCGTCTACGACGACAAAAGAGGCAGATTGATTTTTAGGTATAGCTAATAAAAATGAAAGTACGCGCATCTGTAAAAACAATGTGTAAAAATTGCAAAACCGTTCGCCGAAAAGGAACGGTGTATGTTATTTGTTCTGCTAACCAAAAACATAAGCAGAGGCAGGGTTAGGACTATGCCAAGAGTACTAGGAGTTGATATACCAAATGAAAAAACGGTTGGCACAGCGCTAACTTATATTTATGGAATTGGGGGTAATACCTCCTTAAAAGTGCTCTCAATAGCCGGTATTAAACCTTCCTTGCGCGCAAAATCGCTAACCGAAGAGGATATTGCCAAAATAAGGCTGGCGGTGGAAGGGTTGCATATATCCATAGAAGGGGAATTAAAAAGAAAAATTAGTCAGAATATAAAACGGTTGATAGATATCCGTTGTTATAGGGGTATAAGACATCAAAAGAGGCTTCCCGTTAGAGGGCAGAATACCCGCACTAACGCGCGCACTAAAAGAGGCAAACGGCAAACGATAGGTGGTATGAAAAAGATATTGCAAAAAACTTAAACTATGAAAAAGCAAATTGTTAAGAAAACAAATAAGAATAAGTCTGCAAGGGTAATATCCGGGTCGGGCATAGCAAATATATTAGCAACTTTTAATAATACTATTATTACCATTACAGATATGCAAGGCAATGTTGTATGTTGGGGAAGTTGTGGGAACTCCGGATTTAAGGGCGCCAGAAAATCCACCCCGTACGCCGCTACCATAGCTTCCGAAAATGTAGGTAAAAAAGCTCTTGAGAAAGGTATCAGAGAAGTGTCGGTTTATATTAAAGGGCCGGGTATGGGCAGAATTCCTTCCGTAAAGGCGTTGAAAGCGGCGGGGCTGAATATCCTTTCTATTACTGACAAAACAGCTACACCGCATAACGGGTGCCGGCCTAGAAAGAGGAGGAGAGTGTAATATGACAAAAATTTATTTGGGTCCAAAATGCAGGTTATGCAGACGAGAGGGTGCGAAGCTTTTTCTAAAAGGAGCAAGATGTTTAAGTGAGAAATGCGCTATAACCAAGCATGCCATAGCTCCGGGCCAGCACGGAGCGAGGAGAAAAAGGGTTAGCAGTTTTGGAATACATCTTAGGGAGAAACAAAAAGTTAAGAGAATTTATAATTTAAGCGACAGGCAGTTTAGAAATTATTATAAAAAAGCGGCTAAAAGGCCGGGGGTTACAGGACTTTATTTATTACAAATTCTTGAAACTCGTTTGGATAATGTGGTATATAGGCTTGGTTTAGCGGAAAGCAGAAGACATTCCCGACTGTTGGTGGGACAGGGAAAATTTTTATTGAATGACAAAAATGTGAAAACGCCTTCGATTATAGTCTCGGTAGGAGATGTAATCAAAGTGGCAAATGAGAAGGGGGTTTCTTTGCAGGAAGACAGAGAGATGCCAGTGTGGATTAAATGGAGCAAAAAGGCTAAAGAAGGCAAAATAGCCCGTTTGCCTGAACGAGAGGACATTGAAGCGGATATAGACGAGCAATTAATAGTTGAGTTTTATTCAAGGTAATTTTTCTGAAACTTCTAAATACTTATGTAATTTAGAGTTTTCGGAAAATTATTTTTTGTTATGTTTTTAACACCGCAGGATTTGAAAATAAAAAAGGAAAAGGCAGGTAAGGATTATGTGCAAATAATTATTGAGCCTCTTCCAACTGGTTATGCCCATACTTTAGGAAACTCTTTGCGAAGAGTTCTCCTTTCTTCCATTAAGGGCGCGGCACCTACTCAAGTTGAAATAGACGGCGCCCCCCATCAATTTACCACGATAAATGGGGTAAAGGAGGATGTTGTGGAAGTTTCTTTAAATTTGAAAAAACTGCGGATTAAACTTTATTCGGATAAACCGGTGATTTTAACTTTAGACCAGAAAGGGCCCAAAAAAGTAACAGCTGCTGACTTTGATTGCCCTTCCGATGCGGAAATAGTTAACAAAAATCTTCTTATAGCAACTTTGTCGGATTCAAAGTCGCATCTTAAAATGTCTTTGATGGCTGAAGCGGGGTTTGGGTATGTTCCTGCGGAAGAAAGACCCAATTCAAAAATAGGCGTAATCGTTTTGGATAGTTCCTTTAGCCCTGTTACAGCCGTTAATTCCACGGTGGGAGCTACTCGTGTTGGGCATAAAACGGGTTTGGATAAACTTACATTAGAGATAACCACAGATGGAACGGTAGAACCTTTCTCAGCTTTTAAGCAGGCTTCCTCAATACTAACGGATTTTTTTGGCAGACTTTCTTCCGGAAAAGAGAGTGTTAAAGAGGAACCAAAAGTTGATGGGGCGCCTTCCCAAAATATCCCTAATTACGAGCCAAGTGATGTTATGATAGAAGAATTGCATCTGCCTACAAGAACAATAAACGCTCTCAAAAAGAGCGGGGTTAAAACTTTGGAGGATTTGACCCCTTTATCTAAAGAGAAGCTTTCTCAAATTAGGAATCTGGGTGAAAAGTCCATAAACGAGATAAATAAGCTTCTGGAGAAAGAAGGTTTGAAAGATAATGAGGCACAGAGTTAAAAAAACGCATTTGAATAGGGATTACGATCATAGGAGAGCTTTGCGGAGAAATCTTGTCCGTTCATTTGTGGTTAACGGTTTTATTAAAACCACAAAACCTAAGGCGGTTTTTCTGCGGTCTAAAGTGGAGAGGCTTGTTAAATGGGCAAAGAATGGGAATTTAAGCTCTCGAAGAAAACTTTTGGCAGAGATTCCAAGCGCGGGAATTGTAGCAAAATTTATTAGTGATGCCAAAGTTTTCAAAGATAGAAAAGGGGGTTACACAACACTTGTGAATTTAGGAAAAAGGGTGGGGGACAAAGCGGACATGGTTAAAATGAAATGGTCCGATAGTGTTAAAGACAAAAAAGTTGAAAAACAAACTAAAGAAAAATGAAAGGTCAAACAAAAGCGGCAAAAAAGAAAGAAATAGAAGTTAAGTGGCATTTAATTGATGTACAAGGTTTAATGTTGGGGCGAGTGGCTTCGGGTATAGCCAAGATTTTAACAGGCAAACATAAAACCAATTTTTCTTTTAATCAGAACTGTGGTGATAAAGTGGTGGCTATAAATGTCTCAAAGATAGCGCTTTCCGGGGGCAAGGAGAAAAAGAAAATTTACTTCCGGCACACGGGTTTTATGGGCGGTTTAAAAAAGGAATCTTATGAAAAACTAACTCTAAAAAAACCTGAGGAAGCATTAAGAAAAGCGGTTAAGGGGATGCTCCCTGTTAATAAGTTAAGAAAAGAACGGCTTAATAATTTGTATTTGTATAGGAGTGATAAGCATCCGCACACGAATATAATTAGTAAATAAATATGCCAAAGAAAACGGAAAAAAAATTTTATAGTGGAACGGGGCGGAGGAAAAGAGCGGTGGCGGCGGTTTGGCTTTTTGATAAGAAGGGCGATATAACAATAAACGGGGTTTATGCAAGGGATTATTTTAAAAATGAGAAAGAAAGATTGATATGGATTAAACCGTTTCACATTGTGGGTGTGGCTCATCCCGCGGCAAAGTTTAGCGCAACGGTAAAACTTTATGGGGGAGGCAAGTCTTCACAGGTAGAGGCTTTATCATTAGGCTTTTCTAAAGCTTTGGTTTCTTATGATGCGGGGTTTAGGGATAAACTTAGAAAAGCGGGGCTCTTAACAAGGGATTCCAGAGAAGTGGAAAGCAAAAAATACTATAAAAGAAAAGCCCGCAAAAAACAGCAGTACTCTAAGAGGTAATTCTGATAAATTTAGGCGGAAGGAAGTCGTTTAAAAGATTTTTCATCGGGAAGCTCTTGGACTTTATTTAATTTTCTTTCGATAGTCCTTGATTTTGAGCTAGCGGATTCTATGGTGTGTGAAGCCTCTTCCAGTTTTTTATGCGTCTTGTCCAAAAGATCCGCAAAAATTCCAAATTCGGTTTTTATTGACCCTAAAAGTTCCCAAACAACGCTTGTCCTTTTCTCAATTGCAAATGTTCTAAAACCCATTTGCAAACTGTTTAGCATGGCGGATATGGTTGTGGGACCCGCAATTGTTACGCGATATACTCTTTGCACCTTATCAGACAGCCCAGGGATGCCTAAAACTTCGGCAAAAAGCCCTTCCATTGGAAGGTATAAAATTCCATAATCTGTAGTGTGTGGGGGATCTATATATTTTTCTTTAATGGTTTTAGCTTCATCTTTTATTCTATTTTCTAACGATTTGGTTAATTGTTCTATAAGGGGTATGTCAGATTTATCTTTTGCTTTTTGGATTTTTTCGTAGTCTTCAAGTGGAAATTTGGCGTCTATGGGAAGGTACACAAACGAAGGGCTTTCTTCGGATCTGCCCGGCATTTTTATGGCAAATTCCACGCGGTCATTGCTGCCTTTTTTTGTAGCTATATTTTTTTCGTATTGTTCCGCCGTTAGCATTTGAGATAACAATATTTCAAGTTGTACTTCCCCCCAAACCCCTCTAGTTTTTATGTTGGATAAAACCTTTTTTAAGTCGCCAACGCCGGATGCTAGAGTTTGCATTTCTCCGAGACCTTTGTACACTTGTTCGAGCTGATTACTTACGAGTTTAAATTTTTCCCCAAGCCTTTTTTCAAGTGTTTCGTGCAGTCTCTCATCTACGGTGGCGCGCATTTTTTCCAGCTTTTCGCTGTTATCTTTTTGTATGTTCTCAAGCCGCCTTTCAACAGTGGTACTAAGTCCCTTAAATAGATTTGAGATCTCTTCTCTAGTTCTTTTTTCGTTGTTGGAGGACTCGGTTCGGTTAGTGGACATCTCGTCTTTGACTGCCTTTTCTGTTCTTTCCTGAAGTTTTTCTAGATTGGACAAGCTTTGTTCAATAAGGGAGCTTTTGCCCTCGCCTTTTTTGTTGATTAGTATAAAAAGTAGGAAAAGATTAACGAGGCTTAAAATTATTAAAAGGACAGTTTCTAATAGCATAT
>PCQY01000010.1:14527-16045 GCA_002770755.1 candidate division WWE3 bacterium CG23_combo_of_CG06-09_8_20_14_all_40_14
TATATTTTCCTTCTTTGTTAAAAGCGGATTTATGGCAAGGGCAGAGCCAGTTTTTATTTTTATCTTCCCATTCAACGATGCATCCAAGATGTGGGCAAATTGGAGAGAGTTTTAAAATTTCTCCTTTTTCATTTTTGTATACGGCAACTTTCTTTCCTTCTATCTCAACAATTTTTCCTGTGTTGTTTTTTAAATTGTCTAAAGTACCCGAAGTTTTCATAAAGCGCCCCTTCATAAAAAGATAAGGAAAAAGAAATATTTGTTTTAATAATGTTAACATATAGCTTGTTGAATTATAACATTTATCCGAGAGGTGGTCTAACTTATGCAACTTATTGATTCTTACTTTAGGAGAATAGTTCTACTCTAGGCGTATAGAGAACTTTTGTTGAAAGGTTTTTGCAATATCTCTACTTTCTGGCCAAAAATCGGTTTTTCCCGCGAATCTGCCGTATAGTTTGTATCCTGCTTTAACAGGTCTGCCTCCGCTAGGTTTTCCCGGGAAAGGTACTATAAATCTCTTATTTCCTAAGAGATAAGAGCGCAAACCGAGAATTAAGCCATGATAGAGTTCCTGAAAAGTAGCAGTTTGGCGAGTTGCTGCAACATAAATTTCTGTATCCATGAAATCCTTTAGGTTTTCCATTGTATAGGGAAGTGTTTTACTTTCATCCCCACCGTTTTCTTGTATCTCTTTTATTGTATTAAAGGCGACTCCGTCGATAAAACCTCTATATGGTTCCATCAAATCGTAGATTAGAGAGGGGTAATCTGAAGGTGTGTGGGTGTATCCGTGAAAAGGACTAAAATGATGGTAAACCACCCAACGCAAGATAATACCGCTAACAAATTTTGAAGAAGCATCTAAAACATTACAGATAAAATTACCTTTTGATCGTCGCCTATCTTTAGGATATCCCAAAGACTTGTAGAAATGTTCCCAATATCTTTTGGCATGCCACGATTCCACTCCAACTATAGACTCCACGGACGATAAGCCCTGCAGTTCCTGCGTTGGGGCTGGGATTAACCATTCCATGGATTTGAATTTAGCGTAAATCAATCTTTTCGTTATATATGCGCGTTTCTTTTCATTTTGTCTGAATAGAATCTGTTTTGTTAGTAAATCTTCTCTATTAGATGTTGTAGAAGGAACGATCCAAACACCGCGGGGCATATTTCGTCGATGTATTGTTAAAGGAATGCCCCAAGCACTGCATTTTTCTAGAAATTCTTGTTCTAGCGGACAAACGCTACCATAAAACATGATAGAGTGAATCTCTGGAAAGGACAAATCCAGCTCACCACCTTTGTAAGAGAATTTAACACTCTTTCCCGATAAGTCTATGGATTTTACATAGGGTAACCAGATAAATTGTTTACGCTTGGCGAAATATCTCCTCATTTCGTATTGGATATATGTCTCAAATTATGCTATATTTAAGGTACATTTTCAAGCGGTTTTTAGCTCGTTTACATTTTAATATCAACAAAATCGGGGAGAAGTCTCCGAAAGTA
>PCQY01000017.1 GCA_002770755.1 candidate division WWE3 bacterium CG23_combo_of_CG06-09_8_20_14_all_40_14
ATTCGCTAAAGAACAAAGCACCTTTAAGGTTAATATCTGATAAAATTAATGAGGTTAACTCCAGTTCAGAGGAGTCTAATATGTATTGGACGCATACATCTCCTTGACAAACATACATATTAATCCATACTATATATGTATATGAATACTCAAACCATCAATCTCGTTTTACCCCGTGAGCTTTTAATGCTTGCTGATAAAAGGGCTAAAAAGGAATTTTCCAACCGCAGTGAATTATTACGCATTGCCCTACTTCGTTATCTCCGTGATCTTGACGAATGGGAAGATATTTTCAGTTATGGGAAAAAAATTGGTAAAAACGCCGGTATAAAAAGCGAAGCCGAGGTAGATAAAATCGTCTATGATTTCCGCCACTCCAGGTAATCCACTCAATATTGTTTTAGATACCAATATTATTATCTCCAGTATCTTTTTTGGCGGCAATCCGGAAAAAATTATCAGGCTTACTTTAAAAAAGAAATTTAATCCCTATATCTCTCCTCCCATAATAAATGAAACCTTAGAGGTTTTATATAAAAAATTCTCTTTTTCCAAGGAGTTACTAAATCAGGTGGACAAAAAAATTAAAAGTAATTTTCAGGTTGTTTATCCTTTGGAGAAAATTCATGTTTTAAAAGACGAACCTGATAATAGAATTTTGGAAACCGCTGTCGCGGGAAATTGTGCTATTATTGTTAGCGGAGATAAAGAAATGCTCAAGCTCAAGAAGTATAAAAACATCCGTATCCTAACCGCCTCTGAATTTTTGAAGGAAACTATAGATTAATTAGCAATCAGCAATTGGCAAATTGCTTTAATACGGATTAAACACTACCGTATGCAGTCTGGTCATTTCCTCCGCCGAGATAAAAATTCCCTCTCTTCCCATTCCTGAACTTTCATCTCCTCCATATAAAAAGTTACCTACCCCATGAGCAGGAGATCCATTTATCTGAATTGTTCCGCTTTCTAGAAGCCGTGCCGCTTTTAATGCCAAATTAATGTCCGTGGTAAATACCGACGCGTCCAGCCTAAGGCGATTGTCTGTCCTCTATCAGTATCTCAGGAGTGGGAACCGCTAAGTCTCTTTACGGCAAAAGTTTCCAATAAAATGTTATACTTAAATTATGAAATTATCCAGCGTTTTTGTGTGCTCCTCTTGCGGCGAAACATTTCCTAAATGGTCGGGTCAATGTTCTTCCTGCGGGTTGTGGAACACCCTTGCCGAAACTCTAGCCCCCTCAAAAAGACCCGCGCAAAAGCAAGCTTCTCCCAAAATAGCTGTTACCCCTCTGTCCGAAATTAAGGCGGAGCCTAAGTCCCGCCTAAAAACCAATATATCCGAATTCAACCGTGTTTTGGGTGGGGGCTTTGTTAATGGGCAAGTTGTCCTCTTGGCGGGGGAACCCGGTATAGGAAAAAGCACCCTCCTTTTGCAGGTTGCTAACTCCTTGCCGAAGCCTGTTATTTACATCTCCGGCGAAGAATCTCCCGAACAAATTGCCTTGCGCGCTAAACGGCTTGGCATCGCCTCTGCCCTTATAAAAATTGCCAGCGAGACCAATGCCGATAATCTGCTTGCCTTTTTGGAAGCCCTCCCCCAAAGCGAAAAGCCAGCTTTGGTAATTATAGATTCAATCCAAACTTTATACACCAAAGATTTGCTTGGAATGGCGGGGTCGGTAGGCCAAATGAGAGAATGTTCCTTTCGCATTACACAGTTTGCCAAAAAATCGGGAATCTCCGTAGTTTTGGTGGGGCATATTACCAAAGAAGGTGAAATAGCAGGGCCCAAAGTTCTTGAACACATTGTGGATACAGTTTTATATTTGGAGGGGGACAAAACCCACCTCTTTAGAATGTTAAAAAGCAGTAAAAACAGATTCGGAAGTGTGGATGAAGTTGGTGTGTTTGAGATGGGGGATAAGGGAATGAGAGAGGTGCTTAACCCCTCCACTTACTTTATAGGAGAGCGTCTTTCCAATGTTTCAGGCTCGGTGGTTGCTATTTCTATGGAAGGGTCCCGTCCCTTTGCCGTGGAAGTGCAAGCTTTAGTTTCCAAAACCGCTTTTGGCTACCCAAAAAGGACTGCTTTTGGAGTCAACATAAATAGAGTACAAATTTTATGCGCTGTTTTGGAGAAGAGGCTTTTTTTAAAACTTTCTAATTTTGATGTCTATGTTAATATAGTGGGCGGGTTAAAAGTTACTGACCCGGCTTGCGACTTGGCGGTTTGTTTGGCAATTTATTCTGGCGTTAAGGATATAAAAATAGGGGGAGAAGCGGCGGTTTTTGGCGAGGTGGGTCTCTCGGGGGAGGTTAGAAAAGTTTTACATCTTGAAAAAAGGATTAGCGAGGCGAAAAGATTGGGGTATAGTAATGTAATTAGCCCTAAAACCGTTAGAACAGTGAAGGATGCTGTCGTTAACTTTTAACTTTTGATTTTTTATGAATCTAAAGCTTTCTAAAAAATTTATATCTTTTATTATAAGAGTTTTGGTTTCTTTTGCCTTTTTCGCCCTTTCCTTCAACAGGGCAGGGGAATGGTATTTTAACAAGAATCCTCTTTTGAAGATTGAGAACCTTGCAGAGTCTTTGATAAGTTTGGCGTTGGGATTTGTCGTTTTTTCGTTTTCTCCGTATATAGCAAAAGGAGTTTCCAATTGGTTTGAAAACCTTTTCTTTAAGGTTTTAAGAAGGGTAGTCTCTGACTTTTTAAAAGTCCAATCCGATAGAATAAAAGACGCGAAAATAAAAAAGGAAACAAGCCGGAAATTGGCGATGGATGAGGATATAAAAAAGCGCGAAGGTTCTCCAGTTATTTTGGACACTTCTTCCATAATTGACGGGAGAATTTTGGAGGTTATAAAACTTGGGTTTTTGGATTCCTTAATAATAATTTCGGAATCAGTAATTCAGGAGCTTCGCCATATTGCCGATAGTAAAGACCCCGTAAGGCGCCAGCGGGGGAGGCGCGGTCTTGATATTTTGAGTGAGATTAAAAAAATAAAAGGGAAAAATTTTAAAGCTGTGAATGCCGATTCTAATGAGGAAGTTGACAAAGGTTTAGTAAAACTTGCCAAAAAGTATAAAGGGAGATTGGCAACAAGCGATTTTAACTTAAACAAGGCGGCAAAAATTTCTGGAGTTAAGGTTATGAATATTAATGATTTGGTCAATTGTCTAAAAACAGTAGTTCTTCCGGGGGAGAAGCTCACGGTGAAACTTATTCAGCCTGGAAAAGAAGCGCATCAAGGGGTAGGGTATTTGGATGATGGAACCATGGTGGTGGTGGAAAACGGGAGCGTTTTTGTTGGGGGAGAGGTGGTAGAAGTTACGGTGAAAAGGGTAATTCAAACATCAGCGGGCAAAATGCTATTCTGCGCGTAAGGAATAATAGATTTATAGGGGTCAGACCCTCCGCCAGCTGGCGGATGGGTTTATACCCCTGGGGGGTCAAAACCGAATGAAAAACCCCGGCTTTTTATGGCCGGGGCTTCTTTTCATTGCCACAGGGAGGGCAAGCATTATCTTCCGCAGCCGCAGCAATTTTTTACTGAAAAGAACAGAAAGTTCTTATCATTTTTACAATACATAATATTTTCCAAGTGTCAATGTTTTTGTTTTTCCATTCGGACATTATTAAAATTTGGAGGAAGTGCTATAATTTTCGCATGAGTAAAATACCACAAAAGCTGCAAGCCTTGCTTTGGTCATCAAATGTAGACGGATTAAATATTGAGAAAGATGCGACACTGATAATAAACAAAGTTTTAGCTTATGGCGACCTTGAAGACATCAAGTGGCTTATTGATAACTATGGAAAGGATAAAGTAAAAGAGGCCTTTCTGGAAAGGCCCTATTGCGGCTAACAATTCTATCACACCTTGGAGGTGTGATAACTTACTGCCTTAGGGGTGCTTGGGATTTCCTTTTTCTAAGGCAGAAACTCTGTCTTCAAGGTCAAATGTACGGTGGGAAATAAACACCTGCTCTTGGCGGGTTGCCTGCAGTTCGGTTATAACTTCATCCATTTTGGTGAGGAATTCATCTCTGGTCGGCAGACCGTCTATTTTTTCTTCAATCTTTTCAAACCTTCTGTCAACACCATCAAACCTCTCATCAATCTTTCCAAACCTTCTGTCAACACCATCAAACCTCTCATCAA
>PCQY01000029.1 GCA_002770755.1 candidate division WWE3 bacterium CG23_combo_of_CG06-09_8_20_14_all_40_14
AATCAAATCATTCTCCTCAAAAACCGGCGCAAACTCCGGCGCTAGAACCGCCGCATCCTGCGCGCCTAAAGTTAAAGCTACGATAGTGCCCACATTTCCAAAAATAGCGTTTTGAATAGGCTCCGACAACTGCGCCGTATATTGATGCGTTAAATGCAAAACGAAACGATATTTTCTCGCTTCGGACAAAATATCCGCAAACGAGTCCGACGCAAAGTTTTGGAATTCATCTATATACAAATAAAACGGCTGCCTTTCCTCCTCAGGCATATTCACCCTTTGGACCACTTCAAAAAACAAACGGGACACCAAAAGCGAACCAAGCAAATAAGCGTTATCCTCCCCAATTTTTCCTTTGGACAAATTAACCAAAAGAATCTTTTTGTTATTCATAATATCCTGCAAATTTATAGTAGAATTTCTCTGCCCTAAAATATTACGCATTGTGGAGGCGCTTAAAAACCTGCCCACTTTATTTTGTATAGGAGACAACGACTCCGTTATAAGGGATTGATTGCCTTTCATATCTCTAAACTCCTTATTCCAATACTCTTTTATGATAGGGTCTTTTACCTTATGAACAATATAGTTCTGATAATTTTTATCCGCAAAAAGGCGGGTAATGCCAAGCATCGTGGTACCCGGCACATCCAGCATAGTTAAAATAGCGTTATTCAAAAGGTACTCAAGACGGGGACCCCAAGAGTACCCAAATTGTTTAGAAAAGGCGGCCAAAAGACCCGATGCCATAAGGTTTTTTTGGCTGGGGTCCGCGCATTCCAACATATTTAGACTCACCGGATATTGGTAATCCGAAGGGTCAAATAGCACTACATCTTCAACGCGGTCATCTGAAACATTATTAAGCACAAAGTCCACCAGTTCCCCATGCGGGTCAATAACCCCAACTCCAAATCCTTTTCGCATATCCTGAATTATCATATTTTTGAATATGGTGGATTTCCCCGTGCCTGTTTTTCCAACCAGATACATATGGCGGTCGCGATCGGCGTTATCGTTTCTTATGCCAAATTTAACTTTTTTATCCCTAAAAGTGGTAACGCCGAAATAGGTGCAGTTCTCAGTAGGCAAATTTAGCGGGGGTTCTCCCCTGCTTGCTAAAGTCCATGAAATATTAGGGGTGTCCACTTTTGATGAGGGTAAATGAAAAATTGATGCGAGCTCCTCCGTGTTTAACAGCGCAATTTTGTCGGTGTGCAAGGTGCGCTTTTTAAAATCGTCCTTTATTTTCATTAAATCATCCCCCCAATCTGCGCTTTTTAGGCTGTTTAAGCTTGAGGTGGAAAACTGGCGGAACGACGCTGTTACTCCTCGGATAATGTTTTCCAACCGGTCCCTATCTTGCGCGAAAGCGGCAATTTTTATCTCCACTTCAAACCCCATTTTTGAAAGTTTGTTCCCTATTGCTTCAAGTTCAAGTTCTTTATCGCTTGAGAGCTTTGGCGCGCCGGACAAAGGTTTGGGGACAGGCAAAGGCGGAGGTTCGTTTGCAACCACCCTTTTTGGCACTTCCACAAAAACAATGGACAAAATTTCTGAAAAGGCGTCTTTAATAATTTCTTTTAGGGACAAGGTTACCGCTTTGGTACCTTCGGTAATTATTTTTATGTAATCATAGCCAGCCTCCTGCCAACCGTCGGGGATAGGGCGAACCAAAAACTGCAGCCATACTTCCTCTTTGTCGGCGACATTGCTCAAAGCGCTTGTTATGGCCGCCAGCGGGTCAACCTCAAAATCTCTAAAAGTTTTTATGGGAAACATTAAATCCTTAGATAAAATAAAATGTCCGCTGCGGGAAAAAGAAGGCACGGAAGAATCCGCAAAATCTCCGCTTTCGGTAATTTGGGCGTCGGGATATTGGGCATAAATCTGGCTCTCAACAAAACCGCGGATATGCTTTGGAACGGTACAGTAAAAACTTATACCGTCTTTGGTGGCGGCTATTTCAAAAGACACATGCTCCTGCTCGCCGGCATCTTCGCGCAATAAGCCGTGCAGGGAGGAAAAAAGCTGTTCGGCGGCAAGAGGCGCCGCTTGAAGTTCGGTATGTTTTTCAAACTGCATTTTGGGAACGCGGATATGCAAAGTTATGTTGTCAAATTCCACAAGCGAGGGCAGCCGCCTTTTTTTAAGAAGCTTAAATACAACAAAGGCGACCGCAGCGCCTATAAGTATGGCTGTAAAAACCAAAACCGTTCTCTCCATAGATTGCAACCTGTCCTTCCTCCCTCTCTACATTATACATAACATATTATAGAAACAGTTCCCTCAAATGTCAAACGATTGTGGGGTCTGACCCCATCCGCCATAAATAAATTCAAAATTCAACCTTCAAATGACAAATCAAATTAAAAGTTCCAATGTCCAAAACATCTGGATTTTAGGTTTTAGGGGTCTGACCCCAAAGGGGTCCCCCAAAGGGGTCTGACCCCTATAACTTTTTCAAGTAGATATGTCATATGAGTACCACTTCGGAAGTGGTACTTATAAGTGGTACTTGTACCTCGCTCAGCAACAGCAAAAATACAAGCGCCGAGCTATTTTGGCCCGGCGCTTAAAGAAAGGAGAGAGAGACTTAATGTGTATTCTTTCACAGAATATTTCCAATGTCAAGCCCCAAAATTACCACCACATCCCCTCTTAAAAACATAGTGTCTTCATCTTTTACCACCGCCCTATCTTTCACTGTAGGTATCCCAAACATACCGCTTAATTTTTGGACGGTTTTAGAAAAAGGGTCGTCTGCCGCTAAAAAACTTTCATCATATTTTTTTTCAGTATTGCCCACATCCAGCAAAGTTATCCCGCTATTCTCCACCACCCTGCCGCCCCATCCAGCAAGACCGGAAATCTCCGCGCCGTTTAATACCAAAACTCTAAAATTTTCCTCGTTCACAAAACCCGCTAAAATATAGTTCTTCCAAAAGCCGTCAAAAAGCTCTTTATCCATAAAAGACTCGTTATCCAGCTCAAAAATCTTAACACTCTCCGTATCCGCCCCCCTAACAAAACCTAAAACCCTAAAAATTTCCGCCACACTCAAATTGGTTCTAACAAAATTTCTTAAAAATTTAACAACCGACGGGTTTGTATAAAGTTTAAGAGCGGTAACGCTTTTTCTAATATCCCTTAAATTAACCTCCCCAAACATTTTCCCCACTTCCAAAATACCGGCCTCATCCACCAAAACATAGGAATCTAAATACAAAGCCGTCTGCTTAAAAACGCTTTCCTGAGAAAGTTTTACACTTCCTGTGAAAAAAGCGTGAGCCAAGTCCCCTTCCCCATACCTTTGCGCAAGTTCGATGTCTGCAAAAATAGGTAATTTAACCAAAAAATATCCTTGATTTTGCGGGTCCATTCTTAAAATATAAGCGCTTTTCAGGCGCGCGGGCGAAACAGCCACCTTATCCACTACCAAAAAGAGGATATTAATATCCTCTTTTCCCATCCACTCTTTGTTTTTATCAAACGCTCCAGAATTTGCGGAAATAAGCGGCGCTTTTGCGAATTTATAAAGAGAAAAAGAAGTCAAAAGGAAAACTGTTAAAACAAGGGACGACGCCGCAAAGAACAAAAGGCGAATTTTTCTTTTTACCTTTCTTGCGGCTTTAGACCTTCTCCAGCTAAACCCCTTTTTTCTTTTAGTGGCTATCTTTTTTGATTTTCGGGCAGAGCGAATCGTCATGTGGTCATATCTCAATCATTATTGTATACACCAAACTATACAGCGTCAACTTTTAATATTTGCGCTCATCTTCAAAAATCTCCATTACATTTTCTATCTGCTCTTTCTCAGCGCCCAATAAAATAAGCGCTTTTTGCGCCAATTCCCTTGCCGCCGCCTCCTCAGGCTCCACCACTTCTTTAACTCCCTCAATCACAAAATGCGCCGCTTCGTTTTCGCTGTGAACCCGTATAACAATTTTTATGCCGGGGTTCAAACGACGGGCTATTCTTAATATATGCTCATTCTCACTTTTCCCCGGCTTAGCTATAATTAAAATTCTCGCCTTTTCCAAACCCGCCAATCTTAAAATATCCTCATCCTCCGCATCCCCAAATATGTTTGCCGTTCCCCTGTTCCGCAGGTATTTTAAGTTTTGGTAGTTTATGTCCACCACCACATAAGGGTACTTCGCCAAATCCAAAATGCGCGCCGCCGCCCGCCCAACTCTGCCGTATCCAATAATAATGGTGTGCCTTCGCATTTCTTTTAATTCGTCTCTAGGCGCATAAATTGCCGCTTCATCCAATCTTATAAAAATCCTCTCATACATTTTTGGCAGTTTAAGTTTGGTTATTTTTCTTATTTTGTTATAAAACGCGTCCATCTTGTTAAACAAAAACGGGGTTAAGATAATGGTCGCTACCGCCGATGATATTATAACTTGAAAAGTACCGCTATTTAGCACATTTTTGTCAAGGCCTATTTTTGCTAAAATAAAGCTAAACTCGCCAATCTGCACCAGCCCAAGCCCCACAAAAAAAGCGATTTTAGAATGGTACCCCATATACAAAACAAGCCCAAAAACCACCGAGAATTTTATTATCAGAATAAGAAGAGAAACCGCAAGTATAAGAGGGATATGCGCGTATAAAAATTTAATATTTACCAAAAACCCAAGAGCCGTAAAAAACACCGCCGCAAAAATATCCCTCACAGACTTAATTTCGGAAAAAACCTCATCGTTCACTCCAGACGCCGCCAAGCAAACTCCCGCCAAGAAAGCGCCCAAAGCAAAGGACAAGCCAAGCGCCAAAGCGCCGAGGGCAAAAAGAACACAGAACACAAAACTTAAAAGCGTCATTAGTTCCCGATTATGCAAAAGAGCCAGCCTCACAAAAAGTTTAGGCGCAATCTTTCTGCCGATAATTAAAACCAGATAAAGAACGATTAAAGGTTTAAGCAGTATTATAATTCCACTCTTAAAAGATAGTTCCGCTCCCGAAAATAAAGGCAGCATTGCCATTACCGGCAAAACAGCGATGTCCTGGATAATAAGCCAACCCAAAAGAATTTCGCCCTGCAAAGAGTTAAGCGCTCCTCTTTCGGCTAGAATTTTAGCAACTACCGCGGTGGACGAAAAAGCTATTAACAAAGCAACAAAAGTAGATTCTCCTCTTGAGGTGTGAAGCAGTTGAGGAAGAATTAAAAATCCAAGCAAAGCGCTCATAATAATTTGCAGGATGCCCCCCAAAACAGCTATTTTATAAACCGAGCTTATCCGTTTAATAGAAAATTCTAGACCTAGGGAGAAAAGGAGCAGAGCGATGCCAAGCTCGCCAAAAAAGGATATAACGGAGGACTGCATAAAATTTTGGCTTGGGATATTGCCCAAAATAACACCTGCAAGCAAAAACCCCACCACCAAGGGCTGCTTTAAGCGGTAAGCGACAATACCGCCAATTAAAGCGGCGAAAAGGATTATGGACAGCTGAACAGCGATATCAAACATTGATTTCTTTTAAGTCCTGCCTAATTTTGCCTCGTACTCCACCCATTCTCCTTTCTCCGGATGCTTAAATCCTATTTTTTCGGCATGCAGGAGAAGGCGCGGGCACCATTTTAAATCCTCTTTATACCTTCTCTTATTCAAGTATACCCTATCACAAACTACCGGACAATTAATTGCGGCTAAATGGACACGAATTTGATGCGTGCGTCCTGTTTTTGGGATACACCGCAGTAAAACATACCCATTCACTTCTTTTGCGGGTAAGGAAAATTCGCTAAGAAAGGCGTGGGACTTATCCCCCAGCCTTTCGTGCGAATTTCCGAACTCATTCACGGCCAAAATGTTAAACTCCGTAACCGCATTTCTTCCACCTTCCACCACCGCCCATTTCATACGATTTTTAGGGTTTCTCCCAATCGGCGCATCTACTATAAACTTTTGGGACTTTTGGGGTCCGACCTCATCCGCCAGCTTCCGCCGGATGGCGGAGAGGGTCTGACCCCCATTATCATGCACCAAAGCAATATATTCTTTTCGCACAGCTCGTTCCTTAAATTGCTTTTGCAAATTCAAAAAAGCTTTTTCGGTTTTGGCAATAACCATAACCCCAGAGGTATCTTTATCCAAACGATGGACAACGCCCCGCCGCATCTCAAACTCAGATATACCTTTTGGGGGTATTTGGACAGTCAGTGGCGCAACCCCCACAGAGGATTCCAGCCAATCCATAACCGTAAGTTTTTCGCGCACGGTTTCCGCCCTGTTAACAACAAGCCCAGAGGGTTTATTGATAACAAGAATAAATGCGTCCTCATAAATTATGGAAGGGATAAGATTAGCCATAAGTATATTATATAACAAATAACTCTTTAACCTCGGGGGTTAAAGATTTATGACAAATGAGAACAAGTTAAACAAAGAGTGGTTTCGGGGTACGCTTTCATTCTAGCAGGGTCAATTTTTTTGCCGCATTTCTCGCATATACCATATTTTCCCGTTCTAATTCTCGCCAGCGCTTTCCCAACCTGCTCTTTAATCTTTTTAATAACACCTAATGTGAACATCGTTATCTCATGCGAAACATCCTCACCCACATCTCCAAGAATATCCGCGTTATCGGAATCTCTTCCAGCAACTTTATAGCTATCCTCCATATCAATAAGCTTTTCCTCTTTTTCAAGAGCTTCTTTCTTTTTAAGAAGCTGCGCCTTTATCCTATCAATTATCTGCTCTTTAATCATTTTGGAATTTTTTTCCTTTCTTGTCTCCATAATTATACCAATGACTGCCCAAACAAACAAACTCAAGTAAACAACCCATTCAAACAAATCCTTTTGCAAAAAAATAATAACAGTTAAACATACCAAAATCAAGCCCAAGTAGAACAAAAAACCGCTTAAAAATGTTCCAAAAAATCTGCTCGTTCCAGCCTTCTTTGCGCTCACTCCGAAAAAATAATTTTTTCTCAAATAAACTAAAAATCCCAGCATCAAAACAAAGATACCGGACAAAATAAGGGAATAACCCGAGAAATGCATTATTGCGTTAAACGCAAACAAAAGGCACAAAAACAACACAAAGGGAATAATAATAGTATCCCCCACCTTCTTTAATGACCATCTTTTAATTTTTACAAACAGAATAAGCAAAATAAGGCTTCCTAAAAATCCATAAACAGGAGCAGATAATATTCTAAATAAAACCCCGGCAAAGATTAAAAAAAAGCTCAAATCAAAAATATCCTCGTCAATAAACCCTTCCTCTTTTGCCAAAATCCAAAAGACATAAAAGGAAGGCGGGAAAGATATAATATATGGTAAAAGTTGGTTCATCTAGGTTTAGAATGTTTATTCATATTAATCATACCAACAACTGCAACAGAAATCCCTAAACCCCCCTCAAAAACCTCGGGGGTTAAAGATTTGTGACAAACTAGTCCAAAACAAGGTGCTTTATTTTCTCAAATGCTTTCTGGTGCTCTGCATTATCCTGTATAAAATTCTTCAAATTTTCATAACTTCCAAATCTATCCAGCATATAGGCCGTATCACTAACATTATATTTTTCAGGATTAGCGTATTCTATCAAACTAGAGTATGGGTACTTTTCTATATTGTCAATTTTCTTTACTATTCCGGAACTATACGGGTTTAAAATAATATATCTATATGTATGAATCAATTGCGCGTCGCTAACTACAGACACAGCCTTAAATGTCCCTTCAAATACATAGCCTTTCCTCTCGTTTTTAATATTTATATACCTAGTGTAACTATTTTGAAAATTTGCTATGAATCTTGAAATCCCAAAATCCATTTTTTGTTTAAGTAATAAATGTACATGGTTAGGCATCAAACAAAACCCAATGACAGCCACTAACTGTGGATTTTTCCTTAATTCCGCTAAAATAGAAGACTGCTGCGCAGGATGTAATTGCTTCAATCTGGAGAAACTAAAAGGAACTTTGGAAAACCTGTAATAATTAAGTGTATCAATAGCCTTAGCATAATTACTCTCCTCCAAAAACAACTTGTTTGGATAGATAGACCTATTTAATATATGGTAAAAACCATCATTTACAAACCTAACAAATCTTCTTGGCATATATTTTCTCAAATCTTTAACCCCCGAGGTTAAAGACTTTATATATTAATATACAACTTCACTTTAATAAAAGTAAAGCACTTATGAAAAACAAAAGGCGCTGGGAAGAGAGCTAAACCACAAGCTTCCTCCCCAGCGCACTGCGGAACCAAACTAATTAAGGATAAGGACTCTCCGCGGATACATGTAGTCCGCGTTCTGCGGATTGTCCAAACAGATCATTTCCACTCGCGGGAAAAGCTTTGTAATGCAAGGCTTCGCCCACGATTCATCGTCTCCCACAAGCGGAGACGAATCCATATACAAGTGCGCCACCAGCCCCTCTCCTACCTGCACAGGACTGTAACCGTTTGTGAGGGGCACACAACGCCATGCACCAGCAGACACCGAGCAAGCGTGGATAACAGCGGTAATACCGCCTCCCGTCTGAACCAGCAATGTCGTGTCATCGTACCACGACATTGCGCGAATACCCGCCTCGCGAACCGGTACTCCGCGCGCAATCGGGTATTCCGCGTTGGACAGAACCTTGCTGTACGCCAAAAGTCCGTTTGGGGACAAGGCAATCATCTGCCCCATAACATCCCCAATAATTCCGGACATGTCCCAACTATCCACAAGAGTTGCAGAAGAAAGCTCCCTGGAGCTATCCGCAACAAATAACCCAATTTTACTGCTTCCGGGGATAGCACCATAAAACGCCGCTTCCCCGTTCTCGGAAATGGCGGGCGCAAATCCTTCCCACGAATCCAACACAACAAAAACAAACCGGTCTTTTTCCCAAGAAAGCTGGGCGGAGTAAATTACATTTTGCCCCTCCTGCCACACAAGCAGGAGTTTATCGCTCAGGAACACCGCGGACAGGTTCGTAAATGTATCCGAGTTGTACATCATATAAAGAACCTGCGGGTCCTCAGCAATCTTTTGGCATTTGAGCAAGAGAACCGCCCGCACCGAATATAGACGGTAGATAAGGCAGGGACCTGTGTCCTTGTTCTCAAAAACTACCATCTCATCCGGCAAAGGGTTGGGCCCCTTAAACTCTGCAAGTTCGTCCCATCCCCAATCTTTGGAACGGACGAGCTTGATTTTCTCGCCGAACATATCTTGCCGCGCGAATGCGGCAGTATAGGTGGCAGAAAAAACTGGGGACTTTGCCCCAGCCCCAAACACAAGCGGAAGGTACGATTTTCCCCCACCGCTCTCCGCCAAGACAACGGAACAGGACATGCTGGCAAACATCACCAGCAGCAACAGGCCAACAAATTTCCTCATCATTTTGCCACTCCCCTTTCAATTAAGTGTGGAAAACGGAAAAACACAGACTAGGGGGCATTGTATCATAAAAACTCTTAATTTTGCAAATTTGGGGCAACTTATCATTCCGGCAAAAGCCGGAATCCAGAAGTGCCACGGGTCGGAGTTGAACCGACACGAGTTTTAAAGCTCACGGGTTTTTGAGACCCGCGTGTCTACCAGTTCCACCACCGTGGCAAATAATAACCGCTTTTTATTATACCATTTTTCTATTTTTGACAAACAAAAAAGCCTCGCCTGCTGTATCCCTCTGTCCATTGAACAGATATGGACGGATAACAACAAGCGAGGCCGAACACTATTTACCACTTCCGAAGTGGTACTTCCCCCTCCCTAAAGCAAGATTTCCGAATTCCCCTGCTTTGCAAGTAAACGAAGCTTCCTTCCTTTTACTTCAATTACAACGGGCAGTGTCTTTACAAAGACCTCCGACAAAAACCCCTCCGCCAGAGAATCTTGCATCGCTCGAACAACTCCGCGCAGAGGGCGCGCTCCAAATTGCGCGTCTTCTTCACTGGTAACAGCCGCGATAAAATCCAACGCTCCACCTGTTACCTGCACATTCCACCCTGCGGGAATCCAAGATTCTTTGGACACACTATCTACAACCTTTCGCACAATACTGCGGGTAACCTCCGAGGTTAAAGGAACAAACGCCAATACCGCTCCGCGGTTGGCAGTTAGGCGACCAATAAACTCCGGCGGAAGCACTTCTCTCAACTCTTCAAGCGCAATAGCTCTAACCTCGTCCGGAGTAATGGAACCTTTAAGGGACCTCATCCTTTTTGAACCGATGTTGGAGGTAAAGGCGATAAAGGAGCCCTTAAAATTAACCACCACCCCGTTTCTCAACCGCACAATGCCTTCATGCAAAATCCCCAAAAAGGATTTTGCAACCTCTGGATGCATCTTCTCAATTTCATCAACAATGATAATTGGATACGGCTTATCCAGCAGAGGGGCATCCTCATATCCAACATACCCCGCTGGCGAGCCAAAGAGGGCGGACATCGTATGGGCCTCCTGATACAGTTGGCCTTCTATCAGCAAAACATCTGTTTGCCTATCAAACCCCAAAGCTTGCGCAATAACTTTGGCAAGCTCCGTTTTACCGGTTCCTGTTGGCCCTAGAAACAGCCAAACTCCGGCGGGACCTTCCTGCTCAACCATTCCAGCAAGATACCCTGCCAGTCCCGCTATAACTGAATCCAAAACATGTTCTTGACCGAGAATGCTCTCTTCAAGAACTCTGCGTACCCGTTCAATAGAAATATCCTCCACCATCTGCTCCCGAGGAAGATAATTTCCCGCTAAATGACACAGTCTTATCATAGGCAAGGTCGGCACCCGCGCATGCATAGCTTCGCATACTTCCAAAGCGCCGACTTGAGAAATGCCTCGTAAAACCAACGCATCTTCCAAAACGGTTAGCGCGCCGCTGGGATTTCCCTGCCCATCCACATAATGCAATGCCCCAAGGCGGGCAGCAACCGCCATAGCGGAAGCGGTAATGGGAATGCCTAGAGAAGCTGTTTTATCCCGCGCCCACTCTCTAAGAATCCGCACCGTATCTTTTTGGGAGGGCTCGTGAATTTCAATATGCTTATAGCGCCTCCGAAAAGCAGGGTCGGTTTTCCTTATTTCCATTTCCGCATTACGGCATTCCACTGTGGTCGTAGCAACCACAAGCCTCAAACCTTCTTTTGCGGAAAGGCGAGGCTTTAAAACCTCCCTAACTACGGGGTCCTGCAAAAACTCCCCCGCTTCGTCAACAACTAAAATATCGTTTGGCGAAACCGCATCAAGCAATTCCAACAGCGCTGATTCCAACGCGCCTTTATCGGAACTGGAGCGCGCTAGAATCTCTCTGTAATCCGCAACCAATACTTTTGTTCCGGGCAAAAGACCTCTTTTAACTAAGGAGAAGTCGTTTATTTTGTAAGCCAACAGCTGGAGCAGGGATGTTTTGCCAACGCCTTCCCTACCTGTTATAACGACAAACCGATTAGTCCCCTTCAGCATACAGGCAGTCAAGTCATCCAAGGGTCCAAGCAAGTTGCGAGCGTTAAGATTAGGAAACGCGCCTTCCTGCGCCATATTCGTAAAATCCCGCATCAAGAAAGTGTTAGCCAAAATTGGCGAGGGAAACCGGGCAATAATGGCAGAGCGCATAACCTCCCAATCCCCCCCGTAACAGGCCTCCAGTATCTCTTCAACCACATCACCCACTTGCTCTGAGGAGGCAAGAGCGTTTGCAATATCCACAGAGAGGACATACCGCGGACTTTTTTTCTGCCGTGCAATGCGCAATAACACTACCCGTTTAAGCAAATCCTCAAAAGGTTGCTTAAACATTTCGCGCTGTTTCTTCACAGGGAGCTTATCAAAATCTTCTTTTTGGTCCGAAACCTCTTTTTTCCAAGCTGTGACTTCCCTCCTAGAAGCAACACCTGCAATTCCAAGCTCCAAAAACAGCAAGAGAAGCTCTTCAAAACTCACCTCCTCCGTACCAAAACGCTGGCTAAAAAATTCAGCCACGCTAGGCGAAAGCCTAAGCTTTCGGACAAATCTTTTCTGGCGGGAATCAACAAACCAAAAGACCGCAATCACCGCCAAAATAAGGACCATTACTGCAAATGCCATCTCCAACAATTCCTTGTAGTACATCTTTCTCCTCCCTCCCCTTATTATCCCATGCAAGTACCACTTCGGAAGTGGTACTTTTATGTCATTCTCCCTCTTCCGTAGGGCTAAAAGCCCAGTTTAGGGAATAAAAATCCAAATTTCATAGGGTATGCCCCCAAAAATTTATTCCCCAAACTGGACTAGGGACTGGAAAGCGTTTTTGCAAACTTCTTTCCAGTCCCTCAAAAACAACATCTCTCTCACGCAACCGAGGTAGGACTCGGTTCGGGCGTAGCCGTCTCTTCTACGGTTGGTACTTCCACAGCAGTTGGACTTGATTCCATTTCCACCGTCGCTGTTAGTTCCGGAACATCCGTCGGACTTGGAATAGCCGTCCATGTAGGTTCCGGAACAACAGTATCTGTAAGAAACGGGGTCGCCGACGGCTCTTCCGTACTTGTAGGACTAGGAGCAGGACTGGGTATCTGCGTTGGCGCCGCCGTCGCCAAAGGGACCACCGTTGTTGCGGACGGCGGCGGAAGTGTTTCCGTGGGCAAAACAACTGTAGGCGGGACGATGGTAGGCTCATACCCCGGCACAAAGCAAGGGGGATAAGCGCAATACACAAGTCCACTCGCCAAAAGCGCCAACTCCACATCGGCATTAAGCATATCCTGCTGACCCGTTTTAGGTTTTCCTATATCCTGCGGAATTTTGTAACCGCCGAGCGTCTCAACCGCAAGATGCAAAACAGGGCCGTATTTCAGCGGGTGATTCTCCCCCACAAACCCTATTGTCCCTAGAACAGTTTCCGTACTCACAAAATCTCCTGCGCGGACAAATACTCTCCCAAGATTGCCATAGGTACTTATCCACCCACAGGGATGGTAAATTTGAACAACGCCCCCTAATCCGAAACTGTTTATTTCCGAAGCGTAAATCACCATTCCATCGGCAATAGGATATACGCTCACTCCAACAGCCGCGCAAAAATCCCATGCCAGGTCGGAATTGGGGTTTTCTCTCCTATGGTCAATACCAATCTTGCACAGCTTATAAATGTTCTCCTGCTTAATAGGCAGCCGCCAAACCGGCTTTGGAATAGTATCGGTTGGCGCTATTGCCGTTGCGGGAACTGGGGACAGCGGAACATATACCACAGGAGTATAAGTTGGATAAAACACCGCTGAAGGAGCGGGAGTTGGAAACACCTGTGTTACTCCCATTTCCAAAGTTGGCGTTAGAGTGGCAAATTCTGCAGAGGACAGCGGAGTAACCAGCGGTGTCCAGCTAACAGGTTTTCCATAATCCCTGACATAGCGCCAAACAGGCAACCCGCATAAAAAAAGCGAGAGAATAAACACAAACAAAACCGTAAGCGCTATTACAAATCCTCTGGGAGAGGATAGCCATTTTCTCATCTTCTCCTCCTTCCCTTAAGAAATCAGGAAGGTAGACCCCTTTCAGGGGGGGTCTACCTCCTACTATGGGACATCACACATTCTGCAGTAAGGCGACCCTGCAATGAGCTCCCTAAAAAACTCATCGCCATTAAACATATCTTCCTGCCCCAACTTTGGCGCGCCTCTCCGCCACTTCCCGTCCGGCGCATTCTCTACCGCCACATGAACATAGGGTCCAAAAGTTGTATCCCCCGTCCAGCCAATTGTTCCCAAAGGGACATCTGTAGAGACTCTGCCGCCAATCTGAACAAGAATTTTGCCCAAATGAGCGTAAGTACTCACAATTCCCTCTTTAGGATTAGAGGCAGAGGGGTGAAAAATCTGGACCCATCGCCCCAAACCATACGCATCGTTATCAGAAGCCCAAATAACCGTACCCGCACCAATTGGGTACACTTTGGTATCTTCTTTAGCGCAAAAATCTATAGCGGGGTCCGCCTCGTCATCAGATACCCGATGGTCGTGAGCAGTGCGACAAACAAAAGCCAAGTCTTCTTTTCTCACAGGCAGCTGCCACTTTCCACCTTGCGGTGTTGACACTATTTGCGGTTTAGAACTCCCCTCTGCCTTCGGAACTGAACGCCCCTTCTCCACCATAGAAGCATAGGAATAGTAAGACACCCCATTCGCCCCCGCAGAAATAGCATATTCCGCATATCTTTGCACATCAGCCGAAGTAGGTAACATATAATCAGGCACT
>PCQY01000002.1 GCA_002770755.1 candidate division WWE3 bacterium CG23_combo_of_CG06-09_8_20_14_all_40_14
CGCGGAGGCTGGCGTGGCAAGCGCTACCCCTCGACGGTTTTCTTCTCTTTACTGGCTGCCGGGCATGGATTCGAACCACGATACACAGGTTCAGAGCCTGCGGTCCTACCGTTAGACGACCCGGCAATGTTCTCACAATTATAGCATTTTGGGAGTATTAACCAAAAAGAGGCTATAACCTTTTATGTAATTTTCGTCAACCGACCAACTCCAAGTTAATAAGTGGTAAAATAGGAATATGCTTAATAGAAAAACGCGCTATATTCAAATTGCTTTGAACGGCACCATTAACGATGCTTTTGGTATTATCCACAGCCTTCCAAAAAGCAACAGAATCCTTGTAGAAGCCGGAACCCCTTTAATAAAAACCTATGGTATGCAGGGCATTAAAAATATAAAGAATTGGTGGGGAGGCTATGTTGTCGCTGACTTAAAAGTTATGGACCGAGGCGAAACTGAAGTAATAATTGCAAAACAGGCTGGCGCCGACGCCCTTGTGGCTTTAGGGCACGCTCCTGTAGAGACTATCAACTCTTTTATTGCTTCTTGTGAGAGATATGGTCTGGACAGCATGCTTGATTTGATGAATGTTGAAGAGCCGCTAAAAGTTTTAAGAAAATTGAAGAAAATGCCCAATGTAGTTATGCTCCACAGAGGGGTGGATGAAACGGAATTTAACAGGAATATCCCCATTCCTTATATTCAAATAAACAAAGTGAGAGCTAGTTATAATACCCTAATTTCTATTGCGGGCGGAGATACAATACGCGAAGTTCAAAGAGCTATTTTTAACGACGCCAACATTGTGGTTGTGTGGAAAGAGTTTTACCAAGCAACGGCTGATACGGGAAAACTAGCGGAAGAATTCTTAAAAGCCATTAAATAATTATTTGCCCCCCAGCTTTTCTAAACCTTTAAGAACTTCTATAGGCAAAGCAAAAACAACGGTATTAGAAGGGTTTGCTGTGGTTGCTTCTATAGTCTGCAAAGTTCTTAGAGAAATTGCGCCAGATTTAGCCATTTGTTTCATAGCTTCCTGCAAATTTTTAGAAGCGGCAAGTTCTCCCTGCGACCGAATAATGGTAGCCCGCCTTTCTCTTTCTGCCTCCGCCTGTTTTGCCATAGCCCGTTTCATATCTGCGGGAAGTTCTATGTCTTGAATTTTTATAGAGGTAACATCTATTCCCCAATCAACCGTTTCTTTGTCCACCAGCGATTTTATTTCATCGGCTATTTTCTGCCTTTCGGTTAGCAAAGTGTCCAGCTCAACACCGCCAATTACATCCCTTAAAGCTGTTTGCGCATATTGAGTTACCGCATAGGCATAATCCTGAATTTTTAAGATAGCATCTTCCGGCCTTACAACCTGAAAATATACCACCGCATTAATCCCCACAGGTAAATTGTCTTGGGTAATTACTTCCTGCTGAGGAATGTCGGATGTAGTGATTCTTATATCTACTTTAATGAGCCTTTGAAAGATGGGAATTACCACTTTTAATCCTGGCTCTAAAGTATAAGAATAGGAACCAAGCGTAAGAACAATACCCCGCTCGTATTGGTTTATAACTTTAAGCCCCGAAAGGACTAGAAGAAGTAAAAAAACTAAAAGAATACCAAAAACCTCAAACATATTTTAATTGTACCTAAATTTTATGCCGCAATCAATAGTCTACTTTGTAAAATCCTTACCTTAGCAATGACGAAGGGAAAAGTGGTAAAATAAGAGAGTGAAAAAAGACAAAGCGCAGTTATTAAAGGGGTTTAGGGATTTTTTACCCGATAACGCCCTAAAAAGAGAATGGCTAAAAGCGAAAATATCCGCCACATTTCAAAAATGGGGTTATGACCCTATTGAAACGCCAACCCTAGAACCCCTTGAACTTTTTGAAAACCAAATAGGTGAGGACGAGAAACTTTTTTATAAATTCCAAGACTTGGGCAAAAGAAAGGTGGTCTTAAGGTATGACCAAACCGTTCCTGCTTGTCGCGTGGTGGCGCAGTACTACCAGCAGATTCCTATGCCGTTTAGAAGGTACCAAATCCAGACGGTGTTTAGGGCGGAGAAACCGCAAAAAGGCAGGTATCGCGAATTTTTGCAGTGCGATGCCGATATTTTTGGTGTTAAATCCCCTATTGCCGATGCCGAGGTTATTGCTTTGTCCCTTGATATTTATAAAGACTTGGGTTTTAAGAATGCTAAAGTTTTAATTAATGACCGCGCACTTTTGAAAGATATTCCCTACAAAGCTCTCGCCTCTATAGATAAATTTAAAAAAATTGGGGAAGCGGAGGTATTAGAGGAGCTTCAAAAGAAAGGTTTCAATTCAAACGATTCCAAAAAATATTTGGCTGTCGTAATGGGGTTAGAGCCAAATAGTACTGTGCAGACGATTTTAAATTACTTATATTCCTACGGGTTTGATAAAAAGCAGGTTTGTTTTGACCCCACCATAATCCGTTCTTTTTCCTACTCCACAGGGCCTATTTGGGAGGTGGTAATAGAAGGGTTTGAAGTAGGTTCCGTTTTGGGGGGCGAGCGGTATAACAATTTGGTAAAAAGTATTTTGGGTGTGGAAATTCCGGGAACGGGGTTTGGGCTTGGATTTGATAGAACTTTAGAGGCAATGGAGCAATTTGAGCTTATCCCCGATATTAAAACTTCTACCAAAGTTTTGGTTACAGTTTTTTCCAAGGAGCTTTTTGAATTATCGCTTAAAACCGTGAAAATTCTGCGGGAGAGGTTTATTAACGCGGAGCTTTACTCCTATGAAGAAACTAAACTAGATAAGCAGCTTAAATACGCCGACAAAAAACAAATTCCTTATGCTGTAATACTAGGCCCTGTTGAAGCGGAAAAAAATGTTGCGGTTTTGAAAAATCTAAAAACCGGCAAGCAGAGAAGCTCCTCCCTAGAAAAGATAGCGGAGGAATTATCGCAGGTATAACCCTCCGCTTTGAAAGTCTCAATCGTATTTTTTAGCGCTTTCCGCCACAAGATTTGTTTCCAAAGGATACGGATTCCTTGCCGGAATGGTAATAGTTCCTGTGGATGAGTCAAAGTACGCATCTTCCCCAACTGCAATACCTATAGAGGGAGGGGGCTCCACACGACTCCCGTAAGTGGAAGCAATGCAAAAACCCCCAAAAGGTCCTTTACTCGCAAACCCCCCTTTCACAAGGGTGTTAAGTATGGTTTCTAACTCAGTCTTTGTGATTCGGGGGTGAACACGCCGATAGATTTCCTTTAAACTAACCCATCCGTCTCGCTCCAACAACATGCCAAGGACAGCTTTCTCCGCCTTATTAAGATCTGGCATAGGTTTTTGCTCCTTTCTCAAAAGACCGCAAACGCACCGCTTATTATTATGTGGTGTAGCTTACTATCATTTTCGGGAAATTTCAAGTAGATGAAAAATGCGCAAGTGAATTAAACATAAGTTGAGAGGGGTAGGGGATTAAAAAATCCCCCCGCCTTGCGGCGGGGGGACCTTTCATTCTTTAGAGAAAAGAACTATTCCTTTCTCACTTTACGGCGTCTTTTAACGCCTTGCCAGCTTTAAATGCTGGGGTCTTGGTTGCGGATATATGAAGAGGCGCCCCAGTTTGCGGGTTTCTTCCCATTCTTGCCGCTCTTCGGCGAACTTCAAAAGTGCCGAATCCGGTTAAAACAACCTTTTCGCCTTTTGCCAAAGCTTTGCTAACCGTTTCAACAAGAGCGTCCACCGCTCTTCCCGCGGCGGCTTTGGTTGTTCCGGACATTTCAGCAACCATATCCACTAATTGTGTTTTTGTCATTTCTATTCACCCCCCTTCAAAAAACCTTCCTTTCTAGTTATTTTTAAATACTTTATCCATTCTTTTAATGCTTAATACTCTTCCCTTTTTTTCGTTGTAATCAATTACTACACTGCTAAAAATTGCCTCTCCGACATCTTCCCATAAGAACTTCTTTTGCATTGACGACACGAAATTGTTAATCACAATCTCCTTTTTTACTCCTAAAACTGCATTGAGCGCTCCCGTCATACCTATATCGCTAACAAACGCCGTTCCTTTTGGAAGAATACGGCAGTCGGCGGTGGGAATATGGGTGTGGGTGCCAACAAGCGCCGTTACCCTCCCGTCCAAATAATAGCCCATTGCCACCTTTTCGCTCGTTGCCTCCGCGTGAAAATCCACAAAAATCCCACTTAAAGATTCTCTCTCCAGCTCACTCAACACCCGATCTATTGTTCTAAACGGGCACTCGCTGTTTGTTTTTATAAAAGTGCGCCCCAGCAAACTAACAATGCCGAACCGGCCTAGTTTTCCTAAGTCTAAAATACCGTATTCATTTCCGGGAGAGTCGGCTGTAAAGTTTGCGGGTCTAACAATGAACGGTAAATTTTTAATATCATTATCAAATCCTTTAATATCAAAAATATGGTCACCGCTGGTAAAAAAATCCACTTGGGCGTTTTGGACTTCTCGCAGAGTCTGCGCCGTTACGCCCCGTCCTCCAGCGATATTATCGCTATTGGCAATGCATAGGCTGATATTATCACCTCTTTTAATAGTTGGCAATAGAGAAGCTATAGCAACGCGTCCTAATCGTCCAACTATGTCTCCTATAAATAATATCTTCATTTGGCTATTTCAGAAACCCTCAAATCCCTTATTATTAAAACCTTTACGGTGCCGGGATAGGTTTGCTCCTTTTCAATTTTTTCCGCTATGCTGTGAGCTAATTCTGCCGCCTTTTCGTCTGACACCTCGTTTGGTTTTACTATAACTCTCAATTCCCGCCCGGCGGATATAGCAAATGCTTTTTCTACCCCGGCGAAACTTTTTGCCGCCGATTCCAAATCGGTCATTCTTTTTACATAATCCCCAAAATCCACATACCTTGCGCCGGGGCGCGCGCCGGATATGCTGTCGGCAATTTGCACTATAATCCCTTCAATATTGCTGGGTTTATCTGTATGATGCTCTGCCACCGCTTTAATTATGTTATCGGGGAACTTGTATTTTTTTAGAAGTTTTTCCGCAAGTTCTATGTGGCTTCCTTCCTCGTCCGTTAAAACTTTGCCAATATCGTGAAGAAGGCACGCCACTTTTATGGGATAAACATTAACACCAAGCTCCTTGGCGATTTTAATGCCCATTTGGGTTTCCTCCATAGTATGCTCTATCATATTCTGCCCGTAGGAATAGCGGTATTTGTACCTGCCTAGAAGAGAGATAATTTCCTTTGGAAGATTAAAAACCCCAAATTTAGCGGATAAATTTTCGCCTTCTTTGTACATAATGCGCTCAAGCTCCGTTTGGGTTTTTTTAACTACATCATCTATTCTTGCGGGCTGAATTCTGCCGTCGGCAATAAGCCTTTCTAGAGAAACCCTTGCCACCTCCCGCCTAACAGAATCGTAGCACGATACCCTAACTTCGTTTGGGGTATCATCGTCCATGTCAATATTAACGCCGGTGGCCTCCTCAAAAGCTCTTATGTTTCTTCCTTCCTTTCCTATTATTCTGCCTTTCATCTCCGGGTCGTCCAGCTTTACTTTTGAGATGGTGTATTCTGCTACATAATCTGTTGATGCTGAGTGCATAGCATCGAGCAGAACTTCTTTTGCCAAAATGTCCGCCTGCCTTCTAGTATTTTCCTCTGCTTCCCGTACCCTTTTTCCTATTTCCTCCGAAAGTTTTCGTTCTACTGCGTCAAGAACTATTTTTTTTGCTTCCTCTTTGGTGACCCCGGAGACTTTTTCAAGTTTCTCAACTTGTTTGGCGCGAATCTCCTCAAGCTCCTGCGCCCTCCTTTTGTTCAGCGCAAGAGTTTCTTCCAATTCTTTGTCTTTTTTAGCGACATCTGCTTCCCTCTGTTTTACGCGGTTAAAGTGCTGGCTTGAGATTCTTTCGGCCTCGTCCTCGGCGGATTTTTTAATTTTTAAGGCTTCTTCTTTTGCTGAAAGTACGATTTCCTTAGCTTGGGTTTTGGCTTGCGCAAGCGAGTTTTCGCTGGGGGTTTCTGGGAGCTTCTCTTCTAAACTTGCGTTTTTAGAACCCCTTTTTCCTAGATACAACCCGCCCACAAGAGCGCCAACAGATAAAGCGAGGCTTGAGAATATAACGAGAATGCTTTCCATAATATGCTCTCTGTTAAAAGGGAAAAAAGGAAATCATGGCCGTAGTAAACAGCCTAAAGAGATAATTTTTTCAATTAAACTCCTCAATTTACGCATTTTTCCTTAAAACAGCACAAAACTAAATGTAACCTATGGTGATATTAAAAGTTTTAGAGGGATTAGTCAAATCAAGTAAAAAACTTCAAAGACGCGTGAATATCTTTGAGGTTTTACGAGCTTTTATTGCACGAAGCGAAGACCACGACCGTAAGGTCGGGGAAGTTTATTATTCTCCTATCGCGGGCAGCGTCCCGTGCGAAACAGCTGTAGGGAAAGGGGTTTTAAAAGTTTGCGTTCTCTGCTAAAATATGCCAAGAATTAAACTACGAATTATGAATAGAAAAACATACCGAAAAGTTGCAGCCAATCCTCTGGGAATTTTATATGGAGGCAGAAAGAAAAGGCCTAATGTGTTTTTAATGCTTTTGGTTTTCCTGCTTGTATGGTGGCTTTTTTCCGCCCTCACCGATTTTTCAAGCGAATTTTACAGCCAAAATTTTGAGCCGCTTTCAAAGGTTATTGAGTCTATAAGGAAAGACGAAGTAAAAAAAGTTGAAATTAAAGGAGAGGATTTAAAAATTTATTACAATGTCGGCGAAACCAAAGATTCCATAAAAGAACCTAACCAAAATTTTTTGGAGCTTTTAGCAAATTACAATATTGACCCAGCTAAAATTCCTGATGGGGTTGCCACTATTCCCCAGCTTCCCATTTGGGAAATTATAGGGACGGTGGCGCCTCTCGTTCTAATGCTTGTTTTCCTGTTTTTTATCCTTCGCCAGGCCAGAGGGGCGGCGGGGGATGTTTTTAGCTTTGGAAAATCCCGCGCAAAAGTGTTTTTAAAAGGCAGTAAAAACGGCAAGGAAAAAATTTCGTTCAAAGATGTGGCTGGAGCTGAGGAGGTAAAAAAGGAGCTTACCGAGGTGATGGATTTTTTAAAAAATCCCGACAAGTACAAAAAAATTGGTGCTAGAATTCCCAAAGGGGTTTTGCTGATTGGTCCAAGCGGGGTGGGAAAAACTCTTTTGGCGCGGGCTATAGCGGGGGAAGCCAATGTTCCGTTTTTCAGCGCCGCCGGAAGCGAGTTTATGGAGATGCTTGTAGGGGTGGGTTCTGCTAGAATGAGAGACCTTTTTTCCACCGCAAAATCCGCTCAGCCCGCCGTTATTTTTATAGATGAAATTGATGCTATAGGAAGGCAGAGAGGCATGGCGTTTTCTGCGGGCCACGATGAGCGGGAACAGACATTAAATCAGCTGTTGGTTGAGATGGATGGTTTTGACCAAAGAGTAAATGTTATAGTTTTGGCCGCGACAAACAGACCCGATCTTTTGGATCCAGCCCTAATCCGTCCCGGCAGGTTTGACCGCAGGGTAACTTTAGAGCTTCCTGATGTGAACGAGCGGGAAGAAATTTTTAAAATTCATATGCGCGGGAAACCCTTTTCCGAGGATTTAAACATTAAAAGAATAGCCCAGCAAACGGTAGGGTTTAGCGGAGCGGATATAGAGAATATGCTTAATGAAGGAGCTATTTTCGCCGCAAGAAACGAGCGGGACAAAATAACTATGCGTGATTTAATGGATGCTGCCACCAAAGTAAAATTGGGTCCCGAAAGAAAACGTTTGCAAAGCGAGGAGGAAAAAACTCTAACCGCGTATCACGAAGCAGGCCACGCTTTAGCGGCAAGCAAACTTCCAAGCGCCGACCCTGTTCAAAGGGTTTCTATTATCTCAAGGTCATATACCTTGGGATTTACAGATATATCACCGCAACGGGATAGATACAACGAAACTAAAACAAGGTTACTAGGATTTATAACGATATCTTTAGCCGGTAGGGCGGCAGAAGAGTTGGTGTATAAGGAAGAAACTGTAGGTGCGGCTAACGATATAGAAAAGGCTACCCAAATTGCCAAGAAGATGGTTTGCGAGTTTGGAATGAGCTCATTAGGACCCATTCTTTACGGTGGGGGTGAAGAAAAAAGATGGCTGGCGTTTCAGCTTGGCGAGAAGGTCTCTTATTCAGAAGAAATGGCAAAAAAAATTGATAACGAAGTTAAGAAAATTGTGGACGGCTGCTTTAAGGAAGCAAAAGATATCTTGCAGAAAAATCGCAAAGTTTTAGACAATTTGGCAAAAGAACTTGTAATAAAAGAAACTTTGGAAAAAGAGGACATAGATAAAATTTTAGGATTGTAGCTTTTTAGGTTTTAATCTCGTTTTTACCCTGTTACCACAACAAACACACCCCGTTGACAGGCAAATTATAAAATGGTGTACTGAAAAAGTTATCCTCCAACGGAAAAAAATCATGCAGGAATTTAAAACTATAAAGAAACTTAAAAATGTTAATATGAAAGGAAACGCGTTTGATATTTTTATGCGCAGATACGCCCTAAAAGGCGATAACGGCAAGCCTAAAGAAAATGTGAATGAGGCTTTTTACAGGGTGGCAAGTTTTATAGCCGAAGCCGAACAAACTAAGAAGGATAGGAAAAGGTATGCCGACCTCTTTTACTTCTTTATGGGGTCTAAAAGATTTATCCCTAACACTCCAACATGGTCGGGGGCAAAAACTAAGCTCGGGCAGTTAGCCGCTTGTTTTGTTCTTCCCATTTCGGATGATATGGGGAAGGAAAGTGATGGCATTTTTCAAACTTTGAGGGATGCGGCTCTAATACAGCAGTCGGGAGGGGGAAATGGCTTTTCTTTTTCGTCCCTGCGTCCTAAAGGGGATATTATAGCGGCGTCAAATGGTATAGCCAGCGGACCGCTAAGTTTTATGGAAGTTTATGATTCGGCTTTTGGCAAAATAGCCCAAGGTGGGACTCGGCGGGGAGCTAATATGGCGGTTTTGAGGGTGGATCACCCCGATATTTTTGATTTTATTAAATGCAAGTCGGAGGAAGGGAAAATAGCTAATTTCAATATCTCCGTTGCCGTCACCGATAAATTTATGAAAGCTGTTCAAGAGGACGGCGATTTTGATTTGATTAATCCCAAAGATAAAAAAGTTTGGAGAACTGTAAAGGCAAGAGAAATTTTTAACGAGATTGTAAAGTTTAGCTATCAAAACGGCGAGCCGGGAATTTTGTTTTTGGACCGCGCAAACAGGGACAATCCTGTTCCCGAACAGTACATCCTTGAATCCACCAACCCTTGCGGCGAACAATGGTTGGGTGGCTATGAAAACTGTTGTTTGGGGCATATTAATATCAGCGAATCTGTGAAAGAGAATAAAATAGACTGGGAGCATTTGCGGGAATCGGTAAGTTTAGCGGTAAGGTTTTTGGATAATGTAATTACGCAGAATAAATATATTCCTTCGGTCCCCCAACTAAAGGAAGCGGCGCTAAAAAATCGCCGGATAGGCCTTGGTTTTATGGGGCTGGGCGACGGCTTTTATAAAATGGGCATTCGTTATGGCAGTAGAAGAAGCTTGGAGCTGGCGGGCCAGATAACGGAATTTATGCGGTTTTACGCTATGAAAGGAAGTATAGCGCTTGCCAAAGAAAGAGGAGCTTTTCCCGGAATAAAAGAAAGCATCTATAATCCCCAAAAACTTAAATGGAGTATCCCCAAGCCTTTATTTTCCTATAAGGAGAATTTTGGGCGGCCTAACCTTAACTGGCGCGAAGTTAAAAAAGATTTAAAAAAATATGGTATCAGAAATTCCACTCAATTAACAGTTGCCCCCACCGGCACTACGGCCACAGTGTTTGATGTTGAAGGGTATGGGTGCGAACCGGTGTTTGCGTTAGCTTATTTTAGAAATGTTTATCAGGCGGCTGGGGGCCAGGATAATTTGAGGCTTGCATACATAAGCCCTTTATTCAAGAAAGCGCTGGAGAAGGAGAAATTAAATGAGACCCAAAAAGATGAGATTATTAGGGAGGCTCTAAATAAGGGAACGATTAAAGGCTGTAAAAGCGCTTCCAGTACTATTAAAGAAACTTTTGTAACCGCAATGGATATAACTTCAAGTGAGCATATAGAAATGCAAGCGGCAATCCAATGTTTTGTAGACAATTCCCTATCAAAAACCTGTAATTTTCCAAAAGAGGCCACAGAAGGAGATGTGAGGAATGCGTATATGAAAGCGTGGGAATTGGGGTGCAAGGGTTTAACAGTTTATGTAACAGGTTCAAGACAAGAGGTGGTTTTAGAAACGAAAGAAACGGCGGAGGAAAAGCAGAGGACGCTTCTGAAAATGGAGGGGGGTATTAGGCCCCGCCCCTCGGTAGTTGTGGGAAGAACCCACAAAATAGCTACCCCTGTTGGAAAAGCGTTTATTACGGTAAACCGCAACGGCGAAACAGGCAGACGCCCTTTTGAGGTTTTTGTAAATATAGGAAAAAGCGGAAGCGACCTAGCTTCTATGGCAGAGGCGATGGGAAGGTTGATTTCCGGGTGGCTCAGAAGCGCAAGAGAGCCCAACAAAGCTTTGGAAGAAATACGCAATCAGTTATCCGGTATTGGAGGTTCTATGAGTATAGGTTTTGGCCAGAACAGGGTTAGCAGTTTACCGGATGCTGTGGCTAAAGTTTTGAATAAAGAGTTGTTATTAAGCGATGGATTTGAAAAGGTAATTGAGGAGAAAGATTCAGATGTTGAGGTTACGGTGCAACCCTCCTTGTTTGAGGGAGCATCCATTTGTCCGGAGTGCAACAATATGACCCTGGTGGAAACAGAGGGTTGTGTTAAATGCTATTCTTGCTCCTATACCAGATGCTAGGGCGGTTTTTAGAGGGTTTGGGTGGTATAATGGGAATATGAGACGAATGGTGATATTTGATTTCTACAATCTTCTTCATCGCTCCTACCATGCTTTTCCGCGGGAAATGAAAACATCTACCGGTATTCAGACCAATGCAGTTTATGGTTTTGTTTCGTCCGTTTTGAGCACCCTTAAAGAACTTAATCCCCAGTACATTGTAGTTGCGGGGGAGACAGGCCCCTCCTTTAGAAAAGAGCAGTTTGAAGATTACAAAGCTACTAGAAAATGGCGCGAGGAGTACCCGGATGAGGCGGAGGAATTAGATAAACAGGCGGAGCTTGTGAAGGAAGTAATAAGTAAAATGTCCATTCCCGTGATAGAGGTTCCAACCTATGAAGCTGATGATGTAATTGGCACTGTGGCGGAAAAATTTGCTGGGGAGAGTGTGGAAATGGTCATTGTTTCAAACGATATGGATATGCTTCAGCTGGTCAATAGCCTCGTTAAGGTTCTCCGTCCTGCGCGCCCGCCCTTTGTGAAAAAGAAAATTTATACAAAAGACGCGGTTGTAAAAAGTTTTGGGTTCGTTCCCGTTAAAATTATAGACTATAAGGCTTTAAGAGGAGACCCTAGCGACAATATTCCGGGCGTTAAAGGGATTGGCGATAAAACGGCAAAAAAATTGATTATGGAGTTTGGGAGTTTAGAAAATATTTATAATAGTATTGACACCCTTACACCCCCGTCGCTTAAAAAGAAGCTCACGGAGGGAAAAGAGAGCGCATTTTTGTCAAAAGAATTGTCCACAATCAAAACAGATGCTCCTATTAATATATCTTTGAAAGATATGGAAGTGAAGGAATTTAATAATGAGGAAGTTTTTTCCGTTTTTGGTAAATATGAGTTTAAGTCTTTACTGCCAAAACTTTCCGCAAACAAAACCTCACCCAAAGACGAGAATCAAATAGGGTTTGGATTTTAAGTTTTCAGACCCCAACGAATTGCAAATTAGGTGGAAGCGTCTTTATGTTAAAATAATCGTATGCTTAAAATGTCCACAAAGCCCAAAGTTGCCATTACCCACGATTATCTTAACGCCTACGGCGGGGCGGAGAGCGTGGCAAACGCTATCTGGGAATTGTATCCGGATGCTCCTATATATACCGCTTTGTATGATTCTAAAGCGTTTGCGGGAACGGACGCGTTTAAGGGCGCGGATATTCGTTGCCCGCGCTTGGCAAAGCACCCTTTGATGCATAAATTTTATAAATATTTAGTGCCATTGTACCCCCTTTTGTTTGAAAGATTAGATTTAAGTTCTTATGATATTGTAATATCCTCTTCAGCAAACTTTGCTAAAGGTGTCAGAACAAGAAAGGAGCAGCTGCATATAAGTTATATTCATACTCCCCCAAGATTTCTATATGGGTACCCCACCGAAACATCCAAAAGGGATATATGGTATTGGAAGCCTGTTTTAAAATGTGTGGACTTTTTTTTAAGAAAGTGGGACCAGGAGGCGGCTAAAAGGCCCGATTTTCTTTTATGCAACTCAAAAGAAGTTCAGCAGAGAATTCGCAAATTTTATAAAAGAGAAGCCAAAATAATCCCGCCTTTTTTTTCTTTGTGCAAAAAATATGAGAAATCTCCTGCTGAGATGGGGGGTTATTATTTAATAATTACTAGGATGTCTTTGTACAAAAATCCCGATAAAGTTATTTTGGCGTGCAAAGAACTTGGAAAGGACTTAAAAGTGGCAGGGGGCGGAAAAGAATTAGAGCGATTTAGAAAGATTGTGGAGAATGCCCCGTTTAGCGAGGGAAAAATTGAGGTGCTGGGTTTTGTTTCTGAAGAAAGGAAAGCGGCTTTGCTTAATGGTTGCCGCGCTTTTATTTATCCTGTGGAATATGAAGATTTTGGGATGGCGCCTCTTGAGGCGATGCATTTTGGGAAACCGGCTATGGTTTTAAATCAGGGCGGGTTTAAGGACTATTTTGTGGATGGCTATAATGGGGTATTTATTGAATCTCCCACGGTGGACGGGGTTAAAAAGGCTATTGAGAGGTTTGAAGTGCTTGAAAAAAAGGTTAATTGGGAAAAAAACTGTAAGGAGACGGCGGGAGGGTACACCAGGGAGCGTTTTCAAGATGAGCTGGGAACTTATGTCAACAGAAAGTGGGGGGAGTTTAAAGAAATCCGAGCTGTAAACCCGAATTTCCTAGGAGTCTGACCCTTGAGGGGTCAGAGACCCCCCAAGAATCTAGATTTAAGGCTCTGACATTGTTTAATGCCTGAATTACCTGAAGTTACAACAATTGTAAATCAGCTAAAAAAAGAGATTGTTGGAAAAAAAATCTCTTCTGTTTTTGTTAATAAAACTTACAAAACAACCCCCGCTGGCGAAAGTTTTGAAAATGCCATAATAAATTCAATCATTATTGGTGTAGACAGGGTGGCAAAAGTAATTGTGGTTACATTAGAAAAGGCATCCTCCAGAAAATTTCTTGCCTTGCATCTTGCTATGACGGGGCTTGTTAGATTGTATAAAAGGGACACCTTTAGCAAAGGCTTAGTTGTTTTTTGTTTGGACGATGGCAGCAGGTTCGTTTTTACAGACCAAAGACGGTTTGGGTATGTACAACTTTTTGAGAAGATGGAAACCCTTGAAAACAAATATGGTCCAGACCCCTTCAAAATAACCGCTTCGGACTTTGCAAAAATAATCAAAAGCAAATCCGCCAGCTGGCGGACAAATATAAAAAACGCTTTGCTTGACCAAAGACTAATAGCTGGTATTGGAAATATTTACGCAAATGAAGCGCTTTTTATGGCAAAAATTCATCCCCAAACGAAGACTGCTGCTATAGCAACTGGGCAATTGGCTATTTTATTGGCCGCTATTAAAGATGTTCTTGCTAGATCTATAACGCATAGGGGGTCTACACTAAGCGATTTAACATACACCGATATCT